>JALVKL010000124.1 GCA_027033775.1 bacterium | reverse complement strand
GTGAAGAGGATTACCAAATAGGGCTTAAATACAATCTGGACGTCTACAATCCTGTGGATGATTACGGAAATTTTGATGATACTGTGAGCCATTTTAAAGGCGAAAACATATGGGAAGCTAATCCTAAGATAGTGAATCTTCTTAAAAGCAAAGGTCTTCTCATAATGGAGGAGGAAATAGTTCACTCTTATCCTCATTGCTGGCGATGTAAGGAGCCTGTAATCTTTAGAGCTACCCCTCAGTGGTTTATCTCTATGGAAAGAAGAAATTTAAGGAAAAGAATACTTGAGGAGATAAAGAGGGTAAAGTGGATCCCTTCTTGGGGAGAGGTGAGGATAAGTGAGATGGTCTCTCAAAGACCTGACTGGTGTATATCCAGACAGAGGGCTTGGGGTGTGCCTATAACTGTGCTTTACTGTAAATCTTGTGGTGAGCTTATAGCCACAAGAGAGCTTTTTGATAGGGTGGCTGAGCTTACAGAAAAGGAAGGAGCGGATGTTTGGTTTGTTAAGGATGTATCATGCTTTCTTCCTGAAGGCTTTACTTGTCCTAAATGTAAAGGAAACTCTTTTGTAAAAGAAACGGATATACTGGATGTGTGGTTCGATTCCGGGGTCTCTCATGCTGCAGTTTTGGAGAGAAGGGATGACCTTTGTTGGCCTGCTGATCTCTATCTTGAGGGAAGTGACCAGCACAGGGGTTGGTTTCAGAGTTCTCTTATAGAGTCTGTGGCCACCAGGGATAGAGCTCCTTACAAAGGGGTTCTTACCCATGGTTTTGTGGTGGATGGTCAAGGAAGAAAAATGAGTAAATCTTTGGGTAACGTAATCTCTCCTCAGGATGTGATTAAGAAATACGGGGCAGAGATTCTGAGATTATGGGTGGCAGCTGAAGATTACACTGAGGATGTGAGGCTTTCAGATGAGATATTAATAAGGCTTGTGGAATCCTATAGAAAGATAAGAAATACCATCCGCTTTATGCTGGGCAACCTATACGATTTTGATCCTTCTAACGACTTTATTCCCTTGAACAAATTGATGGAGATGGACAAATGGATAGTCTCCAAGTTTGGAGAGCTTGCTAGAAAGATTATAAAGGCTTATGAGGATTATAAGTTTTACAGGGTTTATCATCTTACTTTACAGTTTTGCAATGTGGATCTTTCTTCTGTTTATCTGGATGTGGTTAAAGAAAGACTGTATATACACTCGGCCACTTCTTATGAGAGAAGATCTGCTCAAAGTGCTATATATTACATGTTGAACAATCTTGTGAAGCTCTTGGCTCCCATCTTATCCTTCACCATGGAAGATGCTTGGGAACATATTCCTAAAAGAGAAGGGGATAAAGAGAGTATTCATCTTGAGCTCTTTCCCAAAGAGGAGGAGATTTTTGAGGATGAAAAGATAAGGGAGAGATGGGACAGGCTCTATAATGTGAGGAAAGAGGTAACTAGGGTTTTAGAGGTAATGAGAAACGAAAAAATTATAGGCCATTCCTTTGACGCAAAAGTTGTGCTTTATCCTAAGGGAAAGCTTTTAGATTTTTTAACAAGTTTTGATCCTTGGGTTTTAAGGGAGTTTTTCATTGTCTCTCAGGTTGAGATTAATGAGGAGGGCGAGGGGGCGTACAAAGCAGAGGATATGGAAAACCTAAGCATAGATGTTCAGAAGGCTGATGGTATAAAGTGTCCCAGATGCTGGCTTTATTCCACAGACGTGGGAAAAGATCCAGAATATCCTGATATATGTTTAAGGTGTGTAAGAGCTTTGAAAAATGGTTAAGTGGTTTGTTTCTGGATTAAGCGCTCTTTTTGTTTTTGTTTTAGATAGGCTGAGCAAGGTTTGGATTTTAAAGAAGCTTTCAATATCTGGGACTATCAAAATAACAAATTTTCTTAACATAGTGCATGTAATGAATAAAGGGGGTTTGTGGGGAGTAGGCAGGCATTCTCACAGAAGCGGTTTTTTCTTTATAGTTGTCTCTTTTATTGCAATAGCTGTGGTGTTGGCTTTGATTAAACGATTAAATGAAAGGGATTATCTGTCCTCATGTGCTTTTGGGTTCATTTTAGGGGGAGGCATTGGCAACCTTTTTGACAGGTTTGTTTATGGAAGCGTGATAGATTTTATAGATCTTCATTTAGGAGATCTTCATTGGCCAGCTTTCAATTTTGCCGATACATTTATAGTAATTGGTATTATCATGCTTCTTATTTTCTACAGACCTCAGAGCAAGAAGGGGTAAAAGTTGCATCCATACCTTATAAGAATCGGAAATTTTAAGCTGCCCGCTTACGGGGTTTTTGTAGCCTTGGCCTTTATGGTGGCTTTAACTTTCGCTGTCAGAAGAGCAGAAGCCGAGGGGATAGATAAAGAAGTCATGGCAGATCTTTCCTTTTGGATACTTGTATTTGGCATCTTAGGTGCAAGAATATATTTCGTTTTGGAGAATATCTCTATCTATCTAAATAGACCTTGGGAAGTTCTTTTCATATGGAAGGGGGGATTAGCTTTATTTGGCGGTATAGCAGGAGGGATCTTGGGAGGGTATCTATTCTGCAAAAAAAGGCATGTGAATATCAGAAAGGCTGCGGATGTGGTGGGGTGGGTTTTGCCTTTAGCCCAGGCAATTGGTAGAATTGGATGTCTTTTTGCAGGGTGCTGTTATGGTAAGCCCTGTAAGCTTCCATGGGCTATAACCTTTACCAATCCAGAATCGTTAGCAAGAATAGGGGTGCCTCTACATCCTACTCAAATATACCACATGTTATCCAATTTGCTGATATTTGGAGTGCTAACAATAATCTATAAGAATAAATCCTTTGATGGTCAGATATTTTCTCTTTACCTTATCCTATATTCTGTGGGCAGATTTATAGTTGAGTTTTTCAGAGGTGATTACAGACTTTTTATAGGTCCTCTCTCACTTCCTCAATGGTTTTGCATAGTCACTTTTATGGTCGGTTTGATACTTTACAGGAGGCTAAAGGGGCATTGAGAACTTTTGCTTTCTGGTTTGTGTGTATATTTCTTGTGCTTTTTCTTGGTCCTGTTTTTCTTCTTCTTTCTTTTGTTGAGGAGAAAAAGCGTATTCCCAATATGCTGGCAGTGTTCTGGTCATGGATATTGTTAAAGATTGCAGGGGTGAAAATATACATAAAGGGTGAGGAAAACCTTAAAAAATATAAGCAATACATTATAGTATCCAATCATCAAAGTTATATGGATATATTTGCCCTTATATGCATCCTAAAAAGGGTTCCTCACTTCTTAGCCAAAAAGGAGCTGTTCAGAATTCCCATTTTTGGGCAGTGTTTAAGGGCAGTGGATGTCATTGAGATAGACAGGGACAATCCTGACAAAGCCCTATCTTCTATCAAAAGTGCTCTTTCCAAAGGTTTGGATAGACCTATTGCTATATTTCCAGAGGGGACCAGATCTTTAGATGGAAATCTTCAACCCTTTAGAAAAAAGGGACTGAATCTTTTAATGGATACACATCTTCCATTTGTTGCTATGGCCTTTTATGGAACCAGAGAGGTTATGCCTAAAAAATCTTATAAAGTTAGAAAACATCCTGTATGTGTGTGCATTGATGAGCCTTTTTTTGTGGGCAAAAATCTCACTGAAAGCGAAAAGGACAAGATAAGGGATAAACTCTGGAATAAGGTTTATAAAATGAGAGATTGTGCAATCTCTATGTGTAGGGATAGGGTAAAGATTGAGAAATAGTGGCCGATAAACTATTAATGAGCGTAAAAAACTATGAGGAGAGATCATGGATCTCAGAGAACTCGCTGAGATGCTAAAGTCTGGCGAAAAGAAAGAGAGTGTAGCTGAAGAGGAAGAGGTATTACAACTTGTGGGATTTAGAATAGGCCGTGAGGAATTTGGTGTAGACATACATTTTGTGAAAGAAATAATAGAACTTCCCGAGATAACCAGGGTGCCAAGGGCACCATTTTATGTTGAAGGGGTGATAAATTTAAGAGGGCATATAGTGCCTGTAATAGATTTGGCTAAGAGGTTTAAATTAGACGGAGGCGAAGGGGATAAAGTGGTGGTAGTTGAGGGAGATGAGATAGTTATTGGAATAAAAGTGGACGATGTTACAGAGGTTTTAAGACTGCCTGTGAGCAGAATAGAGCCACCGCACACTATGATTTCTGGTATAGATGTGGAGTACATAAGTGGAATAGGTAAAAGGGAAGATGGTAAGGTGGTAGTGATACTGGATGTTGAGAAGCTTTTGAAGGGAAGCAAGGATGTGGAAGCCTGACAGCATGCCGGATATACTGGAGGCTGGTAGCAACGAGCTAGAGCTTGTGGAGTTCTGGATATACGATGAGAGATGTGGGGAGGTTGAGAGGAGTGTATTTGGAGTGAATGTGG
>JALVKL010000123.1 GCA_027033775.1 bacterium | reverse complement strand
TTAAAAAGACAATAAGAAAAGTCCATCCTTTTGAGGAATGGGTATCAAGGGCTCATCTTAGCGGTTCCGAAGCACAGAAATTGAGGGAATTATTTTTAAACGCTTCATCAAAGATTAAATCATACTTCGAGATTAAAATAGAGAACAGCAAAATAATATCTTACACCGATGACAAGATTCTGATTATAGCTGAGAATGTAAAATAGCTGGAGCGGGTGACGGGTTTCGAACCCGCGACCTCCGCCTTGGCAAGGCGGCGCTCTACCACTGAGCTACACCCGCACCTACTTTTGCTATAACTTCAAGCCATCTACTTGTCAAGGTCTTATTTAAAGAACCATTTTTGAGATTCGGCATAGGATTTTCTAATTTCATCAAGGGCTAAAAGAAGGTAATAGCCTGCATCTGTTAAGGTATTTGTTCCCAAAAACTTTAGCCTTCGTGCAAGACTTACTGTTTCTGCAAAGGTGTCTGGATCAAGTCCCGATAGCCTTTCCACCTTTTTCCATCTATCTGGTCTCACCCTTATCTTCTTTTCTCTTTCATAAAGGGTTCCCACCTCTCTTATGGCTTCAAGCACCCTCACTATAAGAGGGGTTACAGGATTCCCAAATCCACTGGGAGCCCCAGCAAGTGCTCTTTTCATATGCATTCCAGCTTCGGTTAAGGTTACAATGTCTGTAGGAAGTATCTCCACAAACCCTTTAGCGTCTAATAGCTCTAAGGCTCTTTTTATGAGCTTTGCTTTCTCTTTTTCGTATTTTTCTTGGTATTCACTTATATATAGCGGATTTTTTTCTGATATATTGAGAAGAATCTCCATTTCTAAATCTGTAAGGTGGGGCAATCTATCAATGGATACCGAAAGGTCTGCATAGAATGTTCCTGATTTTGTGGGACCCAATGTACCTAAAAGATCGGCGTTAATGGCTTCTTCATACCAATTATAACTGGGAGATGAGAACTCTTTTCTTGTCATGGTTATGCACTTAATAGCAGGGGATGATACGGCTCTTCTTTTTGTCTTTTGATCCTCTAATACACCCTTTCCCCAGTCTGTAAAAAAGTATGCCAGTTTGTTCTTGAATTCTCTTGATTCTACAAGATTAAAACATTCAAGTCCGTAAAGTATCTTTTTTGTTTCAGGTCCCAATGCAGGATTTTTCTTTTCTATTAATTCCCTTATCTGTTCAGGGTCAGGGAATATTTCAGGATTGCTTTCGTATTTTTTCCACAATTCTTCAATGGTAAATAAAACTTCTATGTCGGGTTCTTCAACGGCTATTGAAGGAGTTAAAAGAAGCGCCCCTTTAGTGTAAAGTTCGTAAGCCTGATATAAAGCCTGTCCTGCTGGAAGTATGTTATATTCATCATCAATGTAGGCCATAGCCATTAGCATTTCTGCTTCTGCCTGACTCAACTCTGAGGGATTTTCCTTTGCCCTTTTTAAAGCAACGAGTATATCTATACTGACAACTGTGGGGAAAGGCTGAGCACCCTTTTCGATGGCTTCTTTTATCTTTTGCCCTAGACCTGTAAAGTTAAAGAATTCTCCTGGTGGCATAGAAAAGGCTATTAATCTTTGTGCTTCCAGTTCTAACACAAGTTCGTCTTCTAAATCTATAGTATTTAAAATTCTTGCTGGACCTACAGGAAGTCTCTTTATAAGACTTGCAAGCTCTTGTGTAATAACAAGCTGTGGTCTTGCAAGTCTGTAAATTTCCCAAAGCTCTTCTGCTTCTTCGTTTAGCTTATCTTCCTCAACAAAACCCCTTTTTTTAAGAATGTCTGCAAAATGGGGGGATATTCTTCCCTTGGCTTTTATGGAAGAATCCACCATAGCCATAATCTCTGATCCTATAAATCTGAAGTTATCTTCCCAGCTTGCTACATCTATTAGCCCTTTTTTCTCTAAGGAATTTACAAGATCAACCAGAGCTTCTCCTGTATAGGTTAATGAATAATAGCCTGGAAGCTCAAACCTTATTATACCAGCGAGTTCTAACGGCCTTGCAGAAGGGGTCTCTTTAGGGAATTTTTCACCTTCTCTTATGGCCTTTAGCAATCTAATGCCTTCTCCAGTAACAATCATTCTGCACCTCCTGAGTTTGTTGAGTCTGCCAACCTCTAATAAAGATAGGTAAAAGCTAAAAAATTAAACATTCTCTTGAGCAATTTGTAAAGGGGGTATAAAACTTGGAAAAATTTCTCCTTCTGGAGGATACAGTATGATAGGAACTATTCAGAGAAACATAAAGAAACTCAGTTTTGTATTATGGATTATAGTAGCTGCCTTTGTGGGAACCATATTTCTCGTTTGGGGAAGGGGAGCTTTTAATATAGGTATAAATTATTTGGCCAAGGTGGGGGATGTGGAGATTAGCCCTTTGGAGTTTCAGAAGACTTACATGAGGATAATAGATTTTTACAGAAATATGATGAAGGGAAAATTTACCGAAGATATGATAAAAACCTTGCATATAAAAGAGCAGGCCTTAAATACATTGATAAATAGGGCTTTAATTCTTTATGCTGCTGAAAAAGAGGGTATAATAGTTGCTCCCATTGAGGTGGCTGAGACTATTCAGAGTATTGATGCCTTTAAGGTTGGAGGAGTCTTCAATAAAGACAGGTATGTTAGGGTATTAAGGCTTAATGGTTATTCCCCCGTTGAATTTGAAAGGGACCTCTATCAGGATATTCTGAGGAAAAAGCTTGAACTAACAGTAAAGTTATCTGTTAGATTAGACGATGTTGAAGCAGAGAAATTTGCCCAATGGATGTTGGAAAAAGGAAAAATCAAGTATATCACAGCTAGTGTCCTCGACTTTGCCCCTATGGTCCATATTGAAGAGGATAAGTTAAGAGAGTTTTATAAAAAGAATATAGAACTCTTTAGAACAGGGCCTAAAATTTCCTTTGATTACATTGAGGTCTCACCTGATAAATTTGAGAAAAGGATATTGGTAACCGATGAGGAGATAAAGGAATACTATCATCGTCATCAGGATGAGTTTGTGGATAAAAATGGCAATCTACTCCCTCTTACAAAAGTAAGAGAAAAAGTCATAAAAATGGTGAAGAGGGAGAAGGCCAGAAAAGAGGCGTTGAGAGCCTTAAAAAGGTTTAGAAATGATGTTCTAAAGCAGGATAATTTTGAAGTATTGGCGAAAAAGTATGGGTTTAAGGTGGTGAAGGTCTCTCTTAAGGAAAAAAGCAAGCTAAATCTACCTGAGTTTGTTATAAATAAGCTCTTTTCTCTTAATACAGGAGATGTATCCGATGTTATCAAAGCTGAAGACAAGTTTTACATATTTAAAGTGAATGAGAAGGTTCCTTCTCAAATTCCCCCATTTGAAGAGATAAGGTGGAAGGTTGAACAGGCTTATAGGGAGGCTCACGCTGTTGAGGCTGCTGAGAGGTGGGCTAATAACTTGGTGAAATCTATAAAAAAGGGGGATCTTACATCTGTGGTCAAAAATTTGGGATTGAAATATAAGGTTAAAACTAGCGGTTTCTTTACAAGAGAGGGTATCAAAATTGATGGTATTACTTATAGAAATCTTGCCATGCGAGCTTTGGATCTGAAGAAAAAAGAGGCTGGCTTTGTCATTGAAGGTGGAAAATTATTCGTGTTTGTTCTTACTGAGAAAATTAAGCCCAGCAAGAAGGAGTTACTTACAGTCTTAAAAGATCTTAAACTGAGACTTTTGGATAGAAAGAGGGAGGCTGTGTGGAATCAGTTCTTGAGCGATTTGAGGGAAAGGGTGGAGATAAAAATCAACAGGAGAATTTGGGAGAGTATAAGATGAGACTCAAAAAGAAACTCATGGACGAAAAGGAGATGGACAGAACTCTTACCAGAATTGCTCACGAAATTGTGGAAAGAAACAAAGGCATAGATGATCTTTGTATTATAGGTATAAAAAGAAGAGGGGATGTTTTAGCTGAGAGAATAGCCGAAAAGCTTTTCAAGATAGAGGGCAAAAAGGTCCCTGTGGGTGCCTTGGATATAACCCTTTATAGGGACGATTTAAGTACATTGAGTGTTGCTCCTATTGTGAGAAAGACCAGTATTCCCTGCGATGTAAACGGAAAAAAGATAATCATAGTGGACGATGTTATCTATACGGGAAGAACTGTAAGGGCAGCTCTTGACGCTATTGTGGATTATGGCAGACCTCAGCTCATCCAGTTGGCTGTTCTTATTGACAGGGGGCATAGGGAGCTTCCCATACACCCAGATTATGTGGGTAAAGTCATTCCTACCTCTAAGGATGAGAATGTGGTGGTACTTTTGAAGGAAGTAGATGGTGTGGATGCTGTTGGTATTGTAGATGTTGGAGGCTAAAAATGCTTGAAAGAAAGGATCTCGTAAGTATAGAGGATCTATCTAAAGAAGAGATAGAGCATATATTGGACACAGCTGAGTCTATGAAGGAGATCCTTTACAGGGATATAAAAAAGGTTCCTACCTTAAGGGGAAAGACTGTGGTAAACCTCTTTTTTGAGCCAAGCACAAGAACCCGTACTTCTTTTGAGATGGCAGCCAAAAGACTTTCTGCTGATGTGATAAATTTTTCCGCAACGGGCAGCTCTCTGGCGAAGGGTGAAACCTTAAGGGATACCGTTAAAAATATTGAGGCTTTAGTGGTTGACGCTTTTGTGATAAGACACAGTGCCGAAGGTGCTGCCTATTATATAAGCAAGATAACAGATGCTTCGGTCATAAATGCAGGGGATGGCAAACACGAGCATCCTACACAGGCTCTGTTGGATGTTTTCACTATTAGAGAGAAAAAAGGGAAGATAGAGGGTCTAAATGTTGCTATAGTGGGAGATATTGCCCACAGTAGAGTGGCTAGATCCAATGTTATAGCCCTTAAAAAGCTAGGTGCCAATCCCATACTGGTTGGTCCACCCACTATGATTCCGCCTTTTGTTGAAATTTTGGGGGTGGACGTAGCTTATAGCGTGGATGAGGTTCTTCCTTATGCGGATGTTATAATGATGTTGAGAATACAGATGGAAAGGCAAAAGTCTCCTTTATTTCCTTCCATAAGGGAGTATTCACGGTTTTTTGGGTTAAACAGACATAAACTTGAAAGAGCTAAAAGAGATGTAATAGTTATGCATCCAGGACCTGTCAATTGGGGTGTTGAGCTTTCCACGGATGTTATGGAGTTTGAAAGTAATGTCATATTGGAACAGGTTACCAACGGAATAGCGGTGAGAATGGCAATCCTTTATCTGTTAATCGGGAAATGATAACAATTACTAAAAGTCCAGAGGAAACCACAGAGTTGGCAAAGGAGATTGCAAAAAAGATCACATCGGGAACCGTGGTGCTTTTGGAAGGAGAGCTTGGAGCAGGAAAAACCCAATTTGTCAAAGGACTTGCAGAAGGGTTGGGAATAGACGAAGTTGTTACAAGCCCCACCTTTGTTATAGTTAATGAGTATAAAGGCAAAGATCTAACCCTTTATCATATAGATCTTTACAGACTTGATGGTTTTCCATCGGAGGATATTGATATTGACGAGATGTTGGAGGATGGTGTGGTTGCTGTGGAGTGGTGGGAGAAAGACAGGGATTTTTTTAGAGCTTATAAGCCAAGATTAGAGGTTTATTTCAAAATATTGGATGATAAAACCAGACAGCTGAAGTTGGACTGGGTGAAATGATAAAAGGCTTAAAGAAGTTGTTGGATATGATAAAATTTCCTCATACTGTTTTTGCCCTTCCCTTTGCACTCACATCTGCTCTTATTGCTGCTAAAGGAATTCCCAATTTTAGAGTGCTTTTCTGGATATTGGTTGCTATGGTGGGGGCAAGATCTGGTGCTATGGCTTTTAATAGATGGGCTGACGCTGAGATAGATGCTTTAAATCCTAGAACAAAAAATAGGCATATCCCAAGGGGAGAGATAAAAAAACATCACGCGTTGATTTTCAGTATTATATCTTACGGAGTTTTTGTGTGGGCGGCCTATAATCTAAATCCCCTGTGCTTTTACCTTTCCCCTTTGGCTATTATTATAACCGCTGGATACTCTTATACCAAGCGCTTTACTTGGGCTTCTCATCTGGTGTTGGGTTTGGCTCTTTCCATGGCTCCTGTAGGAGCATGGATAGCGGTTAAGGGAACAATAGAAATGCCTTCTGTGTTTTTGGGGATCGCTGTTCTTTTCTGGGTGGCAGGCTTTGATATACTGTACGCTTTGCAGGATATAGATTTTGATAGAAGGTATGGCCTCTATTCTATTCCTAAATTTTTGGGGATAAGGAAATCCTTGTATCTGGCTAGGATATTTCATCTTCTCACAGTAATATTTCTTTATATGGTTAAAAGGGCTGTTCCTGAGCTTGGGATTTTTTACGATATTGGGGTGTTAATTGCCGCTTTAATGCTTGTATACGAGCATTCTTTGGTAAAACCCCATGATCTTTCAAAGCTTGACGTGGCCTTCTTCAATATGAACGGCTATATAAGTTTAACAGTTTTTCTCTTCACCTTTTTAGCAGTGATGTTTTAAGCTTCTTCTTTGAGTATCTTTTTGAGTTCATGGGTTATTTTCATAGCTTCTTCAAACTTTCTTTGCCAAATGTTTCTTCCGAAGATAAATCCAGCTGCACCGGCTTTTATACAAACTTTGGCTTTGTTAATAAGCTCATGATCGGGTTCCTTTTCTCCGCCAGCGATTATAACAGGAACATCACCAGCAGAGGATATAACCTTTTTAATGGCATCAAATTGTGTCATCTCTTTCACCATAGATCTGTATGGTTCTGGCATATCTACAGCCTTTATTATGTCTATTTCTGGAACATTAAGTTTTATCACATCTGCTCCCAATTCTGCTGCTACCCTGGCAGCGTAATCTATAGCATACAGACTGTTTCTTCCCCCTTTCATCTCCACAAATCTTCCTCTGGGATAAGCCCAGACTATAACAGGCATTCCTAACCTCTCTGCTTCTCTCCTAACTTCATTGAATTGAGCAATATCCTCATCTTGGCGTGGACTTCCCACATAAAGGGTATATCCTATAGCTTCCGCTCCAATTCTTACAGCATCTTCCACTTTCGCTGTTAGGGAAGAGAAAGCCTCATCGTCAGGGGGAATGTTTGTTTTTCCGTTTATCTTTAATACAAGGGGGATTTGCCCCGCAAATCTTGAAAGGTATTTTTCTGCTAATCCTATATGCATAACAATTCCCGAGTAATTTCCCTCAATGGCAATTTTAATCTGATATTCGGGATTTGCCGCTTCTGGATTTTCAAAGAAATCAGAAGGTCCATGTTCTAATCCTTGATCTATTGGCAAAAAGAGTGCTTTTCCATTTCCTACTCCATAGTGAAAAAAGAACTTATAAAGCCTAGCCTTTTTTCCCATATTTAATCCGAGCTTATTAAGGTCTACCATGGTTTCCTCCCTTCTACTGAATTCTCTCTATTTTAACTTCATTCAACAGCTCTTCAAAGTCCTCTTTCTTCATGAGACCCGTTCCTGGAACAAGCGCCGTTGCTGCTCCAGCAGCTATTCCCCATCTAAAGGCTTCTAAATATCCTGAGCCTCTGTATAGTGCTAATAAAAAGGCTCCCAAAAACGCGTCTCCAGATCCCACAGAACTTACAACCTTTATTTTTGGAGGATCACACCTGTAAACAAAGTCTTTTGTGACCAAAAAAGCACTTTTTCCCCCGCGTGTTACAGCTACAACCTCTATCCCATAATCTATAAGATGGGTGGCTGCTTCCAACACGTCTGATTCTGTTTTAATCTCTTTGTCTATCAGCCTTTGAAGCTCATATGTATTGGGCTTTAGCATGAAGGGTTTTGCTTTTACTCCTTGCTTTAAAGGCTCACCGTCTGTATCAAGGACCACCTTTATCCCCAGCTCTTTAACTTCCTCTATGAGATCTCTATAGGTGGTTTTAGGCAATCCTGGGGGGAGACTGCCTGCAAACACCATAAAGCTTACCGCACATATTCCGCCTCCTAATCTTGTGATTCTTTCTCTCAGCTTTTCTAAATCTTCTATTTCCACCCGTGGCCCTTCGGCGTTTATTCTTGTCTGTGTTCCTTTCTTTCTTTCAGTGATAATTACATTTATTCTGGTTCTTCCTTCAACTGCTATAAAGGAGTTTAATATTCCCTCTTCCGCTAAGAATAAGGACAATTGTCCACCTTCCCTGCCTGCTATAAACCCATAAGCCACCGTGGGTCCTCCTAAAATGTTGATAACTCGCGATACATTTATTCCTTTTCCCCCTGGATCCAATTTTGAGCTGTGCATCCTTGTTACATCGTCTATCCTCAGCTCGTCTACCTCTATGTTAAGATCAAGGGAAGGATTTAGAGTAACTGTGGCTATCATACCATCTTACCTCCCAAACTTGGTTGTTTCACTATATAATTAATATCCATTTATTTACAAAAATCCAATTTTATCGTTAATTAGAGGGTCATGGAAGGATTGACGGTAGGGGTTGATACAGGAGGGACTTTTACAGATATAGTCTATTTTTACAAAAATAGCTGGCACATACTAAAAGTGCCATCCACGCCCAAAAATCCTCACAGGGCGGTGATTGAAGGGGTTATGGGGTTGGACAAAAAGATACATCGTCTCATACATGGCACCACTGTTGCCACAAATACACTTATAGAGAGAAAAGGGGCAAAGGTTCTTTTCGTTACCAATTCCGGTTTAGAAGACATTATAGAGATAGGAAGACAAAATAGAGAAAAGCTTTATGATTTGTGCTATAGAAGGGAAAGCTCCCTTGTTCCTCCTGAACTAAGGATAGGCGTTAGATGCAGGATAGATAGTAGCGGCAGTATTGTGGAGGATTTGAGCGAAGAAGAGATAGCCTCCTTTGTTGAGCGTGTAAAAGGGCTCGATTTCGATGTTGTAGCGGTTGTTTTTCTTTTTAGCTTTCTAAATGATGTTCATGAACAAAGGATGAAAAAGATTATTCTGGAAGAGTTTAGCTGTCCTGTATACTGCTCTTCAGAGATACTTCCGGAATTTAGGGAGTTTGAGAGATCATCCACAGTAGTTATAAATTCTTATGTGGCTCCCAAGATGAAATCTTACTTGGAAGGTTTGTCTTCAGTCTTTGGAGAGAACAAGTTAAAGATAATGCAATCCAACGGTGGAATAATATCTGTTGAAAGGGCAATATCCGAGCCTGTAAGAACCATTCTTTCAGGCCCTGCTGGAGGAGTTATAGCAGCTTTAAATTTTGGAAAACTTTTAGGTGAGGAGAGGCTCATAACCCTTGATATGGGGGGAACTTCTACGGATGTATCCATAATCCATAAGACTCCAGCAATGTCCTTTGAGTCTAAGATAACAGGGCTTCCCATAAAGGTTCCTATGATAGCTATACACACCATTGGAGCAGGAGGGGGTTCTATTGCAAGGATAGATGAGGGTAATGTTCTGCGGGTAGGTCCTGAAAGTGCTGGAGCTGATCCTGGTCCTGTATGTTATGGTAAAGGTGATAGAATTACGGTTACAGATGCTAATCTATTTTTGGGAAGGCTCATCCCTGAGTTTTTCTTAGGTGGTAATATGAAACTATATCCAGAGAGGGTGAAGCCTTTTATGAAAGAGATGGCAGAAAGAATCAACTTTGATCCTTACGATTTTGCAGAAGGCATAATCACAGTTGCCAATTCCAATATGGAAAAGGCTATAAGGGCTGTGAGTATAGAGAAGGGCTATGATCCCAGGGAGTTTTCCCTCTTTGTTTTTGGGGGAGCTTCTCCTTTGCATGCTGCTTTTCTTTTAACTTCTATAGGTGCTAAAAGGGCAATTATCCCTGTGAACCCAGGTGTTATTTCTGCTATGGGAATGGTAATGGCCGATTGTATAAAGGATTATTCTGTTACAGTTATGCTTAAAAATCCGGAAGTTTCTAAGATTGAGCTTTACATGTTTGATCTTGTGGAAAAGGCTAAAATAGAGATGATGAGTGAGGGCTTTGATGAGGACAGCATTGTAATTGAAAGGTTCGTGGATGTAAGGTATGAAGGCCAGTCATACGAGATAACCATTCCCTTTGTAAGTAACTTAAAGGCTGAGTTCTCAAAGGCTCATACCTCTTTATACGGTTATTCTTTGAACAGAGACATGGAAGTGGTAAATGTGAGGGTGAAGGCTACAGGAATAACATCAAAACCTCTTTTTCCTGAGATTCCTTCTGGTAAGGATACTCCTTCAAAGGAAGCCTTTTTGTATTTCAAAGACGTTTATCTGAACGGCAAATGGGTAAAATGCAAAGTCTTTCTGAGAGATGCTCTTTTAGCTGGTAATATTATAGATGGGCCTGCAATAATTGTAGAGTATTCATCAACAGTGTTTGTTCCTGAGAAGTTTGTGGCAAAGGTGGATAATTGGGGAAATATAATTATAGAGGCCGAAACATGAGTGTCTCTAATTATGATCCTATACTTCTTGAGGTTTTTAGAAATCTCTTTTCTTCTGTGGCTGAGGAGATGGGGCTTGTTCTTACAAGATGTGCTTTTTCTCCAAATATAAAGGAGAGGAGGGATCTTTCCTGTGCAGTTTTTGACAGGGACGGTGAGATTGTGGCTCAGGCGGCTCATATACCCGTTCATCTTGGTTCCATGCCATTTTCTGTTAAGACGGCTATATCCTATTGCTCGTTTGAACCAGGGGATGTTGTTATCTTCAACGATCCTTATTTAGGTGGGACTCACCTTCCCGATGTGACCATGATATCCCCTGTATTTTATCAAAAAGAGCTGTTATTCTTTGTGGCTAATAGAGCGCATCATGCGGATATTGGCGGTATGAGTCCTGGTTCCATGCCAGTTTCTCAAAGCATATATCAAGAGGGACTCATAATACCGCCTGTTAAGCTTGTTAAGAAGGGGAAACTGGACGAGGAGATTATGAATTTTGTTCTTTTTAATGTGAGGTCTCCTCAGGAAAGGGAAGGGGATTTTAAGGCTCAGATAGGGTCCAACTTGAGAGGAGAAAAGAGACTTCTTGAGATTATTAATAAATATTCTGTGGATACTGTTTTGTCTTATTCAAATTATTTGCAGGATTACGCAGAAAGGGCCACAAGGGAGTTTATAAAAAAACTTCCCAATGGTGTGTACTCCTTTGAAGACTTTTTGGACGACGATGGTGTTTCCCACAGGCCCGTTAAGATTGCAGTGGAGATAAAGATAGAGGACGATTATATAGTGTTTGATTTTAGCGATTCTGATGATCAGGTTGCTGGTCCATTAAATGCGGTGAAGACCATAACTATATCCTGCGTTCTTTATGTTTTAAGATGCATATTGCCTGATTATATTCCTTCTAATTCTGGCATCCTGAGGTGTGTAGATGTGGTCACCAGAAAGGGAAGTGTGGTTGATGCGGAAAAGCCAAAAGCTGTAGCAGGGGGTAATGTTGAAACTTCCCAGAGGATAGTGGATGTTTGTTTGGGAGCTCTTTCCGAGGTTTTGGATTTTATCCCTGCTGCAAGCCAAGGAACCATGAACAATGTATGTATAGGCGGTATTGCTTCAGATTTTGTATATTATGAAACCATAGGTGGTGGAATGGGAGCTTGTAAGCATTCTGACGGGGAAAATGCTATTCACTCACATATGACAAATACCATGAACACCCCTATAGAAGCCTTGGAGTTTGTTTTTCCCTTTAGGATAACCCGCTACAGCATAAGAAGAGGTTCTGGAGGATTAGGTAAAAAGAGGGGGGGAGATGGTATAATAAGAGAATACTTATTTTTAGAGGATGTTGAGATTACTATACTTTCTGACAGAAGAAAATATCCCCCTTATGGCCTTAAGGGGGGAAGACCAGCTTCTGTGGGAAGAAATCTTCTTATAAATAAAGATGGAATTATAAAGGAGTTGCCCTCTAAATGTCATGTAAATGCTAAAAGGGGAGAGAAACTAAGAATAGAAACTCCAGGTGGCGGAGGATATGGGGATTGAGGATTACTTCGTTGAGAAACCGGAATTGTGTTCTTTGTGTAAAGGGATGTGTTGTAAGAGCTATCCTGGTATGTATCTGGATCCGTACAGGTTTGAAAAAATATACGGTTTTAAGAGGGATTTTGTGGAATTACTTCACGAAAACTTTCTAACGTTTAAAATCTGTTTGGGTGTTCCTATACCTATCCCTAAATTTACAGATTCTGGATGCGTATTTTTAAGAGAGCATGGTTGCTCTCTTGGCAGAGAAAAGCGACCCTGTGAATGTCTTATACTCATACCTGAAGAGGAAACCTTGGTGGAAGGGGAGATTTTATGTAAGCATAACCCTGCTGTCTCTTATATAGAGTGTTTTAAGAGATGGAAGGAGTATTATATAGCTCGATCCGTTTATCTTGAATTTGGAGATATTTGATGCTTCACAGTGCTTTGTATCACGCAGAACCCTTTATCCTTGTTCTTTTGGGTGGGCTTTTTGTTATGTTTACCACCACTTTAGGTGCTTTCTCTGCGATCGTTTTTAAGGGTTTCCCTGATTGGGGGCTTGATTTCAGCATGGCTTTTA
>JALVKL010000122.1 GCA_027033775.1 bacterium | reverse complement strand
GATCAGTAGGATCCACATCAGTAACGATATAAGGGCCAAAGGGAGCAAAGGTGTCAAACCCTTTAGCCCTCGCAAAAAGAACATCTTTTTTCTGTAAATCCCGAGCGGTAACATCGTTGAAACAGGTGTATCCCAGAATGTAATCCTTGGCTTCATGCACGTCAACGTCTTTGGCTTTTTTTCCTATAACCACGGCAAGCTCTCCCTCGTAATCCACCCTTGATGACATAGAGGGAAGCTTTATGGACTCATTAGGATTACATATGGCACTTGTAGGCTTTATAAATATAAGGGGCTCATCGGGTAAAGGCTTTCCCATCTCCTTGGCATGCTCTTTATAGTTCAAGGCTACAGCAACGATCTTTGTGGGAAGACAAGGGGCAAGCAGTTTAACCTCTGAAAAATCAATAATTTGAAAGAAAGGATCACATACCAAAACCTTCTCCCCCTCTATTGCCCCTGTAAAAACTTCTTCTTTATATTTAAACCTTGCTATTTTCATTTCAGGCTAATATATCTTAAATTCGCCATGAAGGAAATAGCCCTCTGGATAGTAAAAGCTGTGGCCGACCTGGGATATCTTGGGATATTCTTTCTTATGTTTTTAGAGTCCTCCTTTTTTCCTTTTCCCAGCGAAGTAGTGATGCCCCCTGCAGGATACCTTGCCTCTAAGGGAGAGATGAGCCTTTCCTTGGCCATAATCTTTGGAAGTCTGGGAAGCCTTATGGGAGCCTTGTTCAATTATCTATTATCCTTGAAGCTGGGAAGACCCTTTCTTTTGAGATACGGAAAATACTTCCTTTTAACGGAAAGCAAGCTTAAAAAAGTGGATGTATTCTTTGAAAATCATGGAGCTATAAGTATGTTTTTGGGAAGGCTTCTTCCAGGAATAAGACAATACATATCCCTTCCGGCAGGGATTGCCAAAATGAACATATTCACCTTTTGTACATACACCCTTTTAGGTGCAAGTATATGGGTTTCTATTCTCTCTTTTCTCGGGTATTTTGTAGGGCACAACGAGGAACTACTCAAAAAACACCTACACCTTGTCAGCTTTGTCCTTATGGCTTTTTGTCTTTTTGCCCTTGTGATTTACATTTTTGTTAAAAAGAGAAAACTTAAATTTATAGTATAAAAGCCCCAAATACTCGTGTATCGCCAGGGCAACCTTTCTGATGTTTCTATGATGGGGAATATAATCTGTGATTATGTATCTTTTCTCCCTCAAATAATCACAACAGTAAGGAATGGGATTCAGTTTAGCCTTTTTAAAGAGAAAAAGGGCTCTTTTCACGTGATAAGCAGAAGTTACAAGGTAAAAGGAAGACCCTTTCAGAAGACTGAACAGTTTTTGTGGATGCTCGGCAGTTATCTTTGACCACTTCTCCACGACTATGTTGGCTTTAGAAAATCTTTTTGCAACATCAAAGAGCACTTCAGCCTCAGGCCTTTTAGATGTGGTTATTCCTCCTGATATATAAAGGGTGCAGTTGCTACTATTACAAACATTCAAGGCACACAAAAGCCTCTTTAAAGATGAACAGGAAAGAGAGGATATAGAATCCTTCCTTTCAAAGACACCCCCTGATAAAATCACAACCTTCTTCACCTTTTCTTTTTTCACATAAACAGAAGGACAAACAGCCTCCAGAGGAGCTAAAAGTTTGTCAGCCACAGGGGTAATGGAGATAAAATAAAGAACAACACTCAAAAGGAAAAATAGGGCACTCTTTTTTCTTAGAGAGATTACAACACCAAAAAAAACAAGAATAGATACAGGATGTAAAAGCTGAACAAGCACTTTTCTTATCATAAACAGCTTATAACCCAGAAGAGGCCTCCTCAGCCAATTTTATGAGAAGACGAACACGCTCAGAAGGATCTGAAGCGCTGAATATGGCAGATCCCACCACTATCACATTAGCCCCAGCTCTCACCACTTCTTTAATATTTGTGGGACCTATTCCCCCATCAACCTCTATGTCAACGTCCAATCCCATATCCTCAATCATCTTTCTCAGGGCTTTTATCTTTTTTAACACGAAGGACAAAAACTTCTGACCGCCAAATCCGGGATTGACAGCCATCAAAAGGACCATATCCACATCTTCCAGAACATACTCTATGGTGCTTAAAGGAGTGGCAGGGTTAAGCACAATCCCCACTTTTGCTCCAAGCTTTCTTACAGATTGAATAACCCTGTTTGCATGAGGAGTGGCCTCAATATGAAAGGTGAGGATATCAGCCCCTGCCTCAACAAACACAGGTGCATACCTTTCAGGATCGGAAACCATTATGTGAACATCAAGGGGAAGCTTTGTTCTGCCTTTAAGGGACTGCACAAGGGGAACTCCCATGCTTATATTGGGAACGAAATGCCCGTCCATAACGTCAATGTGTATGAGATGAGCTCCAGCCTCTTCAACCTTTCTTATCTCCTCACCTAATCGCCAAAGATCAGCGTTGAGAATAGAAGGAGCTATCTTTATCATGATCTCCTCCTAAGCTTTGCTATAAAGAACCCATCAGAAGCGCTTTTGTGCGGTAAAAACAGTGCCATTCCCTCTTTTCCCATATCCTTAAAAGGATCAGGCAAAAGATGGCTAAAATCCATCATCTCAAGATCATACTTATTTTTTATGTAGTCCACAACATCCACAGTCTCCTCTCTTTCAAAGGAGCAAACACTGTAAACAATAACCCCTCCTCTTTTAAGCTTTGGAATAACAGCATCCAAAATGGCTTTTTGCTTTTCAGAAAAAAGAAGCACATCCTCAAGGCTTCTTTTCCACTTAAGCTCAGGTCTTCTCCTTATGGTTCCCAAATCACTACAGGGAGCGTCTATAAGGATTCTGTCAAAAGAGTTATCCTCAAATCTTTCCACAAGATTTATTATATCCTCGTTTTCCGGCTCAACAATGGCAGCTCCCAGCCTTTTGATATTGTCAAGAAGAAGGGAAAAACGCTCGCTGTTTATCTCACACGCCACAACTCTTCCTCTGTTTTCCATCTTAAGAGCAATCTGAGCGGTTTTTATTCCAGGTGCTGCACACCCGTCAAGAACAGTCTCTTCAGGTTTTGGATCAAGAACCTTCACCACCAGATGAGAGGCTACATCCTGAGGAGTGATGAACCCCTCTTTGTAAAGATCAAGCTCACTCACATCTGTTCCTGTTATAAGCTGTAGCATCTCATCAGGCAAAATCTCATAGGGTTTACACTCAATCCCTGATTCTTTCAGGATTTTTCTCACATAAGAAATATCCACAAAATGTGTGTTCACCCATACAGTGAAAGGAGAGGGTTTATTCAGTGAATTCAAAAGATCTACCCAATCACTGTGAAACCAAGACCTCCATCTTTCAACCATCCACAGCGGAAAGGATTTGGCAAAAGAAGCATACTCAGCGGGATTATCAATTTTAGTTATAACAGGAAAGGAAAGCTTAACCGCCTTTCTTAAAACAGCGTTGGTGAATTTGTGAAATTTTAGAGGAAGATGCTTTTTGGCAACCTCAACTGTTTCGTTAACAGCACTGTAAGGGGGGATTCTGTCCATAAAAAGCAACTGATAATAACCCATTCTTAAGCAGATCTTAACATCATCAGGAAGCTTTTTGTATCTTTTTATCTGCCTTGAAAGTCCCCAATCAATTCTTAAAAGCCAGCGGATAACCCCTAAGGTTACTTCCCAAAAAAGCCTTTTGTCTTTAGAGCCAAAATTTTGAGAATATTTTTTTAACACAATATGAGAATAAGAGCCTTTTTGAAGGATCTCCTTAAGAGCAAAAAATATGCTCTCCCTTAAAGAGGAATCAGCCGAGTTCAATAACTTCGGCCTCCATACTGGAAAGATCCACTAAAGCAACTGTGGCTTTTTGGGTTATCCAACCACAAGCCTCCCCAGGATTGACTATTAAAGTATTGTTTATTTTTCTTATATCAACTTTATGGGTGTGTCCGTAAAGTATAAGATCAAACCCACCAGTTAATGCAAGCTCATTCACGAAATGGTGAAAATGTCTTATAAGAACTTTTTTGCCATAAATCTCCTCAATCCTCGGCTCCTTTGTTAATCTGTCTTTGGCCCTTTTTAAAAGTATCTCTATTTCACCATCGTTATTCCCAAAGACAGCTAAATATGGTATTTTGCATGAATTAAAAAGATCAAGACAAAAAGGGGAGATTATATCTCCGCAGTGAACAATAAGAGAAACTTCTCTTTTTTCAAAGATATCAAGGGCTTTTTTCACATTCTCCAGATGATCATGAGTATCCGAAATAACTCCTAAAATCATTGCTTTCTCCTTAAAGGTGGAAATAAAAAGCCCGGATGGCTAACACACCATCCGGGCTCAGGAACAATTGCTTTCCAATTAGAATACGAACTTCACACCGATCTGACCGTGCCAGGCTGTGTCAGCATCATTCTCATTATAGATGGCATCAGTAATATCATCTATACCATCACCTGGGAACAAGGCAGAGATACCACCAAATACTGTCACATTAG
>JALVKL010000121.1 GCA_027033775.1 bacterium | reverse complement strand
TTAAAGGAGGCATTGGCGTTTTTGAAATTACAGGATAAAGGTGCTGCAAGGATACTTTTGAATAAACTTTTAAGAGATTATCCCAAAAGTTTAGAGGCTCAGAAGGCTAAAGAGCTTCTAAAGACTCTTAAATAGTTAGATTATGCGTGAGATCGTAAATTCTGCTGTTCTTCTTATGGCAGATGTATTGGAAGCTGATACTGTGGTATTGTATATGGAGGATGCGGAAGGTTTTGCACCTATAGCCTCTTTTTCTGTTCACAAGAATACCAGATTCTACAGGAAAAATTTGGATAACGGTGATCTTTTGGGAAAGATAATAGAGAAATGGCCTCCTTTATTCATAACTGATGATGAGAAGCTTTTAAAATTTTTACCCTATGAAAAAGATGCAATTACAAGGGTTTTCATGGCTGTTCCATTTAAAGTGGGAAGGAAAAGGGCCATTTTGTGTGCTGATAGTTCTGTGCTCCACAATTTTAGTGAAAAGCAGCAGAGTCTTGCTGTAAGGTTTGCTGAGTTTATAAAAGAGCTCTTTGTTCATGAGTTAAAGCAGAGAAAACTTTTTGTTAATAGTGCCAAGTATACATTAGCGGTTAAAACCATCACGATATTCTTTTCAGATGTTCCTTTAAATGAGAAATTTTCTCGTTGGTGCGAAGAAATAGATGTTGATGTTGGATTGTTTTTTATAAAGCAGGGAACTGATATTTTGCCTTTGCTTATTTATGCTCGAGATCCTGAGATGGAAGGTATGGTGGATTCAATAATTATAGGTCCCAGGTCTTTGGTTTATATTTCCATGGAAAGGGGGGAAATTTTTATATTTGACACAGAAGAGAACGAAGCTTTTGAAGGTTTTTCTTCCTTTGGTGCTGTTATTCCTGTTGATGTTAAGAGAATGAAGGGATGCCTTTTTCTTGGATCAAAAAACAAAGGTTTTTTTTCTAAAAACCTCGAGGATTTCCTAAAGCTTTCAGCTGAGATTATAGGATTTGTCTCTTTATCAGAGATAGAATCTAAGACATCGCCTATTATAAACGATGCCGTTGAGTTAAAGAATAACCTAAGGATAATGTGTAACAGATCCTTAAGAGACGGAAGAAAGTTGAGTGTTGCCCTTATAAGGCTTACTGGACTTTATAAAATGAGGGAAAAATTTGGTTTCTGGGATTATGAAGAAAAACTTAGGGAAATATTTGACGGATTACAGAGGGAGTTTTTTCCTCAACAAATTATATGGGCTAGGTTAAACGAGAATCTGTTTTTGGCTTTGAAATTTAATAAAGACAGAAATGCTGATAAAGAATTTAGAAAACTCTTCAGAGAGGAGATAATTAAAAGGTTTGATGAGAAAAAACCAGACGTAACGTTTTTACTTTTTCCCGATGATGTGGGAGATTATGACGGGCTTTGTCGAAAATTGGAAAAGTACGTGATTCAATATAAACCTAACAGGAGGTTGTTGGTTTAAATGCTCAATTTTATCAAAAAAGGCTTTTCTTCTATATTTGGCGGTATGATGAAAGGCATAGTTTCTGATATTGCTATAGATCTTGGGACTGCCAATACCCTTATTTATGTGGAAGGAGAAGGTATTGTTTTAGAGGAACCCTCTTTTATAGCCATCGATAGGGATAAGAATAAAGTCTACGCTATAGGAACTGATGCTAAAAATATGTGGGGAAGATCTCCTAAGCATATTGAGGTGGTTAGACCTATAAACGATGGTGTGGTTGCTTATTATGATGAGGCTCTTTTAATGCTGAGGGAGTTTCTCAGAAGGGTTTATAGGAAACTGAGACTTGTAAGACCCAGAATGGCTATCTGTGTTCCTTCCAAAATAACCCAGGTGGAAAAAAGGGCAGTTATAGATATGGGAACTGAGTGTGGAGCCAGAGAGGTATTGCTTATAGATGAGCCCATGGCTGCAGCTATAGGAGCTGGTCTTCCCATAAATGAGCCTAAGGGGTGTATGGTGGTGGATATAGGCGGAGGAACTACAGATGTTGCGGTTATTTCTATGGGAGGCGTTGCAGAGAAGGATTCTATAAGGATAGCGGGATACGAAATGGATGTGGCCATCAAAAATTATGTTAGAGACAGGTATCATCTGGTGATAGGACTTCTTGAGGCGGAAGAGGTTAAGATGAAGATAGGAAGTGCTATACCATTGGCAGACGAAGAGATATGTGTGGTGAACGGGAGGGATTTAACAGAAGGTGTTCCTAAAGAGGTGGAGCTCACCAGCGATGAGGTGAGGGAAGCTATAAGTGAGCCTGTAAATGCCATAATAGATGTTGTTAGAAGGGTTTTGGACAATACAACACCTGAGCTTGTATCCGATATTGCTAAAAATGGTATAGTCATTACAGGGGGAGGTTCTCTGTTAAAGGGCTTGGACAAAGCTATGGAAGAGAAACTTAGGGTTAAAGTTGTGAGAACGGCAGAGCCTCTTTTAACTGTGGTAATAGGAACGGGAAAGGCTCTTGAAGAGCTGGAAGTCTATAGAAGAGCTTTTATTAGCTGATTAAGGAAAAATACTTTGCTTGAGAATTCCACAGCAGAAGTGACAAATAAAGCTTTTTCTATATCTTCGTGAGCCGCAAAAGTGCCATGCCCTTTTATACAGACTACGGGATTTTGAGAAAGATAAGGACAAATTTTATTGGCAAGTTCTAAAGAGGCTGTTGCCTCTTTCACTTCTAATACCGGGCACTTTTTGAAGGTGAGCTTCCCTTCTATATCCACAGGTTTTATCTCTTTTAATTTTAGGGATAGAGCAACTGTAAAAGGAGGATGGGCGTGTATGATAGCATGTGCTTTTGTATTTTTATAAATGGCAAGATGTACTATAAGTTCAGATGAAGCCTCTGGATAATGGGAGATATCGGCTTTTATTGGAACTTCTGTAAAATCTTCTTCCTTTAAGAATCCCAATTTTGCACCTGTTTTTGTTATAAGTATTAATTTCTCATCTACTCTATGTGATAGATTTCCCCCGTGAGAGGTTATTAGATTTTCCTCCCACAGAATTCTGCCAATTTCAATTAGTCTGTTTATAATTGTGCTTGAACGGTTCATTTTTAAATTTTAAGGGTTGCTGTAAGGCTTACCTGCAGCGCACAGAGCTCACCGCTTACCGTTGCTCCCTTCCGGGCCTGGCGGGGTTCGCGGGGCTCTGTCGCACAGGACCCTACAGCAACCCTTTTAGTTTTATGGCGGAGAGGGCGGGATTCGAACCCGCGGACCGGCTTTTAACCGGTCACTCGATTTCCAGTCGAGCCCCTTCGTCCACTCGGGCACCTCTCCTTTTAAGCAGTTTTGAAAATAAGAATTGAAACTTCCTTTGTCAAGTAATATATATGCTCAAGGTTTTAAATAACTGGATCTGGGGGAAAGGTTGAAGGTAAGGATTGTGATTACTTTAAAGCCTGGAGTTTTGGATCCACAGGGCAAGGCGGTAAAAGGTGCTTTAGAGAATCTCGGGTTTTCAGGTATAAGGGATGTGAGGGTGGGAAAGGTTATTGATATAGATCTTGAGGAAACAGATGTTAATTCTTTAGAAGTTAAAATAAAAGAGATGTGCGATAAACTCTTGGTTAATCCTGTAATTGAGACTTATGAATGGACTTTATTGAGGTAGTAAAATGATGTTTGGCGTTGTTGTGTTTCCAGGGTCCAACTGTGATAGAGATTGTTATTGGGTTATAAAAAGTGTTTTGGGTCAGTCTTGTGAGTATATTTGGTATGAGGAGGAGAATTTGTCCGATTTTGATTGTATTATACTTCCAGGAGGATTTTCCTATGGAGATTATCTGAGGGCTGGGGCTATAGCCAAGGTTTCTCCTGTAATGAGAGCGCTTGGTGAATTTATTTCTTCTGGAAAGTTGGTTTTAGGTATATGCAATGGCTTTCAGATATTGTTAGAGTCAGGATATCTGCCAGGTGCCATGCTCAGGAATAAGAATTTGAAGTTTATATGTGAATGGGTTTACATAAGGGTTGAGAACAACAAAACTCCCTTTACATGTGCTTGTGAGAAAGGGGATGTTTTAAAAATACCCATTGCTCATATGGAAGGAAACTTCTTCGCAACGGACAGAGATTATAAAAGGCTTTGTGATAACAATCAGATTATTTTTAGATACTGCTCTCCCAAAGGCGAAGTTTCGGAAAAGTGCAATCCCAATGGTTCTATGGATAATATAGCTGGAATATGCAATGTAGAGGGAAATGTTTTAGGCATGATGCCACATCCTGAGAGAGCTTCTGAAGGTATATTGGGAAGTGAGGATGGGCTCAAAATCTTTGAATCTATAGTTTCTTATCATGAGTCAAGAAGAGCTGCTTCGGCTAAATAGATTTTTAGCTGAAGCCGGTCTTGGTTCAAGGAGAAAGGTAGAAAAGCTTATCCTTCAAGGAAAGGTGGCTGTAAATGGAAAAATTGTTAAGGATCTTTCTACCAAGGTTAACCCAAAGACAGACATAGTCACTGTTGATGGCAAAGTTGTTGAGATCCAGCC
>JALVKL010000120.1 GCA_027033775.1 bacterium | reverse complement strand
ACCTTCACAACCAGTATGACAGCCAAAATGTAAAGCAAAGGCATAGCCCTTTTTGCAAAGGCCTCAATGCCTTTTACCACTCCTCTCCAAAGAATATAGTAATTTATGGCAAAGGTTATGAGAAAGACAAGATAAGCGTAGGTGGGTGTCATAAAAGCTCCCTTACCGGCTCCTATATATCTGGAAAGAAAATCAGCAAAGGGCTTTAAGTACTCTTTTTGAGAGAGGCCAGCCACACTCTTAACCTTAGGAATAGCGCCAAAGATGAAGCTTAAAGCATAACCTAAGGTCCAAGATTCTATGTATATATAATATATGGCTACCACCATGGGTATCCACAAACCTAAAGTACCCAAGATCTTTCCCCATTTGCTCCTGGTAATAGAATAAAAAATACCGGGAGTGGTTCCATGGCCTATGGATCCCCCATACCTTCCCATAGCCCACTCAACCCACATAAGGGGTATACCTATCAGCACAAGGGCTATGAGATACGGTATCATAAAAGCTCCACCACCATTCTGGGCAGCCTGAACGGGAAACCTTAGAAAGTTTCCCAAACCTATGGCATTGCCAGCCATAGCCAGTATAAGGCCCATTTTGGTAGCCCATTTCTCCCTTCCATTATTGAGAAGCCTCTCCTCTGCCATCACACCACCTCCCTTCCAAAATATTTCAGAAATTTTATTTGACATATAAGTGGTTTGGCAATAATCTAAAAAAAATATTTTGGAGGATTTTGCAATGAAAGTAGGACCAAACAAAGTAGTGACAATGGATTATGAACTGCGTGTTGGAGGCCACGATGGAGAACTGGTAGAATCCAGCAAAGAGAGAGGTACTCCCATCAGTTTCATCTATGGCAAAGGAATGGTAATGCCCAAACTGGAGGAGGCTCTGGAAGGGAAAGAGGAAGGGGATGTAGTTAAGGTGGAGATACCGCCAGCAGAAGCCTATGGGGAGAGAAATGAAGAGGCTATTCAAAAGATACCAAGACATTTCATTCCTGAGCATATAGAATTAAAGGAAGGCTTGCTTTTGGTAATGCAAACCCCACAGGGCGAAGAGATAGGGATGAAGGTGATAGACTTTGATGATGAAACGGTCACTGTAGACCTAAATCATCCTCTGGCAGGAAAAACCCTTTATTTTACCCTTTATTTAAAAGAGGTAAGGGAAGCCACAGCGGATGAGCTTCTCCAACTGGCTCAACAACAAGGTCAAGAAGAATAAAGGATTATACCTTCAGCTAAAGGCGGGATACATGGTCCCGCCTTTTTTTATGGAGAAATGGAATGAACAATAAGGTATTCTTGTGGATACAGCAGGGCGGCATCATAATGTATCCAATAATACTCTGTTCCATTATCGCCCTTGCTGTATTCTTAGAAAGATTATTTGCATACAGAAAATCCAGAATAATACCTGAGCAGTTATTGAGAGAGCTGGAAGCGGCTAACACAGACAGCAAAGAGATAGAAAAAATCTGCATTAAATACCAAACGCCCCTTGCCAGAATCATTTTAACAGGAGTAAAACGGGCCAAATTTGGATGGGAAGAGGCTGTGAGAGCCATGGAAGGGGTGGGCAGACACGAGTTAGCGGTCCTTGCCAGAGAGCTGAGAGTGCTTTCAACCATTGGAAATGTGGCTCCGATGCTTGGTTTTCTTGGAACAGTGCTTGGCATGATTCAAGCCTTCTCCACCATAGCAAAGGTGGGAACAGGGAAACCTGAGCTTATAGCAAGTGGTATTTCAGAAGCACTCATAACCACAGCAGCTGGTTTGATAGTTGGGATACCTTCCATTTTAGCCTATAACTTCCTGAGAAACAAACTGGATAAACTATCCATTATGATGGAGGAAGTAGCCTTAAAGGTGATAGAAAAGTTGATGGAGAAACAGTAAAAGATGAGATTCTTTCAGGAAGAGGATGAACCTGGAATAAGCCTTGTCTCTATGACAGATATCGTTTTTTTGCTTCTCATATTCTTCATGGTATCAACCCAATTTATAACCTTCCAGAGAAGACTGAACATATCACTTCCAAAATCCAAAGCCGGCAGTATAGCAAAAAAGAAAAAGGAATACATAATAGAGATAACTAAGCAAAAAGAGATTTTCCTAAATGGAAAAAGGGTAGACCTTAAAAGTCTCTCCGCTATTATTGAATCGGAAAGCAACATCCCAAAAAGAAGCGCTTTAATAAGAGCTGACAAAAGTCTTCCCTATGGATTTGTTATAAAAGTTTTGGGAATACTAAAAGCCTCTGGCCTTCAAGAAGTGGGAATTGCTGTTATAAAATAAAACACTCTTTTTAATTTAATTCTTCTATTTGATTTATTACTTCTCCTTATATAAATAAACCAGCAAAAATCTCAGGGGGACTCAAATGGAGCCTTACACGAAAATGTATGAAGATTTAAACATAGACATTGAAAAGCACAAGATGTTAATGGACGCATTAGGAAGATTATTCGCTGAACTTTTCCTCAATAGAAAAGGAAGGCCTAAAAGTATGGCCTATTTTGACAATGTTATAGCTGAAATTCATGGAAAAAGGATAGAAGAGATTGTAAAAGCCAAAAATAACGGAAGTTTCACTGTGGGTGCCTTTTGCATATTTGTTCCCGAAGAGATTGTGGTGGCTTTAGAAGGAATATGTTATGGACTCTGTGGAGGTGCTCAATTTCCTATACCTGAGGCAGAAACTCATTTGCCTAGAAATATGTGTCCCCTTATTAAATCCGCTTATGGCTTTAAGATTCAGAGAACCTGCCCCTACTTTCAAGTTGCGGATCTCATATACGGAGAGACAACCTGTGAAGCCAAGAAAAAGACCTGGGAGCTTTTAGAGGATCTCTGTAATGTCCATGTTATGCACATTCCTCATAAAAAGGACGAAGTCAGTAAAAGGCTTTGGTTAAAAGAGATAAAAGATTTTTCGGAAAAGATGGAAAAACTTGCAGGCAAAAGGCTCACCTTTGATGCATTGAAGCGAGGAATAGAAATAGTCAACACAAAAAGGGCTGCCATGAAAAGATTGTTTGATCTGAGATACAAAGACGAAGTGGTGCCAATAGCCGGTCTTGATGCCCTTTTGGTTTACCAGATATCTTTTTACGATGATCCTGTAAGGTATTCCCAAAAGGTAAATGAGCTTTGTGACGAGCTTGAAGAAAGGATTCTACAAGGAATCACTGTGTTCCCAAAAGAATCTCCCAAAATACTTGTATCAGGAACTCCCATGGCACCCCCCAACTGGAAGGTTCACAGCATAGTAGAGGAAAGCGGGGCAGCGGTGGTGGCTGAAGAGGCCTGCATAGGCTACAGGTATTTTAGGGATAATATAGATGTTGAGGGATGCAAGACATTGGATGATCTTTTTCTTTCTATTTTAGAAAGATACAGCAAAATAGACTGTGCTTGCTTTACTCCAAATCCTGAAAGGATAGAAAATGTCATCAATTTATGTAAAAAGAAAAAGATTGACGGGGTTATATATTATACCCTTTCCTTCTGCCACACTTATAATATAGAGGCCAAGAAAGTAACAGATGCCCTTAAAAAAGAGGGAATTCCTGTCTTAAAGATAGAAACGGATTACTCCTTTGAAGATGTGGAACAGATAAGAACAAGAGTGGAAGCCTTTTTAGAAGGTATTAAGGAATGATAGTAGGGATAGACGCAGGTTCGTCCTATACAAAGGTGGTATTTTTAAAAAACAAGAAGATAGAAAAGTTTTTTGTCTTTCCAACAAGTATAGATTATGAAGAAAGAATTAGAAAGATCCTGCCTCCAAACATTTTAAAAATTGGCATAACCGGTTATTGTAGAAGAATGCTTGCCGAAAAATTAAAGGGCAAAAGTATTAACGAAATTAAAGCCCTTTCAGTGGGAGCCAAATTCTTAGCCCCATCAATTAAGACCCTTATAGATTTAGGTGGACAAGACTGTAAAATAATAAAACTTAAAGAAGATGGTTTCAGTGACTTTATAATGAACGACAGATGTGCGGCGGGAACGGGAAAGTTTCTTGAGATGGTTGCCTCAAGGCTGGGAATAAAACCTGATAAACTGTCCGATTTATCAGAAAGAGCGGATAAAGACATAACAATATCCTCAATGTGTGCTGTTTTTGCTGAAAGCGAGATAATATCCCTTCTTGCAAGGGGAGAAAAACCTGAAAATATTGCCAAAGCATCTTTAAATTCCATAGCGGATAGGATATCCTCCTTGGCAAAAGGGCTTGGAATAACCCACCCTTTAGGTTTCAGTGGAGGAGGCGCTTTAAATAAAGGACTGGCTAATTTATTAAGTGAAAAACTCAATGTACAACTTTTGGTTCTTCCAAATCCACAATTTATTGGAGCTATTGGAGCTGCCATAACAGCTGAAACTACATAAGAATCCTTATGCTCGCCTTCTCAAATAATTCATTAAGCCAGCTTTTATAACGCTTGTTAAATTTCTCTTTAAGAAGCTTTTTTCTTATTTCATCCTTAACCTGATCAAAGGGCACATACACTTCTTTATGCCTTACCACTTTAACAATATAATAGCCTTCAGGCCTCTCTATCAATCCTAAGGGCTTCTCAGTATTGAAAACAAAATCGTCTATCTCCTTAACAAGATCCCCCCTTTTCACAAAACCCAGCTTTCCTCCATCTTCGGCATGGGGCCCTTTAGAATACCTTTTGGCAAGATCTTCAAAAGACTCTCCCGAAAGTATTTTGGCAAATATACTTTCCGCAAGCTCTTTGCCTTCATTTTTAGGAATAAATATCATCCAGACCTCGGCTCTTTCAGGCAGACGAAACTCCTCTTTATGTTTCTCATAATATTCTTTAACTTCCTCATCAGGAACAGCCACTTTCAATTTTATCTCATAATTCATCAATTTGTTTATAAGAATCTTCCTTCTAATCTCCTCCCTGTAAGCTTTTTCGGTGATGCCCCTTTCTTTTAGAAATTTCTTGAAGTCCTCATCTGTCATACCATTTTCTCTCTTGAAATTCTCTATGTAGGAGTTTATGACATCGGGATCCACCTCTAAACCCAATTTTTTAGCCTCCTGCAGTTGAAGCTCTTCAAAAATCACCTGTCTTAAGATCTCCTTTAAAGGGAGATCTCTACCTGTGGCACTTTTGATAAAGATGGCCCTTTCCTGAAGTTCAGTTAGGGTTATAGGCTTTCCATTAACCACTGCCACTATCTTCTCAATAATGACAGCTTTAACTGCAAAAGGAATAAACAGAAACAGAAAAACAAAGCTTAGCGCTTTCCTCATTTCAAATAGACCTCTATTTTGGACTTTTTCTCAAGTTCCTTTACCAGTTTGTTTAAAGCCTCGGCTCTCTTTTCAGCCAACAATTTCTGCTCAATATCTTGCCTTACGTGAGAAAGAGGAAGCACCACCTCAGGGGTTTTCTCTTCCACCTGTATTATGTGATATCCAAATTTAGTTTTAACAGGCTGGCTTATTTCACCTGGCTTGAGGGAAAAAGCCACATCTCCAAACTCTTTTACCAGCTGATCTTTCCTTAAGGTCCCCAACTCCCCTCCCTTAACAGCAGAAGCCTTATCTATAGAGTATTTTTTAGCAAGCTCTGCAAAATCAGCTCCTTTAATGAGCTTTTCTCTTATGGAGAGGGCTTCCTTTTTTGTTTTAACAAGGATATGTCTCATTTTCACCTTGGATGGCTGAACAAATTCAGATTTATGCTTGTTATAGTAGTCTTCTATCTCCTTTTCGCTCACTTTTATGTTGGAAAGCTTTTCATCCACAAATTTCTTTAACAAAAGGGCCTCTCTATATTTTTGCACTTTTCTCTTTATCTCATCATCCTCTTTTATACCTTCCTTTTTCATCTCTTGTATTAAAAGCTTTTGCTTAATTAGATTCTCCAAAAACTTCCTCTTCATATCCTTGTTGTTCTCAACTATGCTTCTTAACTGAGGAGGGAATATCTCCAAAGCTTCTTCAAAGTCCTGCTGAGTTATGGGCTCACCATTCACCAAAGCCAGTATCTTTTCCTTGGAAAAGCTCTTAAAAGGAAGAAATAGAAAACCAAACAAAATTAAAAAAATAACAGACCTTCTCATCCCTCATCCCCCAGCTTTAATTTCTGCAAACTAACACCATCTACGTATTTTAGCAAGCTGCTAACAAGAGCATTCACATCGCCTATAAATAAAAAGCTTCCATCAGACTTTTTTATAAAATCTCGGCTTTCCTGAAACTGTTTTAAAAGATCAGTGCTGGCATAAGGTGAAAATATTAAGGAAAAGATATCACCTTTTTGCTGCAGTCTTTCAATGAAGAGTTTTTTACATAAAACTTTTATTCTGGAAAGTATCAGAACCCCTTTAACCTCCTCTGGAAGCTGACCAAACCTGTCTTTAATCTCCTCTTCCAGCTCGTCTATTTCATTTAAATCGGCCCCCATAAGTCTTTTATAAAGGGAAAGCTTGATATTGTCATCGGCTATATAACTGTCAGGAATGTAAGCTTCCAAGCCAATAATTATACGAGGCTCAACCTCTGGCAAAGGCTCCTTTCCTTTCATTCTGTTTACCGTCTCCTCCAAAAGATTCAGATACTCCTCAAGTCCCACTGTGGCTATGTTGCCAGACTGCTCCTTGCCCAAAATACTGCCAAAACCCCTTATCTCCATATCCCTTAATGCTAATCTCAAACCTGATCCCAACTCGGAAAATTCTTGGAGAGCCTTGAGCCTCTTTTTAGCCTCCTCTGTCAAACCATTAGGAGAAACAAGAAAATAGGCATAGGCTGTTCTATTCCCTCTTCCAACCCTTCCCCTTAGCTGATAAAGCTGAGCAAGTCCAAATCTTTCTGCACCTACAACTACAAGGGTGTTGGCATTGGGTATGTCTAACCCTGACTCCACTATGGCTGTGGAAACAAGAATATCCACTTTACCCTTAAAGAATTTATACATTATCTCTTCCAAATGGGAGCTATCCATTCTACCATGAGCTATCTCAACCTTAGCCTTTGGAAACATTGATTTTATACTTTCAGCTAGTTCTTCCAAACCTTCAATCCTGTTTTGGACCACAAATATGGAACCGCCTCTGGCAAGCTCCTTTGAGATGGCTCTCTTCAAAGTCTCTCTTCTAAAAATAGTCACATAGGTCTTTACAGATTGCCTTCCCTCAGGTGGGGTTTCCATAATGCTGATGTCCTTTAAACCAGAAAGGGCAAGATTCAGCGTTCTTGGGATAGGTGTAGCTGAAAGAAGAAGAACATCCACCCCTGCCTTTAATTTTTTAAACTTTTCCTTGTGCCTCACGCCAAACTTGTGCTCTTCATCAATGACAACAAGCCCCAAATCCTTAAATTTTACATCCTCCGATAGCAGTCTGTGGGTTCCTATGATTATGTCTATCCTTCCATTGGCAATTTCTTCCAATATCTTTTTTTGCTCTTTTTTTGTTTTAAACCTGCTTAAAATCTCAATATTCACAGGGTACTTTTTGAACCTCTCCTTAAATGTCTCGTAATGCTGCTCCGCTAAAATGGTGGTAGGAACAAGAACAGCCACCTGCTTGCCATCCATCACCGCTTTAAAGGCAGCCCTCATAGCAACCTCTGTCTTACCGAAACCCACATCTCCGCATATAAGCCTCTCCATTGGCTTTTCAGACTCCATATCAAACTTAACATCATCAACAGCTTTGATCTGATCAGGCGTCTCCTCGTATAAGAACTCCTCCTCAAACTCCCTTTGCCAAGGAGTATCTGGAGAAAAGGCATAACCCTTAGAGAGGGCTCTTTTTGCTTGAAGCTCCAGAAGTTCCTTGACAAACTTCTCCACACTCTTTCTTACCTTCTCCCTTGCCCTTTTCCACGTTATTCCTCCCAGTTTATCTATTCTCGGGGGAGTTCCTTCGGAACCAATGTATTTTTCAACAAGACGTATCCTTTCCAAGGGAACATAAAGAATATCACCATCTCTATATTCTATCTCAAGGAATTCTTGAGTGATACCTGAAGTTTTTGTTCTTTTAAGACCACGAAAGACGCCTATACCGTGATCCCTGTGGATCACATAATCACCGGGAGAAAGATCTCTGAGAGAGCTTAATATTGCCCCTTTCTTCGAAAAGGTTTTCCTTGGTCTCTTCTTTCTTCTTCCAAACAGATCCCTTTCGGTAATAAAGAATACCCCTTTCTCCTCCCAAAGAAAACTCTCCCTCAAAAAACCAGAAATTATATATAGGCTTGCCCTCACTAAACCCCGTTTATACACAGTCGGTCTTGCCAAAATACCGTATTCCCAAAAAAGCTCCTTTAGGGCTTGCATTCTATCGGAGCTGTCAGCAACCACAAAGCCTTTATATCCCTGTCTTATGAGCTCTTTTATTTTTGAAAGCACAAAAGCTATTCTCTTTTCCCCCTTTAGAGAGGCATCTATGAGAAAGTGAGTCTTTATATTCTCTTTTCTTTCCTCAAAGGGCATTATCCTAATATTGGGTTCAGGAATGGGGATCTTTCTTTTTGACCAAAAAAGAGCATCCTCAAACTGAGAGGATAAGGTGTCTGGATCCACAAAAACCACACCATCAAATTTCATAACATCCTGTATACTCTTCTCAAGGGATGGCTCTTTTAAAGGCAATACTGTTAACGATCCCTTTTCCTCCAAAGATCTCTGAGTGACAGGATCAAAAACCCTTATAGACTCAATTTCGTCACCAAACAGCTCAACTCTGTAAGGGTAACTCTCTCCAAGGGGAAAAATGTCTATAACATCACCTCTTACACTGAAGCCACCTACATTTTCCACCAGAGAAACCCTGGTGTACCCAGCTTCAACAAGAGATCTTACCACCTCATCCCTTATGCACTTTGAACCCTTAACAAACACAGACATTCTCTCAATCACCTGATAAGGATCGGCTATTCCCTGAAACAAAGCAGACGGAGTGGTTACAACCAAGTACTTATCCTTATTGAAGGAGTCAACTATAGCCTTTATTCTGTGGGTAACTACACGGGCTGAAGGCGGAAGGCCACTTTCAGGATCCACATCCCAAGGTGGTATAAAAAGGGGATCTCCAAAGGTTTTAAGCTCTTTAAAAAGCTCTTGGGCCTCCTCCTCAGGAACTACTACAAGAAGACTTCCTCTCTCCTCGTATAAATTGTGCAAGAAAAAAGAGATGGCAGAACCTGAAATCCCTTTGATGTCCATATTTAGAATATTCCTACAGAGAGGTATCTATCCCCACCATCGGGAAAGACTGTTACTATCCTTCCTCTCTTAATCTCCTTTGCCACCCTCAACGCTCCTAATAGGGCAGCAGCCGAAGAGATCCCCACAAAAAGCCCTTCCACTTTTGGAATCTTTCTCATCATTTCAAAGGCTTCATCATCGTAAATCCTTATGATCCCATCAGGAAGAGAAGGGTCAAAGAGCTTTGGAACTCTGGCCTCTTCCAAGCTCTTTAACCCTTGAATTCTATGTCCAGGAGGTGGTTCAACTCCAAAGAGCTTCACATGAGGATTAAGCTCTCTGAGTCTTTTGCCCACCCCCATTAAAGTACCAGATGTGCCTATTCCAGCCACAAAGGCGTCTATCTCTCCGTCCATCTGCTCCCATATCTCAGGACCCGTTGTTTCATAGTGTGCCCTCAAATTGTCAGGATTATCAAACTGATTGGGCATATAGTATTTATCCTTTTCTTTTTCATAAAGCTCAAAGGCCAGCTCTATAGCTCCATCTGTTCCCTTTTCACCAGGGGACAGAACAATCTCCGCACCGAAGGCTCTCAGAATAGCTCTTCTTTCAAGACTCACAGACTCGGGCATTACTATCTTTACTTTATATCCCTTAACAGAGCCTACAAGGGCAAGTCCTATCCCTGTATTACCAGAGGTAGCCTCTAAGATGGTTTTGTCTTTAGTCAACTCTCCTCTTCTTTCTGCCCCCTCTATCATGTATAAAGCTGCCCTATCCTTCACACTTCCGCCAGGATTAAAGGCTTCCAATTTAGCCCATATTTCAACCTCTTCTGTGGAGAAGTTTTTCAGCTTTACTAAAGGGGTCTTTCCTATAAGATCCAGAACACTCTTTGCCCTTTTATACTTCATAGTGGTTTAAATTAATTCCATAAAGTTCTAAGGTCAATAAAAAACCTTGAAAAGTTATCTATCCGCTGTAATGATTATGGCTATGAAGAAAACACTTGTTATAATATTAGCGATTATAGCAAGTTGTGCAAGAATAAAGGGCACTTTAGAGGAGGAAATGTTCCTGCAACCGCAATTCAATATCTCCACAAAAAAAGAAAAAATATTTTTTGTTAAGGAGAAGGATTTAAGAAATGCCATAAAAAATGCGGTAAAATGCGTAATATCAAAAACCTATCCCGAAACTGTAAATTTTGAAGGGATTGAGGTTGAAGGCGATATCTCCGAAAACTTCTCTCAGATAGTTAATGACCTAATAGAAGAAGAACTGACGAAAAGCTGGATAGTTTTGGTGAAGGAAAGAGCCGATATTAACCTAAAAGGAAAGCTTATAAGAAGCGAAGCGGGAATGGATATAATTTTATTCCTCAAAGCTTACAAAGACACATCAACAGTTATAACCTGTTCATCTTTAGTGAAAGTGAGAAGCCATGAAACCAGAAGAAATCCTGTCAATCCCTGATCATCTACTGCCAGCTTTTGTTTCTGAATGTTTTAAAGAGAGATTGAAAATCTGGGGAAACAGCTTTGAGTTCTGCTCCATAATAAACGCAAAAAGTGGTTTATGCGATAGGGGATGTAAATTTTGTGCCCAGGCATTTCCCAAAAAGACAAAGGCTCCTGTGTATCCTTTGGTTGATATAGAAACCATGGTGGAGGGAGCGAAAAGGGCAAAAAAGGCACAGGCTTTTAGATACAGCATTGTAACAAGCGGAAAGGGCATAAACGAAAAGGAGCTTCTTGTAATTGTGGAAGCCGTAAAGAGGATAAAACAAGAAGTAGAAATTGAGGTGGATGTGTCTTTGGGTATAATGCCTGATGAATTCCTGGAGGAACTCAAAAAATCTGGTGTAAGAAGAATCCACCACAACCTTGAAACATCAAAGGAATTTTATCCCAAGATAACCACAAAAATAGATTGGAATGAAAAATACAGATTCGCTCAAAGGGTAAAAGAGCAAAATTTGGAGCTTTGCTGCGGCGGATTATTTGGGATGGGGGAAACTGAAGAAGATTGGATATCTTTTGCTAATGCTTTGGCTCAGCTTGAACCAGAATCTATTCCTGTTAACCTTCTTATACCCATTCCTGGAACCCCTTTAGAGAATATTAAACCTTTGTCTCCTTTAAGCTTTCTCAAACTCATCATGTATCTTAGATTAAAATTTCCAAAAGCGGAATTGAGGCTATGCGGGGGCAGAGAATACAATCTAAGAGAAACACAAGCTATTGCCGCACTTGTAGTTAACGGCTTTATGGTAGGAGGATACCTGACAAGGGCAGGAAGAGATCCTTCTTTCGATTACCAACTTATAAGAGATCTTGGTTTTAATCTCATAACACATCCACAAAATCGGCAAGAAAAGGCATAATATCAAGCTTTTTAACATCCTTCTTGGTATATGGACGTTTTATATTAATCCAAGCCTTTTTCTGAAGATCCAAAGAGGCACCTTCTTCCACAACCTTTGTATACCAGAAGCACGCCTCATCCCTTTTACCCAGAAGATCATTAAGCCTTCCCCTCCACAGAAATAGCACTCTTCTTTTATACGGTGAAAGAGGTCCTTCAAAAGCCATTTCCAAATCCTTTAAGGCATCTTCAAAGCTGCCCAACTTAACGAGAAAGAGGGCTCTTACAAAGAAGTATAAAGGTTCTGTGCCATCTTCATCTATGGCTCTATCCAGCAAATAAATTATCCTTTCCATATGGGTTCCCGACTCCCACAAAAAATTTGCCTCCACAAGAAACCTGAAGGCTTTCTCTTTATCAGGGGAAAGGACATTACCTTGCAACTCTTCTATAGGTTCGGCTTTTCCCTTAAAGAGCTGAGTTATAGAGAATCTTAAAAATTTGCCCCTGTTTACAGGAACGGGATTGTCCGCAACCCAAAGGGCATCCTTGTCCATGGAGAACAAAGCACTGGATATAGCCACTGGAGTGGATATAGTATTGGCAAAAGCCATATTCTTTTTAATTATGGGATCGTATGTGTCACCGAGAACCTTAATAAGCCCCCTCTCATCCCAATAACCTTTACCATCAAAAAGCAAAAATTTAAGCCTTTCATATCGGGCACAATCGTTCTCAACCCATACATAAGAAGGAGCAAATTCTCTCATTTTCTGTTCATCTGAAAGGTACATATTGGTATAACACAAAATCCCTCCCTCTGGATGAACAATGTCAACCCTTGAAGAGGAAAGCTCAAAAACGGCAGCATCCTTTTCCTTTGAGCTTGAAACAATCAAAGCCCAACCTGAAAACGGCCTTCTTCTTTTCAAAATATCATGCACATCGGAAAGACTCTTTGCTTTAGAGATAATTTCAGAGACTATGCTTAAAACAGGTGTGCCTTTAAGGGAAACATCCCTTGAAAAACACAGGTTCAAACTGACACAGATTCCACTTTCGTTTATTGAAGTGATTCCAGGGGCATAAACACCCTCTGTTGTCACGTTTATAGAAGCTACTCCTTCCTTGGGCTTAAGCACAAGTATAGAATGCCCCTTTTCCCAGAAACTTCCTCCCCCGTAATCTAAATTTCTTCCATGAAATAGAGCCCTATCCTTTGTAACATCAGGAAGAACAACAAAAGCAGAGC
>JALVKL010000119.1 GCA_027033775.1 bacterium | reverse complement strand
CCTTCTTTAACTGCTCTCTTAACTTGCTCCTTTCAACCTCTATCTCCTTTTCCTTTTCAAGGATAAGATCCTGTATCCTCCTAAAGACCTCAGGCTGAAATAAAGAGACTGGCTCTTTTTCTATTCTATCTATGGTATATTCAGCTATTATCTTTACATCAGTGGATCCAGAGCCTTCAGTGATCTGCTTCACCAGATCCACCACATAAGCCCTTATATAATCTATTCTCTCTTTTTCTATGCATTCTAATTTTTCCTTTATAGAATTCAACTCATTTACAGCATTCTGAAGTGCTTCCTCAACAGAGGAGGCTTTTATCTCTAAAGAGCTTTTCTTTTCAATGGCAGCTATCAGCTCTATCAAGTTTTCCGCTAATCGCTCAACTCTTTTTTTGTCCTCATCCAAATTAATTAAGGCATTAAACAGCCTCTCTTTGACCTCATCCAACTCCTTTAAGTCATCGGAATAACGAATCACATCCTTAATCTCATTTAGCTCTTCATCGGAAAATTTGAAAGCCAAAAAATTTATCATTATAGAAAGAAGTTCCCTCAATTTTTGCTCAACTTCCATTAAAACCACCTTTGCTGTTGATTTTTGTTCTTTGCAGGTTTATCTAATTCATAAAGCGTTGTCAAATGAGGTAAAAGTGAATTCAAGAAGTAGCATTCATGTGATAGGTAAGATCTCTTTAGCATACTCCTTCTTTCCAAGCACTCACTTGGGCAGATGTATTGAGTGCGAAAACTATGCTCTACAGGTCAAAAGGTCTTTTGAAGCCAGAGAATTTGCCGTTAACGACATAAGAGAAACCCCTTACAAATTTATAACTGGAAGAAGAATAAATATACTGATTTAGGAGAAGATATGGAGAAAAAAAGAGAATATTTGAGATTGCCTGTAAGGGTTCACTTTAACTACAATGTTGTGGATGAAAGAGATAAAAACAGAATTGTAGAGGATATAACAAAGGGGAACACTATTTGTCCCAATTTTGAGGAGATAGAAAGCTTTGCCAAACTCATAATGGAACAGCACAAGATGTCAGAAACAAAAGAGATAAATTCGGTGGTTCTGGAGATACTGCTTCTAATACTAAACAGGCTGGGAAAGATAGAGGAACATCTCATAGGAAAACCCACGCACCTATACCAGAACGAAGGAATGACGGAAGACTTAAGTGGCGGTGGTTTCTCTTTTATATCGGATAAGATCTACGAAACTGGAACCCTTTTAGATGTTCTGTTGGATATAAAGATGTTTCCCAAATGTGGAATAAGGGTATTGGGAAAAATTGTGAGAAGAGAAAATTACGAGGACAACTATAAATACGGAGTGGGTTTTGAATTCATAAGGGAAGAGGACAGAGAGGATTTAATTAAGTTCCTCTTTATAAAACAAAGGGAAATCCTTGCCAAAAGGAGATTAGAGAAAGAGGAATGATTTGGATACTTGCCTTTCTTGTTGCCTTTGACTTTATCATCCTAATGCTCATTATTCCCATACTTTCGAAGAGAAATGCCACCATAAATAAAATGGCAAGATTGGAAAGAAATATAGAGATTCTGAAGGATCAATTAGAAAAAAAACTAAAAGAGATGGAAATAATAAAAGACCAGTTAGTGTTTGAAAAGGAAAAGGTCTTAAATGAAATCAAAAACTTGAGCTTAGACGTGGAGAGGAAATTAAAGATGGCTTCTGACCTTATAAAAAGGAGTGAAACCGAAAGAAAAAACAAACTTGAAATAGCCAAACAGCTAATCAAACAGGGCAAAAAGTTGGAAGAGATATCCTCTGAGCTTAACATTCCTTTAAGTGAAGTGAAATTCATAAAGAATCTTACAGAAAAACAGATGGGTTTTGTTGAAAATAAAGAGAACATCTGATAGTAAAAGACTGCCATGAGAAAAAGAGAAGAGTATTTTTGGTTTTACTTTAAAGGTTATCCATAGCCTCTGGTGTATACTACCAGAGGCCGTGGGCTAAATGGCTCACGGCCTTTTTTACTATAAATGGGAGGGGAAAAATGATTTGGAATGATGAGTTTGAAACACTACCAAGAGAAGCTTTGGAAGCTCTTCAACTCAAAAGATTGAAACAGACCATTGAAAGGGTTTACGCCACCGTCCCCTTTTACAGGAGAAAATTTGATGAAGCAGGTATAAAACCCGATGATATCAAAAGCCTTGAGGATCTAAAAAGGCTTCCCTTTACTACAAAAGAGGATTTAAGGGAAAACTACCCCTTTGGCATGTTTGCTGTGCCTATGAAACAGGTGGTGAGAATCCATGCCTCCTCAGGAACAACTGGAAAACCCACAGTGGTGGGATATACAAGAAGAGACATAGATACTTGGTCAGAGTTAATGGCAAGATCCCTTGTGAGTGCCGGGGTAACCAAGGAAGATATAATACAAAACGCTTACGGATACGGTCTGTTTACAGGGGGGTTAGGAGTCCACTATGGAGCGGAAAAAATAGGAGCTACAGTGATACCCATATCCGGAGGGCAGTCAAAAAGACAGATTATGATAATGAAGGATTTTGGTACAACGGTTCTAACATGCACCCCTTCCTATGCCCTTCACTTGGCAGAAGTGGCTGAAGAAATGGGAATCGATCCCAAAAGCACACATTTGAAGGTTGGTATCTTCGGTGCAGAACCCTGGACAGAAGAGATGAGGAAAGAGATAGAAGAAACCTGGAACATAAAAGCTATAGATATATACGGCTTATCCGAGATAATTGGTCCCGGTGTTTCAATAGAGTGTGAAGAGGCTCAAGCTGGACTTCATATATTTGAAGATCACTTCATACCAGAAATAATAGATCCTGAAACAGGAAAGGTTCTACCGCCAGGAGAATACGGAGAGCTTGTAATTACAACAATAACAAAAGAGGCATTCCCTGTAATAAGATACAGAACAAGAGATATAACCAGATTGATTCCAGAACCGTGTATATGTGGAAGAACAATGGTTCGCATGGACAGAGTCAGGGGAAGAACAGATGATATGCTCATCATTAGAGGAGTGAATGTGTTCCCCTCCCAGATAGAAGAGATTATAATGTCAACGGAGGGCGTTCTTCCCCATTATATGATTGTTGTGGATAGAGAAGGAACCTTGGATGTAATGGAAGTTCAGGTGGAAGTTGATGAAAAGATATTCTCAGATGAGGTTAGGAAACTGCAACAGCTAGCAAGAAAACTGGAAGCAAATATAAAAGAGGTATTGGGTATAAGTGTGAAGGTAAGGCTTGTTGAGCCCAAAACCCTTCAGAGGTTTGAAGGAAAAGCTAAAAGGGTGATAGATAAAAGGAAACTTTATAACAAATGAGGGAGGAGCAACCATGAAGGTGGAGCAGATTTCTGTATTTTTAGAAAATAAAGCGGGAAGATTAGCTGAAGTAGCGAAAATTCTTGGGGAAAACGGAATAAATATCAGGGCACTCTCTTTAGCTGACACTACAGATTTTGGCATCTTAAGGCTTATAGTGGATGACAGAGCCAAAGCTAAAGAAGTCTTAAAAAACGCTGGTTTTACAGTGGGTCTTACAGAGGTAATAGCTGTTGAGGTAGAGGATAGACCTGGTGGATTGGCTAAAGTGCTCACAACCCTTGCAGAAAACGGAATAAACGTAGAATATATGTATGCATTTGTTGAAAAGAGCCACGATAAGGCTGTTCTCATATTCAAGTTTGAGAATCTGGACAAAGCCATAGAAGTTCTAACAAAAGCTGGTATAACAATACTTCCTGGAGAGAAGGTTTATAATCTGTGAAGGGGGAAAACATGATTTTTGAGCCTGAATGGGAGTGTATGCCAAGAGATGAACTTAAAGCACTACAGTTTTTCAGGCTTAAAAAGCAGATAAGGCGTGTCTATGAAAGGGTAAAACCTTACAGAAAAAAGATGGAAGAAATCGGTATAAAGCCCGAACACATAAAGACTTTGGATGATATAAAGAACCTTCCCTTTACCACCAAGGACGATTTCAGAGAAAATTATCCCTTTGGAATGTTCGCTGTTCCCATGGAAGAGATTGTAAGGATTCACTCTTCCTCTGGAACTACAGGAAAGCCCACTGTTGTTGGGTATACAAAAAATGACATAGAAACCTGGGCAAGCCTAACAGCAAGAATCCTCACAGCAGGAGGCGTGAGATCCAAAGATATAGTTCATATAGCCTTCGGATACGGTCTTTTCACAGGAGGATTTGGATTACACTATGGAGCGGAGAAGATAGGAGCAAGTGTTATTCCTGTCTCCTCTGGACAGACAAAAAGACAGATCATGATAATGAAAGATTATGGATCAACGGCTCTGGTATGCACACCTTCTTATGCCCTTCACATAGCTGAAGTTATGAAAGATATGGGAATATCCCCAAAGGAGCTTTCCCTCAGGGTAGGGCTTTTTGGCGCAGAACCTTGGACTGAAAGTATGAGACAAGAGATAGAAAAAAGGCTGGGAATTGATGCCACAGACAATTATGGATTATCCGAAGTTATCGGGCCAGGGGTTTCTGGAG
>JALVKL010000118.1 GCA_027033775.1 bacterium | reverse complement strand
AGAATAGAAAAAGAGCCAGTCTCTTTATTTCAGCCTGAGGTCTTTAGGAGGATACAGGATCTTATCCTTGAAAAGGAAAAGGAGATAGAGGTTGAAAGGAGCAAGTTAAGAGAGCAGTTAAAGAAGGTTTTAAGGAGCATAATTTCAACCATTAATAGTTTGGCAGATTCTGAGGATATGATTTTAGGCCATTTAAATGAACATCTCACTGACATTGAGGATGTACTAAACCTAACAAATCTTGACGAGATCACAGAGAGGTTGACACAACTTTCTGCAAAGCTAAGGGAAACCATAAAAAAGACTCAGAGGGAGCTTAAGAAAACCAGAGAGGAGCTGGGTAAGAATGCCAAAATTATAGAACAATTAAAGGTTGAGCTTGAGAAATACAAAGAGATGGCAGTAGTGGATGAGCTCACAGGCATCTTAAACAGAAGGGGAATATTGGATATGCTTGCAAAGGAGATTTCAAGGGCCGAAAGGTTCAAGTTGCCTTTATCTATAACCATGATTGATATTGACAATTTTAAGAGCGTAAATGACTCATACGGTCACTTGACTGGCGATAAGGTTTTGAGGGCTATGGCTCAAATAATAAAAAGCAATATAAGAAGCATAGATCTATTTGGCAGATACGGAGGTGAGGAGTTTTTATTGGTATTTCCCAACACCCCTAAAGAAAATGCTAAAATAGCTGCTGAGAAATTGAGGAGAGAGATAGAATCCCACAAGTTTAAGTATAAAAATGAAGAATTTAGAATCACAATAAGCGCTGGAGTTGCTGAATATAACTATGGGGACGATGTAAAATCTCTTATATCAAAAGCTGATGAGGCTCTGTATAAGGCGAAAAGTTTTGGAAAGAACAGGGTTGAGGTTTATTAGGGTGGCACTCTATTTTTTATTTAGGGGAAACTGCAATGAAGGAGTATAAGTTTAACACCATAGAAGAGGCCATAGAGGATATAAGAGCCGGTAAAATGGTGATAATGGTTGACGATGAGGACAGGGAGAATGAAGGGGATTTGGTTTGTGCTGCGGAAAAGGTAACCCCTGAAGTTATAAACTTTATGGCTAAATATGGAAGGGGACTGATATGTCTTGCCCTTACACCTGAAAGATGTGATGAACTGCAGCTTCCTTTGATGGCACCTGATAATAGGGACCCCTACGGCACAGCCTTTACTGTTTCTATAGACGCAAGGGAAGGAATTACCACAGGAATATCAGCAGCAGACAGAGCTCATACTGTAAAAGTGGCGATAGATCCAAAAACCAAGCCTTCTGACCTTGTTAGGCCTGGTCACGTCTTTCCCTTGAGGGCAAGAAAGGGTGGTGTTCTGAAAAGAGCAGGCCATACGGAAGGTTCTGTTGATCTGGCTCGACTTGCAGGTCTTTACCCTGCTGCTGTGATATGTGAGATAATGAATGAAGACGGCACCATGGCCCGTGTTCCTCAGTTAATGGAGTTCGCTAAAAAATTTAACCTTAAGATAATAACCATTGCTGATCTTATAAAGTACAGATTGAAGAATGAGTTTCATGTTAGGCGCATAGCCGAGAGCAAACTTCCCACTCCCTTTGGTGAGTTTAACCTTATAGCTTATGAAAGCGATATAGACGAACAGACCCATATAGCTTTAATTATAGGAGACGTTTCTGATGGAAAGCCGGTTTTGGTAAGGATGCACTCTCAGTGCCTTACAGGGGATGTATTCCACTCTTTAAGGTGCGATTGCGGTCTTCAGCTACATAGGTCCATGGAGATGATAGCCCAAGAGGGAAGAGGTGTTGTGGTTTACCTGTCTCAGGAGGGAAGAGGCATAGGTTTAAAGAACAAAATCAAGGCTTATCATCTTCAGGACATGGGTTGTGATACTGTTGAAGCCAATCTTAAGCTTGGATTTCCACCAGATCTTAGAGATTACGGTACAGGAGCTCAGATTTTGGTGGATTTAGGGGTGAAGAAGATAAGGTTGTTGACTAATAATCCCAGAAAGATTGTGGGTTTAAGGGGTTATGGACTTGAAATTGTGGAAAGAGTTCCCATAGAGATACCCCCCAATCCCTACAACGAAAAATACCTTCACTGTAAGAGGGAAAAGTTAGGACATATGTTAGAACTAAAAGGTGTTAAAGGAGAGGCTAAATGAAAGTTTTTGAGGGAAACCTTAGCGGTAGGGATTTAAAGTTTGCCATTGTTGTTAGCAGATTTAATGATTTTATCACCAATAAACTACTTGACGGTGCATTGGATGCTCTGTTGAGGCATGAAGTGGCACGTGATGATATATCTGTTTACAAGGTTCCGGGATCCTTTGAACTTCCCCTTGTGGCAAAAAAACTTGCGCAGACAGGCAGATTTGATGCTATTATCTGTTTAGGAGCTGTAATAAGAGGAGAAACACCTCATTTTGAGTATGTAAGTGCTGAGGTGAGCAAGGGAATAGCCAATGTGGGTTTAGAAACAGGGGTTCCAGTTATTTTTGGTGTGATTACTGCAGACACTTTAGAGCAAGCCATTGAGAGGGCAGGCACAAAAGCAGGAAACAAAGGCTTTTCTGCTGCTATGTCTGCCATTGAGATGGCCAATCTTATGAAGAACATTTAGATTTTGGTTCGTTATGAAAAGAAAAGCCCTTAAAAGAAAAGGCTATAGGTCTGTATTCAGGGAGATGATGTTGCTTTCCCTTTATCAGAGAGAATTTCGCAAAGATGAAGATATAGATCATATAATAGAGGGCTTTATAAAAAATAAAAGGCATCGATTCCTAAAAGCTTTAAAAGAGAGGTTAAAGGAGTTTACTGAAATTCAAGGCGATCTGGATGTGATCTTGGAAAGATACAGCCACTGGCCTTATGATCGTATAGATCTTGTAGACAAGATCATAATGAGGATAGCTCTTTTTGAAATGCTTTATAAAAAAATCCCCCCTGAGATAGCTATAAGCGAGGCGATTAAACTCAGCAGGAAATTCTCCTCCTCCAATTCTTATAAGCTTATAAATGGTATTCTTGAGAGGATCAAAGAGGATGTCATCCGGAAAACTACCTAAAATAGCCATAGTGGGAAGGCCCAATGTGGGTAAATCCTCTCTTTTCAATGCTTGGGTAAAAAAGAGAAAAGCCATAGTTGCCCCTGATCCTGGGGTAACCATTGACAGGATAGAAGAAGAAATTGAGCATGAGGGCAAAAGAGCGATTCTAATAGATACAGGAGGGGTTACAGAAAGGGAAGGTGTGTTGGAAAAAGCCATTAAGGATCAAGTTGAGAGGGCTATTGCAAAGGCTGATTTGATAATTTTTATGGTGGATGCCAAAGAGGGTTTGCATCCCCTCGATGAACTTATAGCTGGTAAACTGAGAGCCTCTGATAAAAGGGTTTTTCTTGTTGTGAACAAAGTTGACAATGAAAATTTGGAAAGTGGAATTTATGAATTTTATAGGCTTGGTATAGAGCCTATTTTCAGCATTTCGGCGGCTCAGAGGAAAGGTTTGATGAGCCTTTTAGAAGAGGTATTTAAGGTACTTCCTGAATCTTTCCCTGAGGAAGAGAAGATCCTATGTAAAATAGCCATAGTGGGAAGGCCCAATGTGGGTAAATCTTCTATAATAAATAGACTTTTAGGGGAAGAGAGAACGGTTGTGAGCGAGATTCCTGGAACCACTAAAGATGCTGTTGATATTAAGCTATCCACCCCTTCTGGGACGGTGATTCTTATAGATACGGCAGGGTTGAGAAGAAGAAGTAGGGTCAGTTCCAAGTTGGAGGCTTACAGTATCACAAGAACCACTGGAAGCATAAAAAGAAGCGATGTTTCTGTTCTGGTTGTAGATGCTCTGGAAGGTGTTACTGACCAAGATAAAAAGATAGCAGGTATTATATTGAAAGAAAAAAAGGGTATCATTGTTGCTATAAACAAGATTGACCTTTATAAGGGGGATTTAAATAAGCTTATGAGAGCTACTAAGGATGCCCTCTATTTTTTACCTGAAGATGCTCCTATTTTCTTCTGTTCTGCTGTTACAGGTAAAGGTTTAAATAGGATTATAACAGAAGCAATAGAGATTCAGCGTATAAGGGGGGTTAGGGTGAAAACCTCTTTGGTCAACAAAGCTATAGAGGAGATCGTTTCCCACCATCATCCCCCTGCTTCAAAAGGCAAATATATTAAAATATATTATGGTACCCAGGTTGGCGTTTGCCCTCCTCAATTTGTGGTTTTTTCCAATTATCCAGAGGAGATCCCTGAGCATTACAAAAGGTACTTTGAGAAAGCTTTAAGTGCAAGCTTGAGTTTTTCTAAAGTTCCCATAGATGTTGTTTGGCGCAAAAGAAAATAAAAAATTTTTATTTTGTATCTGTTTGGTATTTAGCTTTTTCTTTTTAAGTCTTTTTATTTTCAGAGGGATACTGCTTTTGAGAGCTCCTTTAAATAAGACCGGTTATATTGAAGTAAAAGTGGGAGAGGCTGCTTCTGACTTTATAAAAAAGATGCAGCTTAAAGGATCTGATTTTAAGATGGCGGCAAAATTGTATTTATTTATAACAGGTTTAGAGAAAAGACTTAAACCCTGTAGGATTAAACTGGACGCAGGGGACAGTTTTATCTCAGTGGTGAACAAAATAGTGCATTACAAAGAGCCTCTTGTTAAGCTCATTGTTTTTGAGGGGATGGATTCCTTTGAGATAGCTGAAGCCTTAAAAAAATTGCACATAGCCGATGCTCAACTTTTTCTGGACAAAGTTTTATCCTTTAAGATGGAAGGCTATCTTTTCCCAGACACATATTTTGTCTCTCAATATTCAAAGGTTGACTCTTTGATACGTCTGATGAAGCAGAATTTTGACGAGAAGGCAGCAATCTTCTTAAAAAGAGCCCACATTTTAACACCATACAAAACCCTTATACTTGCTTCCATTGTGCAAAAAGAAACTTACAATAAAGATGAAATGCCTTTAATTGCAGGGGTTTTCTACAACAGGCTAAAAAAAGGCATTCCCCTTCAGGCTGATCCCACTGTCATTTATGCTATAAAGCTTAAACTTGGAAGGGATGTTAAATTGGTGCTAACTAGAAAAGACCTCAAACTCAATTCTCCCTACAATACATATATACATTTGGGTTTACCCCCTACACCTATATGTAATCCTGGACTGGAGGCTATTAAAGCGGCTGTTAATCCGGCAAAGACCAATTATCTTTATTTTGTTTCTAAAGGGGATGGTACTCACGTTTTTGCCAGGACTTTAAAGGAGCATTTAAAAAATATTATAAAATACAGAAACAATAGGTAATTTGTCTTATTTTCTGTTGACGGTTTATTTTAAAATGTTTATTATTAAAAACGAATCCATAATGAAAATAAATTAAAAAGGAGGGAAGGGATGTTAGTAGGAAAACCTGCACCTGATTTTGAGGTTGAGGCTTATGATCCTAAAACTGATTCTTATGTTACTGCGAAACTTTCAGATTATAAAGGTAAATTTTTGGTTTTACTCTTTTACCCTGCTGATTTTACCTTTGTCTGACCAACTGAATTGGCGGCGGTCGCCGCTGGATACGATAAGATAAAGGAATTGGGTGCTGATGTTCTTGCCATTTCCACAGACACCAAGTTTTCTCACCAGGCCTTTGTCAAGACAGAACCGCTTATGAAGGATGTTAAGTTCCTCCTTGGTTCTGATCCTACAGGTTCTGTATGTAAGGCTTATGATGCCTATATGGAAGAAGTTGGTCTTGCAAGAAGGGCTATGTACATCATAAATCCAGATGGTATTGTTGTATCCCTTGTGGCTTCTGAGCCTCCAGTTGGAAAGAGCATTCCGGAGATTTTGAGGCAATTAGAGGCTTGGAAGTATGTGTATGAGCATCCCGATGAGGCCTGTCCTGCAAACTGGGTGCCTGGTAAAAAGACATTGAAGCCAGGCCCAGATATTGCAGGGAAAGTTGGTGCCGTTATCTCTCTGGATGAGATATTGAAGGATATTACCTCTGAGAATTATAAAGACTATAAGATGGGGTAATCTTTTAAAGGGCTCACCGAAAGGTGGGCCCTCTCCTATAAAATGTTAAAATTTAAAGATAAACTTGAAGAGTTTAAATGTTGGGTATGGTCTGAGGATCCATCTATTCCCAATTGGAAAAGGAAAATCAAAGGGTTCTGTAGGCTTTTACATTTCTTCTTACATGAGTTTAAGGAAAACGCCCTCACCTTAAGAGCAAGTGCTCTGACTTACATAATAATTCTATCCATAGTTCCTGTAATGGCTTTTGGCACAGCGGTTCTCAAGGGTCTGGGAGCAGAGAACAGAATGAAGCAGGTTGTCTATGATTTTATTGAGGAGTTTGAAGGGGCATCTAAAAAAGGTGCTCAAGATAAATCAGGGGCTGAGTTTACAGCCCATTTAAGAAAAGCGGTTGATAAAGTTTTTGAGTATGTGGAAAGGACAAACTTTGCTGCTTTAGGTTTTTTAGGTATTTTAGGGATTATATGGGCTATGATATCCGCTTTAAGTAAAATAGAAGATGCCATGAATTCTATTTGGAAGACCAAAAAGGGCAGATCTTGGGATAGAAGAATTCTTGATTATACTGCCCTTATGGTGATTTTGCCATTATCCCTTAACATTGTTGTAGGCGTTGTTACAGCTTCTCAGATAGGAAAAATAACAAGGTTTATGGACAAGATTATTCCTGTTCCCATTGTGTCCTCTTTGTTCTTTAAATCCCTACCCATATTGATATTGATAGGAACATTTTCGGTCCTTTACAGGTTTTTACCCAATACCTATGTGAAGCCTTCATCGGCCATATTGGGTGGGATAGTTGGTGGTATTTCTTGGATAATTGTGCAGTTTTTGTATGTTAAGCTACAGATAGGAGTTGCAAGATATAATGCCATTTATGGCTCTTTTGCCACTATCCCTCTTTTTCTCATATGGATTTATATGGGTTGGGTAATGTTTTTGGCTGGGGCTGAATTTTCCTTTGTCTATCAATACAGAAGTTCTTTTAACCCTACCATTAAATTTACGCCAGTTTTAAAACTGGCCACTGCCTTTGATGTTATCAGATTGCTGTATAAGAGATTTGGTGAGGGTAAGGAGTTTGACCCCTCTAAGGAAGCACATGTATTGGGGAAGCCTGAATCACTAGTTAGAGAGATACTGGATGTTTTGGAAAAAAATAATTTAGTGAGCCAGATCAAGAATGCCAATTATTTGCCCTCTATAGATCTGGATAAGTTACAGCTTTACCGTATAGTTGGTGCAGTTTGTGGAGAGATAGAGACTTCGGATTCCTTTGGAGATAGATCTGTTACTTTTTTAATGGAAAAATTTAAAACTGATTTGGATACTCTTAAAAAAGAATTGATTTCTGAAATAGAATAATTGTATTTGTTTGGCTTGACAGTTCTTTTTGGTTTATTTAAATAATTGATTAAATAGTTAGTTTAATCATGGTTTAATGAGTGTATTGTATTTAAAAGGTGATCTTATAAGTCAGTTTTCTATTAAAAATAATAATTTTAATTTGGCATTTCTATTTTATCCCTGTGGAATGAAAGAAATTTATAGGTATATAGAACATCTCAATTCGTATGGAATAGAGGTAATCGCTGTAAGTGGTGGGGGAGTCATAAGTAGTGAGTTGCCTTTTATATTTGATGATATGCCTGTTTGCATTTTAAGTGAAGTTTATGAAGAGGGGCTACGTATAACTGATTTAAAATCCATAGAAGTTTTAGATGGTTTAGAGAGATATTCTGCTGTTGTTTTTTCTGATGAAACTGTAGATTTAGAGGAGTTGGCGGATGTCCTTAAAAGTAAGGGAGTGTGTGAAGTTTTGGGGGGAGTTGCAGGTTCCTATATAAACGGTGATTGTGATCCAGAAATATTTTACAATCAGGAAAAGGTTAGTCATGTTATTTTGCTTTTTGACAATAAATTTTATGATGTTATAGGCAAATCGGTATTGGGGTGGAAGCCCATAGGAATTCCTGGCATTATAACCGACGCAGAGGGAGATGTTATCTACTCTATAGAAGATATTCCTGCTTTAGAGTATATAAAAAAATTTGTCGGGGAAGACGCTGAGTATTACATTAAACAGTTTCTTTTAGCTTTATCTCTTTACAAGGGAGATTCAGAATATGTATTGGCTGCGATAAAAAGTATTGATCTTAAAAGTAAAAGTTTAAGGATATTTCATAGAAAAATAGAATTAGGCAAGAGAGTTTCTTTAGCAATACCAGTTAACATAAATGATTTCATAAGAGAGGAAATAAAAGCTTTTAATTATGATGAAAAAGAAGAATCGGTGAATGAAAATTCTATGCTTATTTGTGTTTCCTGTATAGGAAGGAGAGTCTACTTATCTAATATTTATCCTTTTCTTTTTTTTAATATAACACATAAAAGAAAATTAACTTTTTCGGGATTTTTCTCTAATGGGGAGTATAATAAATCGGCTATATCTGGTGAGTGTCGTTACCTTAATTTGACCACAAGTACAATACTAATTAAAGCGAAGCAGAATGATTGATAGTATTAAGAATTTGTACAGAGAGAGAATTCTGGCAATTAAAAATCTGCTAAATAAACTCGATGATACAGCTGTAATGGAATCTTTTAATAATATAGCAGATGGAATGTGTTATGCTGCTGATGTGGATATAGATAAAGAGACTCGGAAGATGGGAATGTATTTTAGCGAAGTTGTGATTGAGCCAGAAGATTCTGTCGTGTTATTAGAGCAACATTTTCACTTTATAAAAGATGCTGCTTTGTTAATTTTAAACTTTAATAAGGAAAGCTTTGATGTAAAACAGGAAATTTTATTATGTTTAATTAATGTTATTGGTGCTATAATTCTGAATACAGCTAAAATTATAACTGGTATATATAAACAGGAGCTCCACAAAATAAGTGCTTTACAGAAAATTACAGAGAGCATCAGTAATCAGTTGAAATCAGTTTTAGATACACAAGTGAATTTTATAGCAAATATCTCGCACGACATGAAAACCCCTCTTCATTCCATAATAGGATACTTGATGGTTCTGAAATCCGATAAAAGTTTACCTTCGGAAAAGGTGAGGATTGTTGAAAATGCTATTATATCAGCGGAGATGTTGTTGAGTTTAGTTAATGATGTGTTGGACGCTGCTAAAGTTACGGTTGGAGAGATAGAGCTTGTTGAAGAGCCTTTTTGGTTATCTGATGTAATACGTGATACATATGAAATTTTTCACCCCTTGGTAAAGGAAAAAGGACTGGAATTCAAGGTTAGGTATTCTTCTGTACCCTATCAAATTATAGCTGACAAAAGAAGAATATTTCAGATAATAATGAATCTTGTTTCTAATTCTCTTAAATTTACAGATTCTGGCTATATATATCTTGATGCTAGGATAGAAAGGGATCATCTTATTATAGATGTTGAGGATACTGGTAGGGGAATACCTGAGGAAGAGATAGAACATATCTTCAAGCCTTTCTATCAAGTTGAAGATAATCATGCTAAGCGTGGTTCTGGCCTTGGTTTGTATATTGTTAGAACTTTAATTAGAAAAATGAAGGGCCAAATTTATGTTAAAAGTAAAGTAGGAGAGGGCACTAAAATAACAGTTAAGATTAAGGTTAAACTTCACAGACCCGATTTTGTTGATAATTTGTTTGGTGAAACTTTCTGTATTGTTTGTGGCAGTTCTGTTAAAAACATGCTGATGAATTTAAAGATGCAGCTTGAATCGGTTGGAGCTAATGTCTATTTATTTTCTAACCTGTCTCAATTCTTCTATTCGCTTTTTAAAGATGAGATTTCTGTGAAATATCTGATCTTGGTGGAGCCTTTTGAAAATTTCATAAGAGCATGTCAGATAGCTGCAATAGTTAAGAATTATGATAGAAACGTGAAGTGTTTAGCTGTTACTGAGCACTGTGTAAGGCAGTGTGAGGAAAATCCTATTGATGTGAGTTTAGGCAGGATACCCTCTGTGGGGGATGTCCAATCATTTATAATGAAGTCTGGTCAGGAGGGTGTGAAATTAGAAAAACTAAAAGTGTTGGTGGTGGACGATGAACCTTTTAATAGAGAAGTTTTGGTTATGAATATAAAGAACCTGGTTAAAAATGCAGTGGTTGATGTGGCGGTAAACGGTGAAGACGCCATAGATAAAGCTACTAATAAAGATTACGATGTGATCTTTATGGATTTAAGAATGCCAGTATTAGATGGGCTTACTGCTTGTAGCATAATAAGAAAAAGGGATAGGAAAACCCCTATTTACATTCTAACGGCTGATGTTATAAAGAGCACTTTTGAAGAGGCTTTGCAAGTTGGTGCTACAGGGGTCCTTCCCAAACCTTTGAAGGTGGAGAGGCTTAAAGAAGTGCTTGCTTCTATAGTAAGGAAAAGTGTGGTATGAATAGAGACGAGCTGGGGAAAAGACTGCGGTTAAAATTTAAAAGTCGTGTAATGGAATATTTTGAAAAATGTGGTTTAAACGAAGCTGATAATTTGGCGGATATGGGTATAAAATCTATTACAGATAACTTGTGTAAATTGCAGAAGCTCACAGACAACCCATGTGATAATTTAGATGAAATATTGTATTTAACACATACTATAAAAGGTATTTTGCTGAACATGGGCATTTTTGATTTAGCGGATAAATTTGATAAAATAAAAGATCTAAAAGGCGAAAAGCTAAAGTTTGAACTGGAAAAGTTAATATCCCATATTGTTGAGTAGTATCTCAAGTTGACTCTGGAAATCTATTTTTAATCTTTAAGAAGTCTTCAATGTTTTGTAAAAACAAATCCAGCAAATCTGGGTCAAAATGGTGCTCCCTTTCTGACTTCATTATGCTAATAGCTTTTTCTATGGGATAAGCAGGTTTATATATTCTCTTATTTATAAGAGCGTCAAACACATCGGCTATTGCTGTTATTCTGCCGAATATATGTATATTGTTTCCTTTTAAACCACGAGGGTATCCAGTTCCATTCCATTTTTCGTGGTGTTGACCTGCTATTATTTTCCCTGCATTAATTGTAGGATATTTCTCTGCTCCTTCTAATATTCGTTCTCCTATAATTGTGTGTTGTTTAACTATCTCAAATTCTTCTCTGGTTAGTTTCCCAGGTTTTAAAAGTATTGCATCAGGAATACCAACTTTTCCTACATCATGGAGAGGTGAAGCAAAAAATATTAAATCTATATCATCTTCAGATAAACCCGCAAGTTCAGCGAGCCTTCTTGAATAAAAGCTCACCCTTAATATATGTTGCCCTGTCTCTATATCTCTAAATTCAGCAGCTTTACCGAGTCTTATAGCTATTTCTCTTTCAGTTTCCTTTGCCAGTTCTAAAGCTTTTCTTAGCTGTTGTGTTCTTTCTTGGACCTGTCTCTCCAAGATTTTATTTATGTCTTTAAAGTAATCGGTGTATCTTTTTAGCTCCACATAATTTTTAACTCGTAATTTAATTTCACTTGGATCAAAAGGTTTTGATATAAAATCGGTTGCCCCTAACTTTAAAGCTTTTACTTTTTCTTGTCTATTTGAAGTTACAATAATTACAGGAAGATGTTTTAATTTGAGTTTTTGTCTTATAGCTTTGAGGGTTTCCAATCCATCCAGTTTAGGCATTACAATATCCAAAAGAACAATATCTAATTTGTCTTGGTTTTCATTTATTATTTTTAAGGCTTCCTCACCGTTGGTGGCTTTTAATATCTTGATTTCGGGATCTTTGCTGAAGATATTCTCTATAATTTTTAAGTTTATAAGCTCATCGTCAACGGCTAAAATGTTCATATCTTGTAATTTAAATTTACTGGATTATGTTTATCGTATTTTACCTTCTCGTTTAGATTTGTAAAGCATTTCATCTACTTTTGATATTAGCTCTTTAATAGACATATCCTTTTTATATTCTACTATACCTATACTTGCTGTTAAATCTTCGCCGATACTGTTTATTCTGTCCTTTATCCTTTCGGCTAAACGTTGTGCTCCTTCCATAGATATTCCAGAGGCTATTATTAGAAATTCATCTCCTCCATATCTTCCGCAATAGTCAATTTTTCTTATACTATTCTTTATAGTTTCTGCTACCTTTCTCAGTATTTTATCTCCATATAGATGTCCTTTGGAGTCGTTTATGGATTTAAAATTATCTAAATCCAGCATGATTACACAAAAGGGCGTGTTGGTTCTCTCAAATCTTATGATTTCTCTTTCTAAGAATTCCAGCATTTTTCTCCGATTGTAAATTCCTGTAAGATCATCAATTTCTGCTTTTTCTCTTAGAATTTTTTCGTATCTTTTCCACATAACAGCAAATATAAATATAAAAACAGACACAAAGCTTAGGGATAGAACAATTTGTACAAAGTAGAATTTGAGCCATATATTTGCAAAATTTGTGATTGTATAAAACATGAACAGTGTTGCGGTTATTAGATATATACTCGATATTATTCCCCAAGTAGGACCTAAAAGTACCGAAATACATAATACATATACTGGAAGCCATACACCAAAATCCCATTTTTCAGATATTATTTCAGCTCTTACCGCAAAAGTTATTATTATTGTGGCGATAATTGCTAAGGTTATACTTACAACATTATAAAATCTTTCTATAAGAAAGAAGCTCATTACAAGCACAATGAAGAATATTAACTCTAAATATCCTAGAATAACTGCATATTTTATAGGCTTAAATTTTATGTTATAAAAAGCCATTATAAATAGAGTTACAGCACCTATTAGCAGGAGAATTTTGAGAAATCTTATTCTAAAATCTTCCAATTCCGTGTTTTCCTTGGCGGAAGGGCATGGGAATCGAACCCACC
>JALVKL010000117.1 GCA_027033775.1 bacterium | reverse complement strand
TGGTTATTTTCCATATCAACCTCTATAAATCAATAATATCAATGTTATCACTATCAATATTTAAATCTAAAAGCTCTTCGTATCTCTCCAGCTCTTCAACATTGGTAAAGGACTTTTGTTCCGTTTCAGGAGGTTTATCTTCGGGAAGATAATAAATAATGCTTGCTCTTCCTCTATTTCTCTTCTCTGTATAACTCTGCCAATAATTACCATCAAATTTGTCTAAAACCTCAAAAACATCTCCTTTTCTGGTAGTCTCTCCAATTGCCTTCAAATGATTAAATATCTCTGTCTTATTTGCAGTCTTAACTTGCTTGAGATACTCAATTACTTTCTCAGCAATTCTCAGCTCTTTTTGAGTCCCTGTCAGCAGTGTAAATAAACCATCTTTAAACTCAAGTTCAATCTCAAGCTCTTCTATTGTATGCCCAGTCGTAAGCAGTTTTGCTTTATCATCTCCAGTTTTTCGCTCAAGTAAAAATATTTCGTTTACAGCTCCAGCTATACCTGTTGAACCCATAATGTTTTCAGTTATGTCCCCAGAGAGCATTTGAGATTTTCTATTGTGATAAATCAATACTATAGTCGTGTTTGTTTCCTCACAAAACTTTCTTAGCTTAGCCAAGTATTCACTTTCAAGCTCATACACAGACTTATGTTTTTTTACAGCTTCTTGTTCTATATCTTTAAACAACACATAAGTATCAATGAAAATTACATCAAAAGTAAGACGATAAACCTTTCTAAGATACTCAAGCTCTTCACTAAGAGCCTCAATACCTTTTTTTTCAGAAGAAAATCTTAAAGCTAAGGGAAACTTTTTAAAGTTTGCATCTGTTATTTCATAATGACTTAAAACTCTTTCTAATCGTTTTTTCATCTGCTTTTGATTAAGTTCAAGTGAGATAAACAAAACCTTTGCTTTTTTAGTTTTAAAACTTAAAAAAAACTTTCCAGAAGCAATCGCAGTTGCCATCTGTAAAGCTAAATTAGTTTTACCAGCTTTTGGTCTGGAAGATAGGAGACAAAGCGAACCTACAGGGATAAGGTTTTCAATAAAAAACTTATCTTCTTCAAATTGTTTTTTTAAAAGATTTCCAGCGGAAATATAGGGTTGCAAAATCTCTGGCTTTTGCTTATCCTTATTCATAGTCTCTCTCTCCTATATTTTTCTTGTTCTCCAACGAACATTACCAGTCCATAAAGGGAGTGTTCCCAGCACTCCCTTAGGCTTGCAAAAACTACTCTTCAACGAGATAAACCCCTTTTTCCTTCATAAATTCAATAAATTCATCTACATCATTAACCCATAAATATTCCCAACGACCCTTTCTCCTTTTTGACAAAACACCTCTCTCAAAAAGTTCATCTTTATACCTGTTAACCCACCTGTAAAGAGTCGTATGAGAAACATTAAAATACTTAGAAAGAGCATTCAAACTTCCTTCCTTTCTCTCAATCATAATCATCTTCTCTCCTCTCTAAAATCCATATTCATACACTAATTTACATTATCGTTTAAAATCTTTCAACCCTTTAATAGTTTAAAATACCATACCCCCATATAAAAACACTATTAAAAAATCTAAAAGTCCACAAGCAATAATGCGGGTTTGCAAAAGTCCAAGCAAAGTGGACTTTAAGGACTTTATTGTTTTTATGCGGTTTAGAGCAATTCAAAGAAAAAATAGGGGTAAAATCGTCGCAAACCATTGATAATTCAGAAGGTCCAAAAGTCCAAATATAAAATCGTCGCAAACCATTGATAATTCAGAAGGTCCAAAAGTCCAATATATATATATAGGGGTTAAGCAAGAATTAACGCCAAATAGCATAAATAAACGATTAGAATAGAATTAGACTAAAGGGAAAAAAGGCTTTTTTTTGACTCTTTTTTGAGATTTGTCTCAAAATTTAAGATTAATTTTTTGGACTTTCTGATTATTCAAGGCTTAGCAGGTTTTCTATTTTTTTATCTTTTATTTATGCGGTTTTGCTGGATTTTTTGTTTATAAATTGTCTCTAAGTATTGATATTACTTGTGGACTTTTAAATTGAGTTATTGGCTCGGGGTATCTTGGGGGGGATAACTGTCTTCACCAGCGGGGGTTAAAAGAACTTAATAAGAGCATAGATTATTAGAGCTTGAAAAACCATAAAAATCATAGTCGTCAGCCAGTCAATACAGTCGCACTTCGGACATTTCGGCTGTATATTTGCAACCTGACCCTGGAGCTTCTCCATAGCCTCAAGGGTTTTTTTCCCTTGAGTCTTAACTTCCATTATTTCTTCTTCTATTTTGCTTGTGTCTACAGTGTAGCTTTTTAGTTCATATTTTATGTGTGGAGAAAAAATCCTTTTCCGGATATATTCAGACAGTTCCTCTCCCTCAGCTCTGGCCAGTTGCTCTAACATTTTCTTTTCTTCTTCCGAAACTCTTATACCGATTACTTTGTTTTTAGTATCTTTCATTTTCTTTTTACCTCTTCTTTGATTTTTCTTATTAGTTTACATTGTTAAACAGGTTAGTCAAGGAATGTTTTACATTGTTAAACATAATAGCCTGACTTGACAGCTCCCTTTATAAAACTTAGACTAAAAATATCGGCTGTTAGAGTGCCAGGGGCAGTTTCGCTAACGCATTGCTAACGCAATGCTAAACCGACTTCGTCGGTTTTAGCGAAACTGCTCCCTTTTGAAAATTTCCTTGAAAGGAGATGGAGATGTATAAGAGAGGAAAGACAGCATACTTGACTATCACTATGAGTGTGGATGAATACAAGGAGATAGAGGAGCTGTCAAAGGAACTGGGCATATCTAAAGCAAGGGTCCTTATGGATGCATTCAGGGGAAAGAAACTGACCACACCAGAAGATAGGGAACAAATCAAAACTCTTATCAGGGAGCTTCACAGGATAGGAGTTAACCTAAATCAGCTTGTAAGGATTTTACACACCCAGAAGGCAGATTGGCAATTGGAAGAAGAAATCAGAGAAATTGCTGGACAGCTCAAAACCGAGCTGGAAAAAATAAAAGGAATTTTTTCCCTTTAGTCTAAGCTCTATTTCATAGAGGTTGCAGATGATTGTTAAGGTTCTCAGAGGTAGCAAGAAGGGGAAACAGGTTAAGAATTTAGATGAACATCTCAGGAAAACAGATGAGAATGAGAAAGTAGAAATTAGAGCTTCCTCTGAGGATATAACTTCGGTTAAGGATATTGTCAATTTGGATATTAGGAACAAAAAAGAGTTTAAGAAAAAAGGTAGATACAACTTTATACACCTTGTTGTTAATCCACGCTGGAATTTGTCAGAGCGGGAATGGAATTATGTTTGGTCTGAGATAGAAAAAGAGTATGGTCTTGAAGCTTCAGACTGGATTGAGTTTTCGCATAAGAAGAAGGGTAAGGTTCATAAGCATAGAGTTTATGTTTGGACTAATAGCTTAGGGGAAAATGTTGACGCATCGTATATCGTTAATCGTTCGCTAAAACTCGGGAAGATTTTAACTGAGCAGGTTGAAACTATAAACTTTGAGCAAGATAACAGCTGGAGACTGAGATGGGACAGATTATCCCCGAAAGAATACGAGATACTCAGAAAAAAAGGAGAGGATTTAGAGGATTATCTGAGGAGAAAGGCTCAGAAAAGCATAGAGAAAGGATATACCACCGATGAGTATGAGGTTGAGCTAACAAAAAAGTTTATATCTGGGGAGTTATCGCTTCAGGAGGTCAGGGATATGTTTAAAAAGCATCTTGTTGAGAAAAAAGAAAAAAGAGGAACGGATGAGGAACTTGAAGAGATTAAGAGCATAGACCTTGTCAGTCTTTTTGAGCAGGAAGGGTTTGAGGAGAAGCTTGATAAGACTTCAAAGACATATAGAGTTTTTGTGGATAAATACAATGATGATAAAGTTTATGTAGTAAACACTAAGACAAATAGATATTTTATTTCCGAGAAAAGTAGAGGTATAGAAAGACAAACATATTCAGCTATAGACTTTATCCAAGAGTTTATATTGAATGAATACAATTTGGGAGCTGTAAGAAAGTGGTATAGGGAAAATTACAAAGGAATTAGAACAGCTCCAAGTCCGAGAGTGATAGAAGAAAGGAACAGGGAAACTTTCAAAAACATTTTACAGTCGTTGAAAAAAGCGGATTACTGCGAGTGGTTAGAACAGGATAGGGGTATCACATTAGATTTAGAAGATTATGATATTTACATCTGGCAGGTAAAGGAGCATAAGAACTTAGCAATTAAGCATTATAAAGCAGAGGGGAGAAAACTAAAAGTTTGTGGTTTGGAAACAAGGGGTAGAGGTAAAAATGATAAAAAATTCAAGGGGAACTTTGGGGAGAAAAGCATTGGTATTATAAATCCTTCTGAGATTAAGACAGCTGATAGGATTGTGGTTTGTGAGAGCTTCATTGATTGCCTTTCTTATGCACAATTAAAAAGAGATTATAATAGCCTTCTTGTATCAACTGCTGGCATACCTTCAGAGCTGGCAATTGAGACCCTTATAAAGATTGCTAAAGCAAAAAATATGGAAGTTGCTATAGC
>JALVKL010000116.1 GCA_027033775.1 bacterium | reverse complement strand
CCTTCCTGATTTGGTATAACCTTAGGCTGTCCCCCTTCCATTATAGCAACCACAGAATTGGTGGTCCCAAGATCAATACCTATTACCTTTCCCATAACTTATCCTCCCTTTCTAATTTTTGTTCTGATCTGAATAGAATATAGATCTTGAGTATATTATTGTCAAGATATATGAATTAGCTACTATCAACTATTGAGAAGTCCCAACTCTTATGCTAATTTACAGCCTCAAATTTAACATTAAGGGGGAGAGAATGAAAAAATGGATCATCCCTTACATTGAAAAGGCCTTATCAGAAGCTAAAAGGAAGGGAAACATTAAAGCTGAAGATGTGCCCATTTATATAGATTATCCCGATAAAAGATATGGAGATTATGCCACCAATGTGGCTTTTATGCTGGCAAAAAAGGAGAAAAGGAATCCAAGAGAGATTGCATCTGTTATCGTGGATAATCTTTCAATGCCTTATCTAAAAAAGGCAGAAATTGCAGGAGGCGGTTTTATAAATTTGACCATGGATGAAAGCTACTGGCATAAAATACTGAAGCACATTTTAAAAGAGAAAGAGAAATTTGGTTCTTCTTCCATGGGAGAGGGGAAAAAGGTGCATTTAGAATTTGTTTCAGCAAATCCCACCGGCCCTCTTCATATAGGACATGCAAGAGGGGCTGCTGTTGGAGACAGTCTTGCAAGAATACTAAAAAAGGCAGGGTTTTATGTGGAAAAGGAATATTATGTAAACGATACAGGAAGGCAGATAAGACTTTTGGGGGAGTCTATATGGGCAAGAATTAAAGAACTGTGTGGAGAGAAGATAGAATTTCCAGAAGATGGATATCACGGTGATTATATAATAGAGATGGCAAAAAAGATCCTCAATGAAAAACCCGAGATAAAACATTGGGAAAAGGAAAAAGCAGTTGGCTTTCTTTCAGAGTGGGGAACACAAGAGATAATGAAGTGGATAGTGGAAGATTTAAATGCCTTTGGAGTCAACTTTGATAATTTCTTTTATGAAAAGGATCTACACAATTCAAAAAAAGTCAAAGAGGCGATAGAGCTACTAAAGGAGAGGGGATTTACATATGAGAAGGATGGTGCTTTATGGTTTAAATCCACAGAATTTAAGGACGAAAAGGACAGGGTTCTTGTTAGAGCCACAGGAGAACCCACATACTTTGCAGCTGATGTAGCTTACCATTGGGTAAAGATGGAGAAAGGCTTTGATATCTATGTTAATGTATGGGGAGCTGATCATCATGGATACATAAAAAGGATAAAGGCCGCTCTAAAGGCCTTGGGCTATGATCCAGAAAAGCTCAAAATACTTCTCATTCAAATGGTCTCACTATTAAAAGACAAAAAGCCTATATCCATGTCAAAAAGGGTGGGAGAACTTATAACTTTAAGATGGCTTATAAATGAGGTAGGAAAAGATGCGGCAAGATTTATATTTCTAACAAGAAAATGCGATGCCCATTTAGAATTCGATATAGAGATAGCCAAAAGACAAACAGAAGAAAATCCAGTGTTTTATGTTCAATACGCCCATGCGAGGATATGCAGTATATTCAAAAATGCAAAAAGATTCCAAGAATTGAAAAATATAGAACCAGACTTTTTTTTACTAAGAGAGGAAGAGGAGAAAGATTTAATCAGGAAACTTTCCCAATTTCCCGATGTTATTGAAGGATGCGCTCAAAACTTGGAACCGCACAGACTCACCTACTATCTTCAGGAGCTTGCCTCACTGTTCCACACCTACTATAATAGATTTAGAGTATTGGTGGAGGACAGAAAACTTGCAAAGGCGAGGTTGTCCTTGTGTGAAGCAACAAAAATCGTGATTAAAGAAGGGCTTTCCCTTTTAGGTGTTTCAGCTCCTGAGGTGATGTAATGGCAAAAAGAGAGCATAAAATCTACAATTTTTCCTTCAAAAAGAAAGAAATTGTAGCCATCCTTTCAGGGCTTGTTATAACATACATAATGGTCTTTTTACTTGGCATAGAGGTGGGTAAAGATTTGTATTCTGGTGGTCAAATCATTACCCATCAGCAGATGATATCTTTACCAGAAACAAAAGAGGAAAAGGAAGTAATACCAGTGGTGGTGAAGAAAGAATCAACAACACCTCAAAAAGAGGAAAATACAACCACCAAAGCAAAATCTAATAAGGTCGGTGAAAAAATTCCTGTTATAAAACCGGTTAAAAATAAAATACAAAACACCACCTTAACCTTCAGAATATTTATTCAAGCTGGAGCTTTCTCTAAAAAGAGCTATGCTGAAAACCTCTCTAAACGTTTGAAAGAAAGAGGCTATAGAACTAACATAAAGTCCATAGGAGGACTGTATAAAGTTATATTGGGACCTTACTCAAATGAGGATGAAGCAAAGAAGGATCTCCTAAAATTAAAAAAGGATGAAAAGATTTACGGTTATATTGTTCGCCTTTAGTCTTCTCTTATCCAGTGTATCTCATGGAATAGAAATCTTCATATGCACATCATCAAACGAAACATCCCCTCAATGGGCTGAATTTTTGGAAGGACTAAAGCTAAAATTGGAACAATCCTCTATACCTTATCATATAACAGACAATTGCACCCAACCAGAAACATTATCTTTAGAAAACGAAACTGTCTCCTTTTATAGCCTTTTACCCACCACTAAAGAAGAGGTGGATAAGATAATGTCTTTAATAGAAGGAGAAAACATAGCTTTAATATACAAACAAAATTGGAATGAGGTGGCGTATAATCTTTTAGAAAAACTACAAAAGGAAAATAAAAAGATTGTGTTTGAATACGAATATGGACTAAATAAAACGGATTACAGAAAGATTATTGATCTTCTTGTAGAGTTAAAGCAAAACCGTGTAAACATCGACAGCCTTATTTTCATAGGAAACTACAAGGAAGCCACATTTTTTGTTCCATTTTTTAGAATATTCTCCCCATCACCAAAGGTTGTGGGGACTTGGAGAATTTCGTCCACCCTTATGTTTCCCTTTAGGAAATTTATGGATAAGCTCATCTTTTATGATTGGTACTTACCGTTTCAGCCCATTATAAATATTAGGGGGTTCAATCTGCTATTCAAAGAAAAATACAACAAACTGCCAAATAGATTCTCCTTTTTGGGTTATGAAGCTGGAAAATATATTGCTGAACACAAAACCCTTCCCACCAAAATAATCAAAGAATACGAAACAATAAGACTTAAAGAACTTCCCCGTTTAGCTCCCTATTGCAGATTCTAAAATAATCTTAAAGAGCACTCTAACACTACTCAACTTCAAGCAACTGATGAACCCTCTCCACCACCTCCTGAATATTTCCTATTATCTCTTCCTCCTCCCTGATGCTTTCCTCAAGGGAATTAACAAGGTGTACAAAATTGTTTGTGGCTTTCTTTATATTCTTCAGAGCTTCACCAATCTCTTCTGAATCCCTTTTACTCTTCATAGCAAGCTTCCTAACCTCATCAGCCACCACGGCAAATCCCTTACCATGCTCACCAGCCCTTGCTGCTTCTATAGAAGCATTTAAAGATAATAAATTGGTTTTCTTGGCCACATCTTCCACAGACTTTACAACAAAATCTATCTGATTCACATGCTCCATCAATTCGTCAAATCCAATCCGTAAATTATCTGCTTCTTTTTGCACCTTTTGGGTTATATCGTTTAGCTTATAAAGCTCCTTCACGGTGTTAGAAGCAACCTCTTTAAGTAATTCCCTCTGCTCTTCTATCATTCTCTCTTTCTGAGCAATTTCCGAAGCCTTTGTTTCAATCTCTTGTTGCAATTGCTGTATCTGTTTTTCTGACAATTCCCTTTCTATAACCATTGACGCAAGCTTCGCAAACATATTCACTATCACGCTCTCCTCTTTGGTTATGGGTCTTTTCCTTATTTTATTATCCACTCCAATAACTCCCCATGGTTTGCCCTTAACTATTAGAGGAGCTAATATAAAGGATCTGGATCTCAAAGATTTAATATTGGAGTAAGGAGGAGATAACTTCCATTCCTCTGGGAACTCCTTGGCTGCATCCTCAACAAGGTAAGTTTTCATCTCAGAAAAAGCTTTATATATTATACCTCCCCTTTCATCCGCAGGTACCTTAATCTCTTCTAAAGGCTCCTCTGCCCCTCGTGAAACTTTTGCCTCCAGCATTCCAGTTTCCGGGTTGTAGATAAGAACATTTATTCTATCAAAACCTAAAATATCACAGACTACATCAGCGATGGTCTTATAAACATTTCCAATATCAGCCTTTTCAAACATAAACTGAACTGAAGCCAAAATGTTCTCCAGAAGTTTCAAACACTTCTCATCAATGCCCGACATGTCCACACCTCCTTATTCTTCCCATGAATATCTCACTGATACCTATAAATCAAAAAGTGTAAAAGATCTTCAAAAAGAATTTTAGGAGAAATGGAACTCGTTTTGAGCTTAAGTTCGAGTTCCACAAGCTTAACTAAAACAGCTTCAATAAAGTCCTCACTCAATCGCTCAGCCCACCTTCCATACTTTTTAATATCAAAAGAACTGGCAGACTCAGGAAACCTTTTCACTTGTAGTATTTTCCTTAAAATCGACTGAAACAAGACCAATAGCAGAATAGGATCAAAATTTATTGAGAAAAGATAATCCAAAGCTTCAAAAGCTTCAAAAGAGG
>JALVKL010000115.1 GCA_027033775.1 bacterium | reverse complement strand
TAAGAGATTATAGGTATATTGTGCCACCACTTGAGCCTTTTGCCACATTTGGGACAGTGAGAGGGTGGATGAATTATTGATTGGCCTTTTGGCAATCTATAAATGACAACGTTTAAAAAGCTCCCTATAACCGCTCCAAATATAAATATAATTGATGCAACCATGTGCAAAAATTTTGCATTGTTGGAAAAAATATATTAGTTAATTCAATAAATGGGTGGGGAGTGAAATGCAACCTTCTATCAATTTTTTGGAAAAGATAGACGAATTTTACAAAAAAATATCAAAAGCCCAAACTTTATATGAAGCAACTGATATAGCCTTAAAGCTTGTGCTTGACATTTTTTCCTCTGACATTGGGGTTTTGGGTTTTTGGAGCTTTGCAGAAAATAAGATGGTTTTTATCAGATACAAAGGTATTTCCTTTGTACCTCCAGAGATAGTTTATGGGAAAGGGCTAATAGGTGAGAGTTTAAGTGAAGGAAAACTTATCGTTACAAGGGATTATTCCTCTGAGCCTTACGCTATAGATGAGCTGAAAGAGGAAATATCTTCTGCTATGGCTGTTCCTTTAGGTGTATTTGGCCAGGATAAGGAGGGGGTTATAGGCGTTGCCAGAGGTAAAAATAAGCCAGGATACACAGATACAGAGGTTCTTGCCTTTTCTGTAATTTCTAAGATTATCGCAGGTGTTTTGTGGTCTTACGAGTTTTTCGAGCTTCTGGAAAAATCTGAGAGAACAAAAAGGATTGTTACACAATCCATAAAGAAGATGCTGTCAGAGGTGGAGGAGCTTAATATAATCAATGTAATCCTTAAGGAGATGCTTTCCATATTTGACGCTCAGTTTGCTGCATTCCATAGGTGGGATAAACAGAAAAAGATGTTGATACCCATCTTAACTCAAGGATTTGATTTTCAGCTTCCTCCCTGTCTTCCTGGGGAGGGAGTGGCTGGAAAGGCCTTTGAGTCAAAAAAGGCGTACATAGCTCGGTATTATCCTAGGGAATTGGATATAAACAGGGATAGAATAGCTAATCTTATGAAAGATAAGGTCTCTTCAGCCATCTCCATCCCTGTAAGGGTAAAAGGGGAAGTGGTGGGCACCATTTCTGTTGGAAGGGGAAAGTATAAACCCCCCTTTAATATGGAGGATTTAGACACTCTTATTCTTATGGGCTCCATTGTGGAAGCGGTCATAGATAACGCTCGTATGAGGGAAAAAGAGAGAGAGCAGATGGAAAGAATTAGCAGGGTCCAGCGTTTAGAAGCTATAGGAACCCTTGCTGGTGGTATTGCCCATGATTTTAACAATATTCTTAATGCTATAAATGGTTTGGCTGAATTGGCTATTACAGAGGTTTCTAATCCTGAGAGCGTAAAAAAATATCTTCAAGTGATTCTTGAGCAGACGAAGCACGGAGCAAATCTTGTAAGACAAATACTGGATTTTGCAAGAAAAGGTCCCTCTGATAAAAGGCCTGTTGATTTGAAGGTGTTCATAAAAGAGTTTGTCAAGTTGATAAGAAGAACCTTTCCTTCTCCCATTTCAGTTCAATTTCAGATTGAAGAAGGGGATTACCTTGTTTTTGCAGATCCTTCTCAGATACAGCAGATGTTAATGAACATTTGTATAAATGCAAGAGATGCAATGCCTCAAGGAGGAGAGCTTATAATAAGGTTGTACAATGAGAAAGTTGAAGGACATGAAGCTTTGAGGGACGGCGAATATGTTGTGATAGAAATAAAGGATACGGGACACGGTATGGATGAGTATGTGTTGGATAAAGCGTTGGAGCCCTTCTTCACCACCAAGCCTGAGGGAAAGGGAACAGGATTGGGTTTGCCCCAAGCATATGGCATAGCCAAACAGCACGGTGGCATTATTCTTATTGACAGCAAGGTGGGTGTGGGCACGCGAGTTAGGATATTTATACCAAAGGCTGAGATAGGTTTAGTTGATTATGAGATGAGCAGAAAAAAAAGTGAATATTTGCCAAGGGGTAAAGGAGAAAGGATATTGGTTGTTGAAGACGATGAGATGTCCTTAATGATATGTAAAAAGATGCTTGAGATTTTAGGTTATGAGGTTATCACAGCAAGAAATGGCGAGGAGGCTCTTAAAATATACGAGGAGAAAAACCCCCATCTTGTTGTAGCTGATGTGGTGATGCCAAAAATGGGGGGTAAGGAGCTTTTGTCTAAGATTAAAGAAATAGACCCTGAGGCTAAAGTTATTCTTATTTCAGGCTACAGTATGGAGAAAGAGGCAAGCAGTTATAAGAGCCTTGGTGCATTAGGTTATCTTCAAAAACCCTTTACTTATCAGGAGCTGGCAGAAATTGTTCACAAGGCGTTGGCTAAGATAATTTAAATTTATCGTCTTTTTACATAATCCGTAAATACAAAATCCTTTCTTTTAACTATCTTATGACAGCTGTAGCACTGTATATAGTCCCTTTTACTTTTACCCCATACTTTATAATGACCTGATCTTTTATCATACACGAATCTTGCAAATCCCCAATTTCCTGTGTCGCTAAACCTCTTTGAATCCTTTATCATAAATTCCACTCTTTGGATTACATCCGGCTCAAAGGAAACAGAAAAGTCGGGATTCTTCTTTAGACTGTATCCTATCTTCACAAGGATTGTCCCTTCTGGAAATTTTTTTCCGTTAAGGGGTATTCCTTCTCTGTAAGCCTTCACAGCTATATCATTGCCTATTATCAGTCTGAGTTCATTTTTATCCCTTCTGTAATGTGTTGCTACCACATACCAATTTTCGTATCCTTTTATGGTTTCAAATTTTAGACCTGTTGGTGCCTTCAGCTCCCAGTCACTTGCAAAAACAGCCACTGCTGAAAGAAGTATAACAAATATACTCAATTTCAGTATTTCAAGTGCCATTTTCATGTCTATTTTTTACTTAACTTATTACGCAATTTGTATACATCTTTATCTGAAAGCTCTTTCTTTCTATATTTGGCCACATCTTGCGGCGTAATACTCTTTTTGAAAAATTTATCGTTTCCCCAAGCTTTTCTTACGTAGTTTACGATGGATGCTATCTCTTCATCTGATAAGTGGTAAAATGGGGGCATTGTATCGTCTATGGTTTCATTACCCACCTTGATAGGGCCAGTTAATCCAAAAAGAATAACATATACAGGATAATCATCCTTAAATAACATGGTATTTCCTGCAAGGGGAGGGAATGCTTCTGAAATACCTTCTCCGTTGTTTTGATGGCATCCAGCACAGTTGTCAAGAAAGAGCTTTTTGCCGCTTATTTCTGGCATCTTTGCCTCATGTAAAACCTTTTTAGGAGCAGGGCCCATATAATCGCTGAGATATTCAATTATTTTTCTCTTTTCTTCGGAAGTGATTTGTAGCCCATACCCTTCCATCTCTTCCACAATGGCTTTCCATTGTTTAGATGTTATACCTTTAGATTCTGTAACATAATCCAAACTATGGCACATCTGGCATTTGCTGTACACAAGATTAACCCCTGGCCCCTTGGGAAGAAGGGAAGCTATACATAAACCCACCAACAATATTACACCTAACAATATACCGATGATTCTTTTCATCTTTAAATCACCTCAACTGTTACTTTATCCACCCCGTTCCATTCATAACCCTTTGGATTCCAGCGATCCACTCCATTTAAAGGTTGTCCTCTTCCCCACTCATCTATGGCTCTTGCCCATATGAATTTCTGTCCCCTTTTCAATTTTATCTCAGCTTCCCATAGATACCAGGCGTAGAGTCCATCGTTTCTCACAACGTGCGCCCTTATCCAGTCTTTGCCTTTGTCGGTGGAAATATATATCTCGTTGATGGGGACAAGACCATCGTTCCAAGAAACACCCTTAACTTTGAAAAAGCCAGATTTTACCCTTTCCCCGTTCATAGGATAAAAAATAACAGTTTTCACTTTCATCCTGTAGTTGGGTATACTGTTGAATTGGTTAAAATCTAAAGGGGTCATCTCACCAGGTTCTACAGGTGAAACCGGTATTCTGTACGCCTTTTTCTGAAATCTTGAGGGGCTCTCTTTATCGGTAATGTAAATGTCTGTTAGCCACTTTATCTGCATTGTACCATAATAACCTGGTATAATCAGTCTAACAGGTCCTCCATGAATAGCTGGAATTGGTTCACCATTCATTTCTATTGCAAGAATAGCTTTATCCAAAACGTCGTGCAGTGGCATACTGTGAACAAAATCTGAGCCTATTGGAGTTATAGGTTTGTCTTTCCCGTTAGCAGTTATAAATCGGGCACTTGGGTCAATTTCAACTGCCAGTGCCTTAAATACATCTTTCAGCTTAACGCCTTTCCATACAACATTTCCCATACCCCCATGTTTCCATTGACTACCTGGGGTTTTTGCCTTCTTGGCATAAAAGGCACGTCCATTACCTGAACACTGAAGGACACAGGTTACTTTAACTGTCTTCATTTTTTTCAGTTCACCCACAGTGATTTTTCCGGGACGTCCTACCAATCCTCCTATATTTATTGTCCATCCATCGTCTATCACAGGGGAGAGCACATCAAAGCCCAGTTCTTTAACAGGAAAATGATTCCTCACATAAAGGATCTCCTTAGGAGTTATATAGTATTTTCTTAAAAGATAAAGGGGAGTTTCCATAACGCCAACTTTTGCATTGTGAACAATGAGTTCTGGAGATTT
>JALVKL010000114.1 GCA_027033775.1 bacterium | reverse complement strand
AGAGGAGATAAAGGAAGATTCCTTCATGATTCCCATAACAGACTTCAAAAAGGGACCTGACTTTCCCGTTGGAGCGTGGACAGACGACACCACTGTGGTTTTGTGCACCGCTGAAAGCCTCTTGGAAAGAGGCGGTTTTGACCCTGAAGACCAAATGGAAAGGCTCTCAAGGTGGATTGACGAGGGCTACCTCACCACAGTGGAAAAGAGCGTGAAGGTTAGGGACTCATTCAAACAGGCGGTGGAAATCTTCAAAAAATCAAAAGATCCCTGGTGCGGGTGCAAGAAAGCCGTTGGGAACGAAGTGCTTTTGAGGGTTATACCCATAGCCATTTACTACATGGACGATCCCGAAAAAGCCCTTTTTTATGCGAAAAAGGCAGCGTCCATGACCCATGGAAACAAACTCAGCATAGACGCCTGCGCATATTTTGCCGGCATCCTCATAGGAGCCATAACCGGCGTGCCTAAAGAAGAATTGCTGTCTCCCTGCTGGAGGCCCTATGGTGGCAAGTGGAAAGAACACGAGCTGCATCCTGAGATATGGAACATTGCCATGGGAAGCTTCAAAGACAAAGAACCTCCAGAGATAAAAGCGGGCAGAAGAGTATCCAATACGCTTGAGGCGGTGCTGTGGGCTTTCCACAGGGGAATAAGCTTTGAAAACTGTGTCTTAAAAGCGGTGAACTTAGAGGGGGATGCGGATACCGCAGCGGCTCTTTGCGGAGCGCTGGCTGGAGCCTACTACGGCCAGTCCGGCATCCCCGACAGGTGGGGAGGAAAGCTATACAAAAGCCAACTTGTGCTGGATATAGCCGAAAGGCTCTACAGGGCAGCGGTTGGGGTTAGAAGAGAATAGGTGTTCCCAAAACTTCCTTGTGATAGGTCCACACATCTACCAGTTTTCCTCCGCACTTTGGACAGCCGAATTTAACGCATTCATCACAGTAGTGAACGGAGTTGCCACAATTTACACAGTGACGAGACATATCTTGGACTGTTCCTCTCTTGTAAAGCTTGCCACATCTTTCACACTTTTGTGGTTCTGTTGCTAGGATTAACATTGCAGCACCTCCTTTGTAGAAGTGTAAATAAAAGCCTTTGGTTGTTTATCTAAAGTTTTTGATTAAGTGTTCTGGTATTAAATGAATTTTTGATATATTTCTATAACTTCTTTGTATTAAGTTGTTTACATTTCTTTCCATTGTCTTATACATGTTAGATGGGACTATAAAGTTAAATAAAGACATTCTTTTTTTCTTCGCTTGGTTAAAAACTTCTATAACTTCGTCTGTCATACTATCTATTACTTCCTGACCAAAATCACCTATATCTGCATCAGTCATGTATATCATAACAACTTCGCCTTTCTTCCATTTGTCAATTAAGTCATCTGGAGTCATATTTAGCTCTTTAAGTGCTTGATTAAATTTATCTCTGTGTTTGTTTATGAATTCTGGTAGTTTGGTATAAAATACTCCAAAGTTGCTAATTTTACCTG
>JALVKL010000113.1 GCA_027033775.1 bacterium | reverse complement strand
CCTTAAAAACTTGCTCTTTGTAGGTTCTTGCGTTTTCCATCACCTCTTCTTTCGTGAGGGCTTTTCTTACAGAGGATCTGCCTGTTGGATCTCCTATCATTGCAGTAAAATCACCGATTAGAAAGATTACTTGATGTCCAAGCTCTTGAAATTGCTTCATCTTCATAAGAAGAACAGTATGTCCTAAATGAAGATCAGGAGCTGTAGGGTCAAATCCAGCCTTTATTCTTAAAGGACGATTCTCCTTTTTGCTTTTTTCAAGTTTTTTTCTAAGTTCTTCTTCCGATATTATCTCTTCCACACCTTTAAGTAAGATTTTTAACTCTTCATCTACAGTCATTCCCTATCCTCCCTTCACTTTTCTGTGACCTCTCTTATAGCCCATCTTATCACATCTAAAAGTTTATCTAACTCTTTTATATTTATTGAAAGAGGAGGCAGAATCACAATAACATTACCCAAGGGACGTATGATAACCCCCTTTTCTCTAGCTTTGTATATTACCTGAAAGCCTATTCTCTCATGATAAGGATACTCTTCCTTAGTCTCTTTATTTCTCACAAGCTCTATCCCCACTATAAATCCTTTCTGTCTTATATCACCTACATGCTTTAATTCCCAAAACTCCTTCAATCTTTTGCTAAGATGTTCTATCTTCATTTTAAGTTTTTCTAAGGTGTTTTCCCTTTCAAATATATCGATACATGCCAAAGCTGCTACGCATCCTAATGGATTTCCGGTATAAGAGTGTCCATGATAAAAGGTCTTAGTGAAATCCCCTTCAAAGGCTTCATATATGTTATCTGTTACTAAAGTGGCAGCTAATGGTAGGTATCCGCCAGTTATTCCTTTGGCTATAGCCATAATGTCAGGGGCAATTCCTTCGTGCTCGCAGCCCCACATCTTTCCAGTTCTTCCAAAGCCTACAGCCACTTCATCTAATATCAATGGTATCTGGTATCTGTCTGCTATCTCTCTTGCCCCTTTCATATAACCTGGTGGAAGAACTATCATTCCTCCAGCTGCTTGAATGGTTGATTCCATAGATATGGCTGCTATTTCGGCTTTGTGTTTTTTGACTGTATCCTCCAACTCATTTAAGCACTCAAGCCCACATGATGGAAAGCTGAGTTTAAAAGGACATCTGTAACAGTAAGGCGATGAGACAGAGTATGTTTCAAATAGAAGAGGTTTATATACAGCGTGAAATAGATCTATTCCTCCTAAGCTTACCGCTCCTATGGTGTCCCCATGATAGCCGTTCTTCAAAGTGACAAACTTTGTTCTTTGTTTATCCCCTTTGTTTACCCAGTATTGGTAAGCTATTTTTAAAGCCACTTCCATTGCCGTTGATCCATTGTCCGAATAAAATACCTTGTTAAGGTTTTTAGGCGTTATTTCAATAAGTTTTTTGGCAAGCAAAATGGCAGGAACATTTGCAATCCCCAGCATGGTTGAGTGGGCTATTTTTTGAAGTTGTTGGATTATAGCATCATTTATCTCTTTTCTGTTGTGTCCGTGTATATTAACCCAAAGTGAAGAAACACCATCTATGTATCTTTTTCCCTGTACATCTATAAGGTAAGAGCCTTCCCCTTTTTCTATAATTATAGGATCCTTTTGTTTATATTCTGCCATTTGAGTGAAGGGATGCCATATGTAGTCAAAGTCCCATTTTTTGAGTAGTTCGTAACTGTAGTTCATCTTTGCCTCCTTTTTATTAAGATGGTTTAATACTATCAAAAAATGATGTCAGCAAGAATTGGAAGTTGATTTTTGGGAAATACATGAATAAATAAAGCATAAAAAATTAAAAAACTTATATTTAAGGAGGGGGTATGCTTATAACAAGACAAGCCGATTATGCAATAAGGGTGGTTATATTTCTTGCCTCTAAGGGAAGGGATAGGCTGGTGCCTGCCAAGGAGATAGCGGAAAACACCGCGGTGCCCAAGTCTTTCCTCCCAGGAATTATATCCATTCTTTCCAAAAGAAAGATAGTAATCACTGAAAAGGGAAAAGGGGGAGGGGTCAAGCTTTCTAAAAATCCAGAGGATATAACAATCTTTGACATTATTGTGGCTGTGGATGGAACGCCCCAAATGAATATGTGCATGTACATACCTGACGCTTGTCCTTTTATAGATTACTGTAAGATGCACAGGGTTTGGGAAGAAATACAGAAATATGTCCATTCCAAGCTTTTAGAAACCAAGATTTCTGATGTGATGGTGGAGTATAAAATCTCCTCCTGAGGGAGAGGTGTTTTGAACAAGCTTTCCCTCTTTCTTCTTGCATTGTATATTTTTACGGTTGGTCTTGGCTCTTTTCCTTTAATGGATCCCGATGAGGGCAGGAATGCAGAAGTTGCAAGGGAAGTGGCGGTAGAGGGGCATTGGCTTCCTCCCACCCTTGGGGGAAGGGTAAGGTATGAGAAACCCCCTCTTTTTTATTGGTTAGATGCTGTTTCCATGAAGGTGCTTGGGGTTACAGAGTTTTCTGCCAGATTGGTTCCTGCTATTTCTGCCCTTTTTACAGTTTTTCTGATTTTTCTTTTTGGTAAGATAGTGTGGGACGAGGATGTTGCTTTTTTATCGGGTTTTGTGCTGACCACAACCTTTATATTCTTTGTGTTCTCTAAAATAGTTATTTTTGATATGGTTCTCACCTTTTTTATAACCGGTTCTATTGTTTTCTTTTATCTTTATCTTACAAACAGAAAACTTGTCTTCTGGTTATTGAGCACCTTATTCTGTTGCCTTTCTGTTCTTACAAAAGGGCCTATAGGAATTCTCATAACTCTAATGGCCATTTTCGTTCCTGTGGTTATGAGAAAAAGCTTTAAGGACACAATTTTATGGCTTATCCTTGTGGTGGTCTTGTGTTTGCCTGTTTTTTTAATTCTTGAGATAAAATCCCCTGGGTATTGCTATAAATTTTTCTGGAGAGAAAATATCTTAAGATTTTTATCGCCTATATTCAAAAGACAAAAACCCTTCTGGTTTTTCGGAGGGGTTTTTCTTATAGGCTTTCTCCCTTGGAGTCTATTTTTAAAAGACATTGTTACAGGATTGACCATTCTAAGTGAAGATAAAGAGATATTATTAATGCTTCTTTGTTGGGGAATTTTGCCCATTTTATTTTTTTCTATTTCCAAATCAAAACTACCGCAGTATATACTTCCTGTTTTTCCTGCATGGAGTTTAATTGCTGGATATACTCTTTCTTATAAAGACAATATTGATAAAATAGTAAAGAAAATAGCAGCTTTGGTGGTAATTTTTTACACCTTGATAGCTTTTTTGGTTCTTCCCATTTATGCCCGTGAAAGATCTTTAAAAGTGGTGAATAAGGTTTTTCTATCGGAGATACAAGCTCCTGTAATTGCTTATAAAATAAAGGGATACTCTGCTTTCTTCTACCTAAACAGAGTTCTCATTAAGACCAGGGATAAAGAGATGGTCAGGAATTATCTTAAAAATTATAAGCTTGTATACATCATTACTAAGAAAAATAAGCTGGATGAGTTATCCAATATGGGGCACTTTTTGATTTTAAAAAGACACGGCAAATTTGTTATAGTTAAGCTTATCAAGTGATTTTAATCGAACCAGTTTCCTATTACCTCATTTAAGGGTCTTCTTGAGGATCTTCCCTCTTTTGCTGGATAGCCTAAAGATATTAGAGCCATAAACTCCCAGCTATCAGGAACCTTTAAAAGTTTTTCTACCTTTTCTCTGTTCTTTAAAATTTCTCCAAGCCACACAGCTCCCAAACCCTGACAGTGTAATGCTAAAAGCAGATTTTCAATGGAGGCACCAATGGCTTGTATATCCTTTTCTCTGTGATACGATACATTTTTGTCTAAAAAGACGGCAATAGCCACCGGGGCTTCTCTTATAATTCTTCCGGAGATGGTAAGCTCTGCCAGTTTCTCCCGCAAATCTTTGTTCTTTACAACCACAAACCTCCAGGGCTGGTTGTTTTTACCTGAGGGAGCCCAGTGGGCTGCTTCGATGGCTTTTTTTATCTTTTCCTTTTCCACAGGTTTATCTAAAAAGTGCCTTATACTCCTTCTTGTAAAGATAGCTTCAAGGCACTCCATGTTCTCCTCCCGATAGAAATTCTTTTATAATATTATAACTTCTCCCTTGAAGTGGATCTATGTCATGAGTGGCTGGATAAATATAAGCGGTGAAATCTTTCTTTTTGTTTTTAATTAAAGCTTCTATAAGATATAAGGCTTGAGTGATTGGCACTGTTGTATCCTTGGTTCCATGAATTATCAACAATCTTTCATCAATGGAAGATGCCTTCTGCACAGGGGAAAGCTCTTGCATACATTTTTCTTCTGGAATCTTATTTATCTTACACAGTCTGCGCGATGCTTCTATGCTCTCTTTCCATTTCTGAAACTTTTGCGGATTCTTGTTAATAAATTCCAGCATTTTTTTAGGTTCTGTGGGAGCTCCTATAATTATAAGGCTATTAAAATGGGTTTTTGTAGCAGCCATAAGTGCTATGTATCCGCCGTAACTTTTTCCCAAGAGATCCACCTCTTTAGGATTCTGAGTTTTAATCCAATTTATCAACTTTACTGCTTCATCCACGTCTTTTCTTCCTATAGGAGAAGGGGAGAAATCTAAGGATATGATGATGAACTCGGGAAACTTTTCGGAAAATCTACTGCACATTTTATAGCTTTTCTCTGCAGAGGATAGCCCCCCGTGAATAGTGATTAGTATTTTCGATTCTTCTTTTAGCTCTTTTGATATGTAGGCTTTGAATTCTG
>JALVKL010000112.1 GCA_027033775.1 bacterium | reverse complement strand
CCTTTAGGATCAACGGCTAATAAACAAGGAAGAGTTGCTGCCATAAACATATGTGGTGGAGAGGCTGTTTTTCCAGGGGTAATCTCCACTTTGATTCTAAAAGCCTTTGATGTAAATGTAGCAAGAACGGGTTTAAGCTTTGAAGAAGCAAAACGGGAGAATTTTGTCCCCGAAAGGATTATAATATCCTCCCCTGACAAGCCTGAATTTATGCCACAGGCAAAACCTATAACCATTGAACTTATAGCTGATAAAAAATCGGGCAAAATATTGGGGGCTCAATGTGTGGGATACGGTGATGTAAATAAGAGAATAGATGTGGCAGCAACAGCTATACACTTTAAATCTACCATTTGGGATCTAATGAATGTTGATTTAGCCTATGCTCCGCCCTTTGCTCCGGCAGTTGATAATATAATAAAAGCCTGTTGGACAATGGAAAACAGATTCAACGGGCACTTTGAAGGTATCACAAGTATTGAGCTGAAAAAGGCTTTAGACAACAAAGAAGACCTTATCATTTTAGATGTACGAACACCTTGGGAATGTGCAGAGCTTAATATTCCAGCAAAGGTAATCAATATTCCTTTAGGTCAATTAAGAAAGCGGATCAAAGAGGTGCCTAAAGATAAGAAGATGGTTGTGCTATGCAAAAGTGGAACAAGGGCTTATGAAGCCTATTGTATTTTAAAGACCAACGGATACGAAAATATTAAAATATTACAGGGAGGTTTATTAGCCTGGCCTTATCTTAAGGAAAAGGGGATATGCTAACTATCCTAAAACAGTATCGAGGATAAGCATAACAAGAAATCCAGATAAAAAACCACATGTTATAAGTCTTTCACGCTCGCTTCTGTAGACCTCTGGGAAAACCTCCTTTACCGTTACATACACCATGGCACCTCCAGCCATGCTTAATCCAAAGGGAAGAAGATTCTTCAAAATTGAGAATGCCCATCCCCCAAAAAGGGCGGTTATAAATTCGGAAAATCCGCTAAGAAAACCTATAAAAAGCGGAACCACTATTTTATTTGTAGCTATCATCAAAGGCAAAGTAACAGCCAACCCTTCAGGGATATCTTGAATCCCTATGGCAAGAGCGGTGGCAATTCCTTTATGGGGATTATTTATTATAGAAACTCCCACTGCAAAACCTTCCGGTAAATTGTGAATAATGAGGGCAATAACTATCAACCAAACCCTTTTGAATTTTTCCTTGTGTTTTTCCGAACCTTCGTAGCCTAAAAAAAGATGTTCATGGGGAACGGTTCTTTCTATAATCAATATGAGTAAAAATCCAGAGACTATACCTAAACAAGCTATAAAAATACTTCCCTCACTAATGGCTGGAAGAATCAAAGAGGTAAAACTTGCAACAAGCATAATCCCACCGCTAAAAGCCATGCTGAAATCAAGCCCCCAATCAGGGAAACCCTTAAAAACGATCGCAGAGAAAGCACCTAAAGTGGTGGTAAACATAACAAAAAGCCCACCCAAAAGAACAAGGATAAAGGGTTCTGC
>JALVKL010000111.1 GCA_027033775.1 bacterium | reverse complement strand
ATTACAAAGGATTGCTCTTTCCAGTTAATTATTATTGCACTGAATTTTTCCTTTTCCCAAAAGAAGATGTCTTTACAAGTAATAGAAAGAGTCTGTAGCTTTAAAAGATCATCTGCGCTCTCTTTTCGCTTATTTATGGAGATTATCAAGGACAAAAACTTAAATGTGTTTCGATTTAAATGGTTATTCCTCAAAGCCTCTGAAATGATCTCTTTTTTCGTCTTCGCTAGAGGAACCACGAACCTCAAATATACATCCTTACCTGTTCCTATGCTGTCTATATTACTTCTTGCTCTGGAAAGAATGTTCAAAAAACCTGCCTCAAGATAAGAACCTGAAAGCTCAAAGGCAAGATCCATGGCTCTTTTTGCATACCTCAATATTATCTGAGTCTCCAATCCAGAGATATCGTCAAAAAACCATCCACATGAAGTAAACATGGCAAGGGCAGCGTTTTTCATCTCCATGACTTTCAAAATCCTTGAAATATCGGATAATTTAAAAGAGCCCAAATGGGTTCTTAGGAACTTCTTTACTTCGTTAATATTTCTGTATTCCACAACAAAAACATAATTCTCCAAAGCCTTCCAAGGATCACTAAAATATACCCCCGCTTCTTTCTCAAATATTTCGTCCACTCTCTCCTTAAGCCAGTCCACAGCCTCCCTCAAAGGCTCTCTCCACTTTTGATTCCATCCAGAACCAGGATTGACACTGCATCCACAATCCCTTCTCCATCTGTCAATGCCGTGAGCACAGCTCCAAGATGTATTCTCTTTGATTTCCTCCTTGCGAATAAATTTAAGGTTGGAGAAAATAGTAAAAGCTTCATTTAAAGTGATCATCTTATTTTTTAAAAGACTTACAAGAGCTCTTAAAGCCTTATCCCCTTCCTTTTTATGGTGCCCAAAGGTTTCTCCATCTAATGCAGCAATTACATGCCTTTCAGATGCAGAAGTCAGATATTGCTTGAAAAACCCAACAAACTGTTTTCTTTCGAAAAAGCTGTCAGGAGAAAAGGCCAGTGTCCCCGACAATCTTTTATCAAAGACGAACAAATAAAAATCATTATGTGAAACTTTATAAAAGCCAGGAAGGCCTCCCTTTACCTGGTCATTACCTAAAATAGTGAATTTAAGGCCAAAAGAGGCGGAAATCTCTAAGCTCTTTTTATCAACAGCCAATTCTGGAAGCCATATTCCATAGGGATAATGTCCGAAATTCCTGACAAAGGATTTTATTCCCCATTTTATTAATATCTTCGCGTCTTTTCGGTCAGCTAAAGGTAAAATCACATGGTAATAAGGCTGAACCATTGCCGACTTTTTCTCCCTAATAATCTTAACTATTCTTTTATAAAGATCAGGCTCATTGCACCTTATCCACCTTAATAAAGTAGGTCCCCAATTATGGCTTAAACTTTTCAAACACCTTACAAGCTGTGAATAACATTCCTTTGTTATCCTCTCATTCCAATTTCTGTAAGGAAAAGCACTCTCTTCGTCTTCCACACTATCCGTCCAGGGATTTTCTCTTGGGGGCTGATAGAAATGGCAATGAATGCTTAACAGCTTATTTCGCCACTTGTCTTTCATCTAACAACTTCTTGAGATACTCCAATTCTTCCTCTTTTGTCCTCACCTCTCCTCTGAGTTTTGCCTCTAAAACTTTGTTAAGCAACACACCAAAAATGGGGCCAGGGGTGAGTCCTAACTTTATTAAATCTTTCCCTTTAATTTCTGTTTCTACATCCATAAGCTCCATGAGATACCACGAAATTTTTCTTTTGATATCTTCGTCACGGCTATAAGCCATAAAATACAAAACAGCCTCAAGGGGATAAGAGGACAATATCTTATAAATATTTGCAGGATCATCTGTAGATTTAAGCTCTGTTATAACTTTATGAACATCGGTTATTCCTCTAAGAACAATTTCTCTGTGCCTTTTTGATATCCCGAACCTCTTTAAAAGCTTAACAAGATCTGTAATCTTCAAATCTCTCAAAAGAGCCATAAGGTTAACCACCCATATCTCGGGTTTTTCCCTTTTAAAGAGAAGCTCATACCAAGAAAGGACCTCTTGAACCGACTTAAAAAGCCTCTCGGATTCCTCGTCCACCTTTAAATCTTTATGGATAAATTGGATAAGATCCAGTTCACTTAACCTTTTTATCATTTCCCATACCGCTTTCTCCTCAAGTATGTGCTTTAATTCAGAGAATATCCTTGTTCCAGAAAGCCTATCGAATATCCTGTCTCTTACCGCTATCTTTATCAATTTTTCTGTTTGGGTTCCTATTCTGAAATTATATCTTTTCTCAAATCTGACAGCTCTAAAAGCCCTCGTAGGATCCTCAACAAAGCTCAAACTGTGTATAACCCTCAACACCTTATCCTTAAGATCCCTCAATCCCCCATAGTAATCTATAAGGGTGTATGCATCCTCTCCAGTAATCTTTATGGCCATGGCATTTATAGTGAAATCTCTTCTGTAAAGATCCCTTTTTATCGAGCCTTTCACAACTTTGGGCAAAGCCGCAGGTTCCTCGTAATACTCAAGCCTTGCTGTTGCCACATCTATTCTGTAATCGTTTGGCAGTATTATCACGGCTGTTTCAAACTTTTCGTGGGCATTTACCCTGCCTCCCAAAGCCTTTGCAAGCTCTTCAGCAAAACGGATTCCCTCACCTTCTACAACAAAGTCAAGATCAAGGTTCTCAACCCTCAATAAAAGATCCCTCACAAATCCACCCACTATATAGACATTAAATCCAAGCCTCTCACCCACATGTCTTGCCGTTTCTATTATTTTGAAGAGCCAATCTGGAATTCTCTCTTTTAGTAAAGATTTCACACCCTTTTTGAAGGGAATCTTCCTTTCAGAAATGGTGCTCTTTACCACATCTTCATATAAAACCTTTAAAAGCTCCCCCCTTGTGACAACACCCACTAAAACCCCTTTTCTGTTCAATATGGGAATCATCCTTTGTTGAGCGGAAAGCATCATATCCTCAAGCTCTTTTATAGGAGTATCCACATAGGCTACTTCAAATTCTGTGTTCATATAATCCTCTACCTTTTCATCATAAAGGCCATGATGAATAGCCCGTTCCACAGTCTGTCTTGTTATTATGCCCACCACCTTACCTTTATCCACTACAGGAAGGGAGTTTATGTTATACCGCACCATTATCTTTTCAGCCTCTTTTAAAGTGAGATCTGGAAAGGCAATGATAGGAGGAGAAGTCATGGCGTCTTTAGCAGTTCTGGTTGTTTCAAGTTTCTTTTTAATAAGAAATATCAACTTTTCCCTTACCTGATTCAAAGTCAAATCCTTTATAGAAGCAGAAGCAGCTGTGGAATGTCCACCTCCACCGAATTCAGTAGCTATCTCTCCAACGTCCAGAGCGTCCGTTCTGCTTCTTGCAATAAGGGTTATTTTATCGTCCATCCTTGCTAAAACAAAAAGGGAAGTTAAAGACTTTATATCCCTTAATTTATGAGCAAGAACTGCCAAATCACCCACATACTTATCCCTGGATATCTGAGTTATTCCCACATCTATACCGGCTATGTTCATTACTTCCAGATTTTTGATCATTTCGTTCAACAATTCTATCTGCTCAGGGGTTAAATCTCTTTTTAGATAATCAGAAACCATATTAAGATCCGCACCCTTAGAGAGAAGATAGGCTCCAATATCCAGATCTTTAGGGGTTGTAGAAGTGAAGGTGAAAAAGCCAGTATCTTCGTATAAACCCAAAGCAAAAATGGTTGCTTCTTCTTTTGTTATATTTATTCCAGTCTTTTTTAATATATTAACAAGAATGGTAATACACGCTCCTGTCTCCTCAAGTATTTCCACATCCCCTTTAACATTTTTTGGATGCGCTGGATGATGATCATAGATATGAATTTCGGGTCTTTTAACTTCCAAAATCTCTTTTAAGACTTTGCTTCTGTCTATCCTTTTAGAGTCTACATAAACTATGAGTTCTACATGCTCAGGCCTTATCTCAGAAGAGCTGATAAATTCAATCTCATATCCAGATTCCTTTAAAAAGTCTCTTACGTTTTTCTCTAAAGAACTGGGCATAACAGGAACAGCATCTGGATAAAGCTTTTTAGCCGCTACCATACAGGCTATGGCGTCAAAATCGCCATTGTCATGGGTTAATATAATCTTCATAACCTACCGTATATCTCTTCAAGAAAACCTTTCACTTTCTCTGCAAAAGAAAGCAATCTTCTATTAACAAAATAAGCTCCAAAACCAGAAAATATAAACATAAAAGCGGAAAGCATAAAAAGCTTTAAAAGGAAATAAGAGGACTTCCACCCCTTCACAGCGGCAAGCAAAGAATAGGAATAAACCACTATCCCTACAGCCAAAAATATACTAACCACCGTAAGCATAGATCTAGTAGGCTTAAATTCTGGTAGCATCTCATCAATGGTTTTCATTCTGCGTTTATACTCGTCCATTCCTATAACCAGTTCCTTCAATTCCGAATGCCACTTTTGATAAACCGCGGCCATAAGTTGAAAGAACTTTCTTTCTGTATACGAGGCAAACATAACCATAACTGATGACAAAAATCCGAGAAAGCCTACAAGAAGATAAACAGATTCTAAGGTTATCCTTTTTTCAACCATACCTTTAATCTTTCTACAGCTTTTTCCAGATTCTCCAAGGAGTTTGCATAGGAGAGTCTTACATACTGTTTGGTTCTGTTTTTCCCAAAATCCACTCCCGGGGTAATGGCAACCTTTGCTTCAGAAAGCGCTCTTAAAGAGAAGTCATAACCATCTTCACAAAAAGACGAAATATCAGCAAAT
>JALVKL010000110.1 GCA_027033775.1 bacterium | reverse complement strand
AGCCAGGAGGTATGGTGAGATACGCCATTCCTGATTATAGGGTGCCCAAGGATGTTCTCAAAAAAGATATTGAGGTTATAAAAAATGCCGGTGTTGAGATAAGAACCGGAGTCAAGGTAGGAGCTGATGGACTCACTTTTGATGAGATATTTAGCAGCGGCTACAGGGCTATCTTTTTGGGAATAGGTGCTTGGAAAGACAGAAAATTGGGTATTGAAGGAGAAGATTTGGAAGGAATTTACACCTCAATAGATTTTCTTAAAAGGGTGAATACAGGGGAGCGGCCTGATCTTGGAAAAAGAGTAGCTGTTATAGGAGGAGGTAATTCTGCCATTGACGCTGCCAGGGTGGCTAAAAGATTGGGAGCTGATGTTACCATAGTTTACAGAAGAACCAGAAAGGAGATGCCTGCCTTTGAACACGAGGTGGAGGCTGCCCTTGCCGAGGGTATAAAGATAGAATTTTTGGCCACTCCCGTTGCTTTTAAAGGTGAAGATGGAAAGCTCAAGCGTATGGAATGTATAAGGATGAAGTTGGGAGAACCTGATGAATCTGGCAGAAGAAGACCTATTCCCATTGAAGGATCCAATTATGAGGTTGAGGTAGACTCTGTCATATTGGCAATAGGTCAGGACCCCTATTCTGAGCCTTTCTCTTCTTTAGGGCTGGAGGTTGATAAAAACGGAAGGATAAAGGTTGATTCTAATACTTTGATGACATCTATAGAGGCAGTTTTTGCAGGGGGAGACGCTGTTACTGGCCCTTCCACCATAGTGGAGGCTATAAATTATGGCAAAAAGGCGGCAAAAGCTATAGACGCTTTTATAAGAGGAGAAGAGATTGATATATCTGATGGCATAAATATGGTTGACAAAGAAAAGGTTTTAGAAAGAAAACCTTATGGTGTTTGTTATCCGGTAAAAATTAGGGAACTTCCCGTTGAGGAGAGGATCAGATCCTTTTCTGAAGTTGAGCTCCCCTTAACTGAGGATGAAGTTTCATCCGAGAGCAAAAGGTGTATGGACTGTTCTATATGCTGTGAGTGTAGACAATGCGAAAAAGCTTGTGAAGCTAACGCTATAGTTCATGATCAAAAAGATGAGATTATGGAGGTTGAGGTTGGTTCCATTATAGTAGCTACGGGATATAAGGTCTTTGATCCTGAAAAGCTTTATCAGTATGGTTATAAGAGACTTCCTGAAGTCTATACTTCCATTGAGTTTGAAAGGCTGAACAATGCTTCTGGCCCCACCGAAGGTAAAATTGTTACCAAAGATGGCAGAATCCCTGAAAGGGTAGCTATAATACATTGTGTAGGTTCTAGGGATGAAAACACCCATAGATACTGTTCCAGGGTCTGTTGTATGTATTCTATGAAGTTTGCCCATCTTATTAAAGAGAAGACAGGAGCTGAGGTTTACGAGTTTTACATTGATATAAGATCTCCAGGCAAAATGTATGAGGAGTTTTACAACAGGCTTCAGGAAGAGGGGGTTCATTTCATAAGAGGTAAGGTGGCGGAAGTTACCGATGTG
>JALVKL010000109.1 GCA_027033775.1 bacterium | reverse complement strand
AGCCAGGAGGTATGGTGAGATACGCCATTCCTGATTATAGGGTGCCCAAGGATGTTCTCAAAAAAGATATTGAGGTTATAAAAAATGCCGGTGTTGAGATAAGAACCGGAGTCAAGGTAGGAGCTGACGGACTCACCTTTGATGAGATATTTGGCAACGGCTACAAGGCTATCTTCTTGGGAATAGGTGCTTGGAAAGACAGGAAATTGGGCGTTGAAGGTGAAGATTTGGAAGGAATTTATACTTCCATAGATTTTCTTAAAAGGGTGAATATAGGGGAGCGGCCAGTTCTTGGAAAAAGAGTAGCTGTTATAGGTGGTGGTAATTCTGCCATTGATGCTGCCAGGGTGGCTAAGAGATTAGGAGCTGATGTTACCATAGTTTACAGGAGAACCAGAAGAGAGATGCCTGCCTTTGAACATGAGGTAGAGGCTGCCCTTGCCGAGGGCATAAAGATAGAATTTTTGGCCACTCCTGTTGCTTTTAAAGGTGAAGATGGAAAGCTCAAGCGCATGGAATGCATAAAGATGAAGTTGGGTGAGCCTGACGAATCTGGCAGAAGAAGACCTATTCCTATCGAAGGATCCAATTACGAGATTGAGGTTGACTCTGTTATATTGGCAATAGGTCAGGACCCCTATTCTGAGCCTTTCTCTTCTTTAGGGCTGGAGGTAGACAGAAACGGAAGGATAAAGGTTGAATCAAATACTTTGATGACATCTATAAAGGGAGTTTTTGCAGGGGGAGACGCAGTTACTGGTCCTTCCACCATAGTGGAGGCTATAAGCTACGGCAAGAAGGCAGCAAAAGCTATAGATGCTTTTGTAAGAGGAGAAGAGATTGATGTTTCCAACGGCATTAGTGTGGTTGACAAGGAAAAGGTTTTAGAGAGAAAACTTCATGGTGTTTGTTATCCGGTAAAGATTAGGGAACTTCCTGTTGAGGAGAGGATCAAATCCTTTTCTGAAGTTGAGCTTCCCTTAACCGAAGATGAAGTCTCGTTAGAGAGCAAAAGGTGTATGGATTGTTCTATATGCTGTGAGTGCAGGCAATGCGAAAAAGCTTGTGAAGCTAACGCTATAGTTCATGATCAAAAAGATGAGATTATGGAGGTTGAGGTTGGTTCCATTATAGTAGCTACAGGATATAAGGTCTTTGATCCTGAAAAGCTTTATCAGTATGGTTATAAGAGATTTCCTGAAGTCTATACTTCCATTGAGTTTGAAAGGCTGAACAATGCTTCTGGCCCCACTGAAGGAAAGATTGTTACCAAAGATGGCAGAATCCCTGAAAGGGTAGCTATAATACATTGTGTAGGTTCCAGGGATGAAAACACCCATAGATACTGTTCCAGGGTCTGTTGTATGTATTCTATGAAGTTTGCCCATCTTATTAAAGAGAAGACAGAAGCTGAGGTTTACGAGTTTTACATTGATATAAGATCTCCAGGCAAAATGTATGAGGAGTTTTACAACAGGCTTCAGGAAGAGGGGGTTCATTTCATAAGAGGTAAGGTGGCGGAAGTTACCGATGTG
>JALVKL010000108.1 GCA_027033775.1 bacterium | reverse complement strand
CATAAAGTTTCTCTTCTCCGGTTCTATATAGGTCCACATATGCGGCTATAATTTTTTCTTCCTCGAAGAGATTATTTTCTAAAGCAAGAAAAGCATACAAAGGAAGCTGTATGCTTTTAAGTCTTTTTCTTAAAAATTCAAGTTCTTCTTCTCCAAATTTCTCTGGTATTTCGAAACTGGCAAGATTAATACTCCATGAAGCAACAGAGGCTCTCCCAGTTTTGTAGTCTAAAACAAGAAAAAACTTACCATCACCAGAATTGAACAGATACCTTGCTTCTCTTCTGTCTATCCTGTCTATCTTGCCGTAAAGGGTAAGTTCACCTAATTCATCAATTGCAAACAAAGTCTCCAAAGGTTTTTCTGTAAAGAGCACCTCTGTTTCTTCCGGCTGATTCTTAACATAGTTTTCTAATCTATACTTAACTGTTTCATACAACAAAAACCTTTTCTCATGTGAAATGTCCTCTCCGCGTTTAAAGTGTTCTACAAACAGCTCAAACAGCTTCTCATACTTCAATTGGTTTTTCTTAATCCTTTTCGGCAAGTTAAACCCTTTATAGTACTGTTCAAAAGCTCTATGCATAGCGTCTCCAATAACATTGAGCTCCACCTCAGAGGGTCTATCAGCAACCTCAAGCTTAAGCACCCTTTCATAATAAAATCTCAGAGGGCATGTTATATACAAATCCAGAAGACTGGCAGAGACTTTACCCTCTTTCAGAATTCCTTTAACCGTTTCTATATGCTCTTTGTTCTTTTTTATATAGCCTTCAGTAACAAGTACCTCTGGGGATATTGAAAGTTTAGTTTTCTCTATTTTAGAGTCTTCAAGACTACTTCCTCTATTTTTTTCCATCTTCCATATTATCTGTTCAACATATCTGCTCTTTTCCTTTTTGCCTTCAAGAGAAGCTTTATCCGGCATACTCTGTTGTTGCCAGAAAATGTGCACCCTTTTAGATGAGGCAACTAACCTCATAAAGTGATATTTAACTATTGTCTCTTCCTTAAATCTATCGGGTAGCTTCTCTATATCTGGATCCCAGAATACAAGAGGGTTTACCTCTTCCACACCAGGAAGCACATCCTCATTGGCATCTAAAATAAAGATCTCCTCAAAGGATAAAAGTCTTGTCTCAAGCAATCCCATAACCTGAAGCCCTTTTAAAGGTTCCCCCTCAAAGGGAACAGACACTCTTTCAAGAATCTTTTTTAAAAGCGAAAAAAGGACCAAAGTTGACATAGGTTGCTTTGAGAAAAGGCTTTTTTTCAACACATCCACACTAATCTCAGCAGCCTTTGCAATGAATCCCTTTTCAATAACGGAGGTTTTATCAAAAACCTTGTATACAAAAGAAAGCATATTTAAAAAGGCATCAGCTAAATCCTGAGGAGTGTTTGCCTCTTCAAAAGGAAAAATCAGAGTTTCAAAAATTTTAACCAACCCATCCTCTTTTTTCGGATTTACAAAGACTCCCCTTGCAAGGATTTTTCTGGAAAGATCCTGCCATTCAGGTATTGGAAACTGCAGAATAAGATCAGCAACAGCCTGTGAAGAGTATCTTCCAGATTCTTTGTCTTTGCTTTTTATCACCTCTTCTATGCCAGTTATGAGAGCATAAATGTGGGTTTGCCCTAAAGGATACCCCATAGTGATATTCACCTCCCAATCTGGAAGGCTATATAACAGGGGAATCAAAGTAGTCTGAGAAGGAAGAACGATAGCCTTTTCGTCAAACCTTTTCGGGGGATTCCCAAGAACCTTTTTAAGCATGGCAAGCTCTGGATGAAGGCCGTGGCATTGATAAAACCTTACATCAGGCATCACTTGGGATTTTACTTGCTTTATATCATAAAGACTCCACTCTCTTTTCCACCTCTCATACAACGGATCAAGGTTTTCGGGATCTGTGTGCCAAAGAACAGTAGCTCCTCGGTCATACAAATATTTGAATATTTTAGATTCCGCTTTAGTGAGAGCGTAAAAGCCTACTATGTATATTTTCTCCTCAGCTATATCAAAACCTTCCTCAGCAAGTCTTCTTAAAATGCCAGAGGTTGTTATAAGAGCGTTTTCTTTGAGAATCTGCCTGTATTTTGTGTATATTTCACCTAATCTTTCAAGAAGAACCTTAACCTTTTCACTAGCGTCAGGATAAGGACATTCAACATTTTTAGGATCAGAAAGCTCTTCGTCAAATCTGTTAAACAAATCTGATAATCTGAATGCCCAGTCCATAAAGGAATCCCAGCCTTTTACTATCCTTTTTTCTCCTATAACCTCCTTCGCCGCCTCAAAAGCAATCCAAGCTTGATCATATTCGGAAATAATAATTTCAGGCTTTCTTTTTGTCTTTGCATAGGTTTCTATACACCAGTCCTGCAAAGCCTTCATCTTTGGAAGAAGACAGGATCTGTTCAATTTTTCGTGTATATAACGGGAGGTAAAAAGTATTGGTCTTTTATTAGGGAAAATTACAAGAGCCTCATGGAAATCCTCAACTCTTACCATATTGCTCACAAGAAACTTGAGGAGATTCACACCTGGATGAACCGCGATTACTTCTCCCATTTATCTACCATTTCCAGATGGGCTTCTTTTATAAAGAGAAGGTACCCTTCTGCTGGTTTTCCCAAGACTTCGGATACGATCTTTACATAATTTTTTACCTGGTTTTTATATTTTTCCATGATCTCCTCAGAAGATGGTCTCTGGCTCTTGAAATCAACAACCACCGCTTTTTCTGGATAAACCACCACTCTATCAGGCCTTAAAATATTTCCCTCATCATCCAGAAAGCTTCTTTCAGCTAATATTTGACCTTTTTCTTTTGGAAAAATAGTCTCAATACCATTTACTGAAAGCACTCCCTTAATCTCTTCAATAGCCCTTGAGATCTTACTTTCGTCCCTTCTTTCCAATAAAAGGCAAAAGGCTCTATTAACAGCAACCCTTACATCATCCTCATCAGTTCCTTCAAGCAGCAAAAAAGCTGTATGAAGCAACATTCCCCATCTTCTTGCCTCTGAACCCTCCAAAAAGCCTTTAAGTCCTTCCTCTTCAAACTTTGTTGCAACCTTAGTTGCTAACAAGCTTTTCAGGATCATAACCCGCTCTTTTTATGATTTCCTCTGTAAGAGGCACTATGGATATAAAGTCTCCTAATTTCTTGGTAAGGAACAGATAAAGCCTCTTTCTTGCCCGTGTAACGGCTACATAGAACAGATTTAGATGCTCTTTCAAAGTTTCTGCAAAGATGGAGTCTCTAAATGCACCAAGTTTCTCGTCAAGCTTTACTACTCCTCTAAGATGAACCAGTTTTTCGTCATAGATGCCAAGAGGAGCCCTATCTATCTGAGTCCAATCGGTGAAGGGAACAAATACTGTATCAAATTCCAAACCCTTGGCTTTGTGAACAGTAATCACCTGTATAGCATCCACATTATCAGGAAGCCCAACCCTGCTGTCAAAGCCTTCCTTTTTAACATACTCAAGAAATTTGCCCATATTTGGCCCCTCGTCTAACTCAAAAAGATGAGCCACATCAAGAAGCCTTTCAACAAAAGGTTTATGTTCTGAAAGATCATCTTCAATCCTTTCTTCAAGAGAAATTGCTCGCATTAATGTTCTTAAAGCCTCATAGGGAGAACGGGCGTTGAAAAAGCCTGTCCCTTGCACAAGATGTTCCACCTCTTTGGCAAGCCTTTCCTTATCGTTAAACCATACCTTAAAAAGCTTATTTTCTGAAAGCCAAGGCCAAATACCCGAAGATAAAAAACCATAAAGAGAAGCCTCCGACCTGCTGTATAGGTAATCGAGTAGATTCAAGAGGCCCATAACAACACGAGAAGACTTAAGCCTAAGAGAATTTTCAGTAACCACAGGATAGCCTTCCTGAAAAAGCCATTGAGCAACCTCTTCCGCGTCTTTATTAGTTCTCACAAGGATTGCTGTACTTTCTAAAGGATTCCATTCAGATTTTAAAATATCAATAAGCTTACTTTTAACAACAACCTTCATCTCATTTCTTCCACGAGTTTCAACAGAGAATATCTTTATCCTTCCAGACTCAGAAATGCCTATAGCTTTTGGCTTTTGAGAACATTTTTCGAAAATCTTGGACACTTCATTTGCAGTCTTTTCTAAGACATTATGAAACTTTAGCCCACATGCCTTTAACAACTTTTTAACCTTTGCTGTATCCTCAAGTTGAGAGAATACCTTGTTAAAGAACTCCACAAGCTCTCCTGCAGATCGGTAATTTTCCTCCAAAACTTGCAAGTTCTCAGAAGCAGAAGCAAACATCTCCGGTATCCTGAAAAAGAGGCGGCTATCTCCACCCCTCCAACCATAAATAGCCTGTTTTACATCTCCCACCACAAAAAGGCTTCCTCCTGAAGATAAAGCCTCTTCAATTACGGGAAACAAAGCATCAAACTGATCCCTTGAGGTGTCCTGAAATTCATCAAAGAGAAAGTGTTTAAAGCGGGTACCAAAAATCGCATATATGAAGGGAATAATCTCAGGCTCTTCTTTCAGCTTTTCCATCACCTTCAACGTCCAGTCTTCCCCTCCCACAACTATTCCCTGTTCTCTGCACACTTTATCCATTAATTCCTTTAGCTTTTTTATTGCCTCGGCATAACCACAAACCCTTTGGAAACATCTCTCTATTTCAGCGTGAAATAACGCTCTCCATGCTTTTCTAAAATCATCTAAAGCAATTTGAGCATCTGGAGGAAGAAAATGGTCAAATCTGCTCTTAAGCATATCTTCAATCTTATCAGGCAGTTGTTTTTCAAGAGTTAAAGCCCCATCAGACGGAAGTTTTTTGCCAGCAAGTTTATACACATTCTCACA
>JALVKL010000107.1 GCA_027033775.1 bacterium | reverse complement strand
CTAAAGAGGAGTTGGAAGCCTTTGATAGAGAGATACAGGAGCTGTTGAGAAAGGAGCAGGAAAAGGAAGAGGAGGTGGTGATAGGAGGGGGTAAACCTCCTTCTAAAGAGGAGTTAGAGGCCTTTGACAGAGAGATACAGGAGCTTCTTAAAAGGGAAAAAGAGAAGGAAGAAGAAACACCCAAGAAGAAGCCTCCAAAGGAAGAAAAGAAAGAGAGAAAAGGTGATACAACCATAAGGGTGGATGTTTCAAGGCTTGATGCCCTTATGAACCTTGTAGGTGAGCTGGTTTTAGGAAGAAATCGTCTTTTGAGAATAGCCCAGCAACTTTCAGCAAAATACGAGGATGACGAATTGATACAAGCCCTTGAGGAGACATTGGATCAGGTAGATTTTATAACCACGGATCTTCAAATGGCTGTTATGAAAACCAGGATGGTTCCCATAGCCAGGGTTTTCAATAGATTCCCCAGGGTGGTTAGAGATCTTGCAAGGGAGCTTAACAAAGAGGTAAAGCTCGTTATAGAGGGTGAAGATACTGAACTTGACAGATCCATAGTTGAGGAGATAGGAGATCCTCTTGTTCATCTTGTTAGAAACGCCATAGATCATGGTATAGAACCTCCAGAGGAGAGGGAGTTCTTAGGTAAACCAAGGCAGGGTCTTTTGAGACTTTCCGCCTATCATGAAGGGAATCACATAGTTATACTGGTGGAGGACGATGGAAGAGGTATAGATATAGAGAAGATAAAGAAAAAGGCGTTGGATAGAGGGTTGGTAACTCCCAGTGAACTTTCCAGGATGAACGAAAAGGAGATTTTAAATCTTATATTTTTGCCTGGATTCTCAACGGCGGATAAAGTGACGGATTTATCTGGACGCGGTGTGGGAATGGATGTGGTGAAAACCAATATAGAAAAGTTAAACGGAACCATAGAAATAAACACAGAACTTGGTAAAGGAACAAAGGTTATTATAAAGATACCTTTAACTTTGGCCATAATCCAGGCTTTGTTGGTTAAGGTGGGCAATGAGATTTATGCTATACCCCTTGTCTCTGTAGTGGAAGCCGTGAAGATATCTCCAGATGAAATTCAGACTGTAGAGGGAAAAGAGATCATCATCTTAAGGGATTCTGTTCTTCCTTTAGTAAAGCTTGCCCATGTGTTTGATGTTCCCGAAGGGAAGGAGAGTTCACAATATGTGGTGGTTCTTGCAATAGGAGAGAGAAGATTTGGCTTAATGGTTGATTCACTTATAGGGCAAGAGGAGATAGTGATTAAGTCTTTGGGTAATTATTTAAACAACATAGAAGGCATATCCGGTGCCACAATAATGGGGGACGGTAGGGTAACTCTAATAGTGGATGTTGCTGGACTTGCCAATCTTATAGCCAAATCATAGGGGATAAATATGTGGAAGCCTGACAGCATGCCGGATATACTGGAGGCTGGTAGCAACGAGCTAGAGCTTGTGGAGTTCTGGATATACGATGAGAGATGTGGGGAGGTTGAGAGGAGTGTATTTGGAGTGAATGTGG
>JALVKL010000106.1 GCA_027033775.1 bacterium | reverse complement strand
TTCTCTTTCAGACGAGGTACCATACCCGTCGCTCCTTTCGTTATTTATCTATTATCTCTCCACATTTTTTGCACTTTCGCACCTTGGTCTCATCCTCAAGAAAGGTAAAACCAACCCTTGTAGGCTTACCGCATTTCGGACATATTAGCATCACATTGGATACATGTATGGGTGCAGGCTTTTCTATTATTCCTCCTTGTGTTGTCTGGGTTGGTCTTTGATGTTTCTTCACTATATTAATACCTTCCACTATCACCCTATTTTTCTTGGGAATAACACGCAATACCTTTCCTCTTCTGCCTCTGTCCTTGCCAGCAATAATGTACACAAAATCATCCTTTTTGATTTTGGCAGCCATAACTTCCCCCTTAAAGAACTTCCGGAGCAAGAGATATTATTTTAGTAAAGCCCTTTCTTCTGAGTTCTCTGGCAACAGGACCAAATATTCTTGTTCCAAGAGGATCCCCACTGGGCTTTATCAAAACAACTGAATTCCTGTCAAATTTAATATAACTTCCATCTGGTCTTCTTTGTTCTTTAACAGTCCTTATAACCACAGCTCTGTGAACTTCGCCTTTTTTCACATGCCCATCAGGAGCAGCGTCTTTAACGGTAACCACAATAACGTCCCCTAATCTGGCATACCGCTGAGACGACCCTCCCAATACCCTTATACACATAGCTTTTTTAGCACCTGTATTGTCAGCAACCTCAACCATTGTTTGTGGTTGTATCATGGGGCATCATCTCCTTTCTCTGGAGAATTTCCATCACTCTCCAACGTTTAAGTTTACTTAAGGGTCTGGTTTCCATAATCTTAACCACATCCCCTATTTTGCACTGATTGTTCTCATCATGAGCATAAAATTTCTTATGAGACTTAACCACTTTTCCATACATAGGATGTCTATAAACCCTCTCCACCTTTACCACCACTGTTTTATCCATCTTATCGCTAACTACAGTGCCTATCAAAACCTTTCTTCTTCCTCTCATAATTCCCCCTTATCTAATACCAAGCTCTTTCTCTTTTATAACAGTTAGGATCCGTGCAAGATCCCGTTTTAATTGTCTATATTTGGCGGGATTGTCAAGCCTTCCTATGGATTTCTGAAACCTCATCTCCATCAACTCTTTTCTTAATTCACGCTCTTTTTTCCTAAGCTCATCTATACTGAACTCCCTAAGCTCGCTGGCCTTCACCTTTTACCTCCTAATCTGCTCTGCTAACTATCTTGGTTTTAATAGGAAGTTTGTACGAAGCCAATCTCAAAGCCTCTCTGGCAAGATCCTCAGGAACTCCACCTATTTCAAACATTATCTTACCAGGCTTAACCACCGCTACCCAATACTCAGGAGAACCCTTCCCCTTACCCATACGGGTTTCCGCAGGCTTTTTAGTCACAGGCTTGTCGGGGAAGATCCTTATCCAGACCTTACCTCCTCTTTTCACATGCCTTGTAATAGCCACTCTGGCAGCTTCTATCTGCTGAGCGGTTATCCAGCCAGGCTCAAGAGCCTTTAAACCAAAGTCGCCAAAGACTATAT
>JALVKL010000105.1 GCA_027033775.1 bacterium | reverse complement strand
ATAGAATGTGGATGCAAAAGTCCGTTCAACACAACCTCTGTTTTTCCTGTATTTAAATCAATCTTCACCAACTGTCCTGGATGAAAAAGCGTGGCTAAAATAGTATTTTCATCAACATAAACAGCACTGTTAGGAAAAGCAGCCCTAAGTCCTGGTGGCAATCCAAGCCCCTCTCCTTTATATTCTTCTACCCTCTGCCAGTATTCTTCAAGTCTAATTGAAGGTTGATATCCATGCTCTACTGCTATCCACTCCCTAACTTTTTTACCCACAGCAAGATCAAATTCCACTATTCTGTCAAATCCAGAAGACGTAACAAGTAATCTCTTTCCATCAGGCGATATATCCAAAGAATGAATGAATCCAAGGTAAGGATCCAAGATTGGCAAGATACCAATCTCTAGTGCAAACCCATCCAACATTAATGACGTCTCTTCAAAACCAGACAGACAATAAATTTCATTTACAGACGCTACTAACAACCTCCCATTTTTTGGATCATAAACCATCCCTCTCGAGTCAGACAGACCTAATCTAAAAACAGCTTTTCTTTCCAAAAGGACTCCATCAGGCGGAATTTCGGGAAAAATAAGAATGGCCCCAGGAGAAATTGACCTTTCGCTTTTGCTTCCTAACCTGCCCCTTTTATACTGTCTCTTCTGTCGCCTAATTCTTTCTCCCCTATTAAACCCTTTCAACTGAACAACCAGCGTTCTCCCAGAACCTAAAGATAAATCTTCTCTAAACTCTGCAACATTTATAAACTTAATCTCCCTGTTTCTTAATCCAAACGCACCCTCTGTATGAGCACGAAAATCCACCTCGAACATAATCCTATTATTATATACTATGGGGCTCGAATTTCCACCTTTTTCTTTTTCCCTCATGCTATAATTTAAATCCTATGCTTATCCTACAAAATTATCTTTCTCTTCTAAAATCAGCAGACGTAGTTTTTAAGGAAAAATTTGAAAAAGAAGGCATAGAGTTTGCCTATCCAACACAGACGGTGATTTTAGAAAAAGCTCAACAAGGATAAATTAACCTATAACCCAAATATCAACCCACTAAACCTCTGAAGAGCTACTACTGCTTCTTTAAACTCCATACCATAAGGATTTCCTATTATAAGGCTCAATAAAGAAAGGTTCCACCTTCCTCGATATCATATGCTCCCTTTCCGTATATACTACAGGGCGTAAACTGAAAATATCATTCCCTCTATACTCCCATTGCAAAACAATCCCACAGATTATTTTATACCTCTGATCGTCTGAAAGACTTCTGTGCTCATATGCAACCCTCCTTAATACTAAAGTTATTGCCTTCTCCCCTCCTACTCTAACTTCAACAGGAAACCGATCCACATAAGAAAAACATCCTCTTCCAGAGTAATATATACTTCTCAACCTATCACCCTCTTCATACAATTTCTCCCATCTTATAAGAGGATCTTTCAAATCAATCAATAAATCATAAAAAGACTCCCATATTTTAAGGTGAGGATATTCCACTTCAGTTCTAATATCAGAACCAATACGCTCGGACAT
>JALVKL010000104.1 GCA_027033775.1 bacterium | reverse complement strand
TTTTTCCCTTCACATAAAATTGATCCACTGCAAAGTATTTTCCTGTATCGGAATCGTAAAAAACATTGACTATATCCTCTCCCTCTAATGTCTCATTGGGTCTTCCAGAGATCCCTGAAATACCTGCCCCAGATTTAGTAAGAAGAGCCCTGGGATAGATAGATACAGCTTTAGCAGGGGTGGCAAGGTTTAAAACCTTTATTCTGTGTCTTCCAAAGGAAGCATCAAGACCAGCAGAAGCTGTTAAAATGGAAGGGTTAGAGGATTCCACCTGTTTTTTCATATAAGTGGATTGTAATTTTAGATTTAAAATATCGTTTTTTAGATGAGAAACCATATCGTATATTTCCCGATACACATCCCTTTCAATCTCTAAACGTTTCCTTTCATCCTCCAGTCTCTCTAAAACACCAGATCTGGCATCAACGAGCTCTTTAATAATACCGTTAACATCAATACCAGATATAAGTCCTCCCACTCTTATAGGATCAGCCATACCTTATCCTCCTAAATCTTCTATCGGCGGAAAGAATAAAAACTTTAGGAATTAGACAAGCAAATTTTTAGCCACTTCTTTCAAGACTTTATCTAGGGGGATAGAAGATGTGCAGTTCTTAAAGCACCGCCTTTTATAACAGCCTCTATTGGGACAATCACACGTAAAAACCCTTTTTTCCTCAACAAAGGGGCCGTTTCTTATGGGATCAGAGGGACAATAGAGGGCAAAAACTTTTTTACCCAAAGAGGCTGCAATATGCAAAAATCCTGTGTCTGGACCGACTACAAACTCAGCTTTTGAAATCACCTTTAAAGCCTCTTCAATGGATAAACCCACAAGAATGTGGGAACCAAAGGGAAACTTTCTAAATCTCAAATAATCGTTTTTGCCTATCAATAAGTCCAGATTCAGCCCTGCTTTTAAACATCCAGAAAAAAACCTTAAACACCAATCTGTATCCAAAATCTTTGTCTGCCACGAAGCAGAGGGAAAAAGCAAACCGTATCCTTCAATACTTTCACCATCTATGCCTGAAAATGGAGAAGGAAACAGTCCATCATCGCTAATGCACAAAGCTTCACATATAAGCTCCCTCAACTTTTCCACTATATGTTTCCCCTCTGTCTTTATCCTTTGATTGTAAAAGATAGAAGAAAGCCTTTCTTTTGCCTCTGAAGGGTCAAAACCCACCCTTTTTTTAGCCTTCAAAAAAGGAAGAAAAACACTTGATTTCAACAATCCCTGAAGATCAATAACAACACTAAAATCTAAGTCCCTTAGCCTGCGAAATTCTCTTAAACTTAAAGGGATAACATCATCCACAAAATCCACAAATTTAAACAAAGGAATATACTCTGAATTGGTGATCCAAAAGAGCTTTGATTGAGGAAATTTTCTTTTTATAATAGTTGAGGCAACTAAGGCATGAACCACATCGCCTAAGGCAGAGAGTTTAACTATAAGTATGTTAAAGCTTTGATTCGAGCCATTCAACGGATATCCTTCCCTCTACAAAATCCCTGTCCTTTAAAATCATAACATGAAGAGGAATT
>JALVKL010000103.1 GCA_027033775.1 bacterium | reverse complement strand
GTCAACAAAAAGCTCACCGTCTATCTCTGGAGCCTGATACTCTATTCTTCCCACTGTGCCTTCCAGAAGGGCTTTTAATCTTCTTCCTTTTAACTGAGAGGTTTCTTCAAACATGATTCTCTCCAAAGTCTCACTAAGAACATTAGCCCTTTCGGTTACGATAGTTCTATCCAGCTGAGGCATCAAAGAAGATACGGTCTCCTCTTCACAGGAATAGGGAAAAACAAAGGCTCTCCACGGTCTTAAATCAGACGCAAAATCCAGAAGCTCTTCAAAAGCCTCCTCGGTCTCCCCAGGATGTCCTACCAAAAATGTGGTTCTTAAAAAGATATTGTACTCACGGCATAAAGAAGAAGCCTTAATTACAGCCTCTTTCCCTCCTTTTCTTCCCATAAATGATAAAACATTCTCATTTATATGCTGAAAGGGCATCTCTACATAAGAAACACACTTTTCAGAGGAAGCGATAAACTCAGCAATTTTTTTGTCAAAATGGGCAGGATGAAGATAAAGAAGTCTCACCCAGAACTCACCTTCTAACCTTTCCAGCTCCTCTAAAAGCTCAATTAAAGAGAAGCCTTTGTCTTTACCATAAAAGGCTGTATCCTGCGAAATTAGATTAAGCTCTTTTATACCTTTGTCCAGCCATAGTTTCACTTCCTCCAAAACATCCCTCAAATCCCTGCTTCTGTATGGTCCTTTGATAGATGGTATCACACAGTAGTTACACCTGTTGCTGCATCCCTCGGCTATTTTCACATAAGCCCATAGATTCTCAGGCATATAATACTTGAAATCCTCAGTTTTTGGAAGAACAGGCAGTTGACAAGAGGTAAAAAACTTTCTCTCCTCCAGAAACTCCGAAAGCCTCCTTAAGTGGGAAAGAGAGACAAATCCCCTAACCTCAGGCAAAAGCTCCACCAGTTTCTCTTTATACCTCTGATAAAGACACCCTGCCACTACCACTTCTTTGCCAGAATGGATAAAGGAAAAGATGGTCTCTATAGATTCCTTTTTTGCCTCTTCAATAAAGGCACAGGTGTTAATAACCACAACATCACACACCCTCATATCGTCCACTACAGCAAACCCTGAGGACTTGAGATGCTCCTTCATTATAAGAGAATCCACCTCGTTTTTAGGACAACCTAATGTGAAAACGAAAACCCTCTTCACTCCAGTATCACCAAAAGATCTCCCTGTTCCACCTGATCGCCAACGCCTACCAGAACCTCTTTTACCACTCCCTCAATAGCAGATACTATAGGAGTTTCTATTTTCATAGCCTCTACAACTAAAAGCTGATCGCCCTTGGCCACCTTGTCACCAGCCTTAACATTTACCTTAACCACCTTCCCTGGCATAGGAGCACCCACATGGTGAGGATTGCTGGGATCCGCCTTTTCCCTTAAAGCCACTGAAGCCGAAGCGGATCTATCCCTTATTCTGACTTCTCTGGGCTGGCCATTAAGCTCAAAATGAATGATTCTGGTGCCATCGGGAAGAAGCTCCCCAATGGCAGAAAGCTTGATCACAAGGGTCTTGCCCTCCT
>JALVKL010000102.1 GCA_027033775.1 bacterium | reverse complement strand
GAGGATGTGAGAAAAATATGGAATGGTCTGATAGGATATTCCGCACATTCCGTTGAGGAGATTAAGGTCGTTGAGGAATATGTGGATTATGTCTTTCTTTCCCCTGTCTTTTACACCAGAAGCAAGCCCATGGCTAAACCCCTTGGGGTTGAATATTTGAAAAAAGCTATTATTGAAACAATTACTAGGGTTTATCCCTTGGGGGGTATTAACAGTATGACGGTAAATGAGCTGAAAGATTTGGATATTCCAGGAGTAGCAGTAATGTCTGCCTTTTTTAGGGAACGGGATGTGAAGAGTTTTGTGGAGGTTCTTAAAAGCAGTTTGGAGGTAACTAAATGACACAGCTTGAGGCAGCAAGAAAGGGTATCATTACAGAAGAAATGAAGCAAGTGGCAGAGGATGAGAAGCTTTCTCCTGAGTTTGTGAGAGATGGTATAGCAAAGGGTGAAATAATAATACCCAAGAACAAAAATCACAAGCATATAAAGCCTTACGGTATAGGAAAGGGATTGAGGACGAAGGTAAACACCAATATAGGCACTTCTTCCGATTATGTTAACTATGACGAGGAGCTTGAGAAGTTGAAAGTTGCCGTGGAGGCAGGCACAGACGCTGTTATGGATCTATCCACAGGTGGGGATTTGGATTATATAAGAAGACTTGTTCTTAAAGAGTCCCCTGTCATGGTGGGTACAGTGCCCATTTATCAGGCGGCTATAGAATCAAGGAGAAAAGGTCAGCCGGTTATAAAAATGACTAAAGAAGAGATCTTTGATGTTATCAGAAAGCATGCGGAAGACGGAGTGGATTTTGTCACTGTTCACTGTGGTGTTACCTTGGAGACCATGGAGAGAATGGAAAAAGAAGGAAGGGTGTTGGGTGTTGTGAGCAGAGGCGGAGCTTTTCTTATAGCCTGGATGCGTTACAACAAAAGGGAGAACCCTTTATACGAATACTACGACGAGCTTCTGGACATAGCCAAGGAATACGATATGGCTCTTTCTTTGGGGGATGGTTTTAGACCTGGATGTATAGCCGATGCCACTGATAGAGGCCAGATACAGGAGCTTATAATTATAGGCGAGCTTGTTCAGAGAGCTTGGGAGAAGGGCGTTCAGGTGATGGTGGAAGGTCCTGGACATGTTCCCCTGCATCAGATTGAAGCCAATATGGTACTACAGAAAAGACTCTGTCACGGTGCTCCCTTTTATGTTCTTGGCCCTGTGGTTACTGACGTTGCTCCTGGCTATGATCACATAGTTTCTGCCATAGGCGGAGCTATAGCGGCATGGCATGGAGCTGATTTCTTATGTTATGTCACCCCTTCTGAACACTTAAGGCTTCCCACTGTGGAAGACGTTAAAGAAGGGGTAATAGCTGCAAGAATAGCCGCTCATGCTGCAGATATCGCTAAAGGGATAAAGGGGGCTTGGGAGTGGGATTTAGAGATGTCTAAGGCAAGGTGGAATTTGGACTGGGAGAAACAGATGAGACTTGCCCTTGATCCAGTTAAAGCCCGCGAAATGCGGGGTACCCGCCCTCCTAAAGAAGAGG
>JALVKL010000101.1 GCA_027033775.1 bacterium | reverse complement strand
TATAAATCAAGTTCTACTAAAGTTACTCCACTGCTTCCCTGTCTTTCATCTGCAAGGCTAAAGTGTTTAACTAAGGGATGTTCTTTCAAAAACTCATGGACAGCCCTTTTTAATATTCCCTCACCTTTTCCATGAATAATCTTCAAGTCTTTTATACCCAAAAGATAGCCATCATTTAAAAATCTATCAATCACAGGAATAGCATCATCCACTCTATACCCTCTTACATTGAGTTCTGGAAAGAAGGTGCTTCTTGATCTTTTTATAAACACATTTATAGCCTTTTCTTTTTCTTTGCCGATATCTTTTTTGCCTTTCTCTATAAGCTTCAAATTAGAAAGAGGCACCCTTACTCTCATTTTTCCAGTCTCAATCTCGGCATATTTACCTTCAATTTCCAGGACCACCCCTTCTACATCAAAACCAGCAACATAAACTTTGTCCCCTACATCTATCTCACTTTTTGCCTCTTCTTCTATAACCTTTTGTATTTTGCGCTTAAAACTTTTAGCCATCTTGATTTTGACAGAGGTATTTGCTGAAGATTTAATAGAAAGGGCTTCATCTATAATCCTATTGGCTTCTCTTAAGGCCTCCTCTTTTATTTTTTTAGCCTCTTTCTCTGCTTCTATAAGCAGAGTATATGCCCTCTCCTCTGCGGCTTTGGCTTTGTCCAAGCTTTCCTTTATGTCCATCTTGATTTTTTGAATGTAAGAGGTTTCATCGTGCCTTGTACAGATATTTCTGGCCTTCTCCACCAGTTCTTTAGAAAGTCCCAATCTTTCAGCTATTATAAGAGCATTACTCATTCCTGGAATACCCATCATCAATTTATAAGTGGGCTCAAGTTTATCCACATCAAACCCTACAGAAGCGTTTTCTATGCCTTCAATTCTGTAAGCCAAAAGTTTTAAATCGCTATGGTGTGTGGTTATGACATTCAAAGAGCCTTTTTTATGAAGAGCCTCAGCTATAACAACGGCAAGGGCACTTCCTTCTTCGGGATCTGTACCAGCTCCAAGCTCATCAATAAGAACAAGGGTATTTTTGTCTGCAATCTTCAAGATTTCCACGATATTTTTCATGTGAGAAGAGAAGGTGGATAGATTCTGCTCAATACTCTGCTCATCTCCTATGTCGGCTAACACCCTTTTGAAAAGGAAAAATTCGCTGTCTCTATGAGCAGTGACAGGAATTCCAGAGGCAGCCATAAGGGAAAGTATGCCTATGGTTTTTAAAGCCACAGTTTTACCACCAGTATTTGGGCCAGTTATTATTAACGTGGTAAAATTTTTTCCCAACTCCAAATTTAAAGGGACGGTAGCATCGCCTTTTATCTTGTAAAGCAACGGATGTCTGCCATCTATTATATTTATCTTTCTTTCTTTTGTTATCCTTGGAATAGAAGCATTGAAATCTTTGGCAAACTTCGCCTTAGCAAAAACAAAATCCAGGTAACCACAAATCCTTTGATTTTCAATAAGAGAATTGCAGTGCTTTCCTATAATAGATGTAAGTCGACCCAAAATCCTTCTTATTTCCTTTTCTTCTTTTGAGA
>JALVKL010000100.1 GCA_027033775.1 bacterium | reverse complement strand
AACTTAAAGATAGATATCCAGAATCTGTGTTGGTTCACACAAGTGGAGCATATCCTTCAACAATACTTCCTGAAGGAAAAAGGGCTTCTCTTCATCCCTTGCAAAGTTTCTCTGATCCCTTATCAGCACAAAATAAGATCCCCTCAACCTTCTTTACATTGGAAGGAGAAAAAGAAGCAGTAGAACTATGCGAAAAGCTATTAAAAAAACTTAATTTAAATTATGAAATAATAGAGGCCGATAAAAAACCCCTTTATCATGCAGCAGCGTGTATTGCCTCAAATTTCATGGTAACCCTTATCCATAATGCTGTACAAACCTTTGAAGCCTCTGGAATAAAAAGTAATAAAGGAAAGAAAGGCTTATTAAACTTATCCCAAGGAACTTTAGAGAACATAAAAGAAAAGGGGACACCTCAAGCATTAACAGGACCCATTGCAAGAAAGGATTTTCAAACAGTGAGACTTCACCTTGATGCTCTTAAAAGTTATCCTGGACTATTGGAATTCTATAAATTTATGGCAGAAAAAACCGTTGAAATGCTTATTAAAACAGAAAAAGACAAAGATTACGAAAGGTTATTAAAAATCATTCGGTCTATATAATCTCTGCTATAATAGCGTTGGATACATTCCAATACTTCTCTTTTATTCTAACCCACTCACCTTTTCTCTCTAAGAAACCAAGCTCTATTAACCTATCCATTTTAGACCTTATACCTTTACAGGGAAATTTTCTCAGATTAAGTCCCCTTGCAGTTCTCAAACAAAGCATGATCTTTTCTATACAGTCTCTGTTTTTATCAATATTCTCCACCTGCCGTTTAAATCCTGTTTTCGCCATTTTTATATAGCTGTTAATAGACCTTGTGTTCTGCTCTCTTTTACCATCAATAAAAGAGACCGCAGAGGGTCCTAATCCTATATATTCCCTTCTCAACCAGTAAATCATATTGTGCAAACACCCAAAGCCCCTCTTAGCATAGTTTGAGATCTCATAGTGGAGATAGCCCATAGATGTAAGAGAAAGCCTTATCATGTCGTACATCTTTGCCCACATATCATGATCAACCTCGCTGATTTCTCCTTCTTTCAATAGATCCGCCATATAGGTGCCCTCCTCTATGGAGAGCCCGTAATAAGAGACATGAGGTGTTGAAAACATTAAAAGATTCTTTATGTCTTCTTCCACATCCTTAAGGGTCTGACCGGGAACTCCAAAGATAAGATCAACATTTATATTGTTAAACACATCTATGGCTTGCTCAAGTGCCAAAAAGGCATCTGAAGTATTATGGAGTCTGCCAAGAACAGATAAAATTTTATCGCTAAAACTCTGAATGCCCAAACTCAATCTATTCACACCCGCAAAATATAACATTTTCAACAAAGATTTATTGATCGTTTTGGGATTGGCCTCTACAGTGAACTCAACAGGCAATCCAACCTGAGAAATTACCCTCTCAATAATCTTAAAGAGCAGTCTATCAGGAAGAAGAGTAGGAGTTCCTCCGCCTATATACAATGTGTAAGGTGGTTCTATCAAATCTTTTCTTTGTTCAAACTCGGTTAAAAGAGCATCAACAAATCTTTCCAAAAGCTCATCTGTATAGTTATCAACAGAAAAAAAGCTACAATAGGCACATTTTCTCATACAAAAGGGAATATGTATGTAGAGACCTTTAAGCCTTATCATCTACCACGAAACTCTGGTTTTCTCTTTTCTAAAAAGGCTTTTATTCCCTCTTTCATATCTTCAGTGGTAGACAGCCAGCATATACCCAGCTTTTCTTTCTCTAAAATGGTCTCTATATCCCAGAAAAGCTCTCTGTTTATTAAATCTTTATCAACCTTAACAGCTAAAGGTGAAAGAGAGGACAATTTCTTGGCCAAAGATTTTGCTTCTTCAAATATTTTATCCTCATCCACAACTTTGTTCACCAAACCCCACTGATAAGCCTCATCTACCTCTATAAAATCCCCTGTTAGCGTGTAATAAGACGCTCTCTTAAATCCTACAATTCTTGATAAAAAGAGACTGCTTCCTATGTCAGGAGAAGCTCCTATTTTAGCATAGGCAAGACTGAACTTGGTTCCCTTCGCAGCCACAGTTATATCAGAACACATTGCCAAAGCAAATCCAGCTCCAGCAGCAAAACCATGAACAGCACTTATTACCACTTTATCCATTCTTCTTATTGAGAGAATAACCTCGTTAAGATATGTGATTATATCCCTTACAAGTTTCTTTAAATCTTTGGCCTCTGAAAAACTGGAAAGATCGCCCCCTGCACAAAAAGCTCTGCCCTCCCCCTTTATAATCAATGCTCTAAGGCCCCTATCATTTTCAATATGATAGATTGTGTGGTAAAGCTCTTGGGAAAGCTCCAAATTCAAGGCATTCAATTTTTCAGGTCTGTTCAGACTTAACCAAGCTATCTTTCCTTCTCTCTCAAGTTTTACTGTTCCCATGCAACTCTCCATTTAATAAAAATTTTAAAAAATTATCCTCCGATAAAGGCTTAGCGTATAAAAACCCCTGAGCATACGCATATCCTACAGAAAGCAGATAAGATTCCTGCTTTTTATTTTCTACACCTTCAGCCAGAACCTTTGCTCCTACACTATCCGCCAAGGCTTTAACAGTTTTAACAACCGCTATATCCTTTTCATTATCTGGCAATCCAGCCACAAAGAATCTATCAACCTTTATCCAATCCACAGGCATAAACACCACATGTTTTAAGGTGGAATATCCTGTCCCAAAATCATCCAAAGCTATCTTACATCCCAAATCCTTTACTGAATCAAGGATACTCAGAGCCTTCTCCTCAAATTCAAATACCGCAGATTCCGTTATCTCAACACACAATTTAGAAGTATCAGCTGAACTGGTTTTCATTTTATCTATCATTTCAGTAACAAACTCCTCATTTCTAAACAACCCAGGAGACACATTAAAAGAGACAAAATCAAGATTAACCCTCTTTTTATCCCATCTTTTAATTGTAAGACACACATCCTCTATCACGTATAGTGAAAGATCATAAATCAAATCCAACTTTTCCAACACCGGCAAGAACTCCATGGGAGACATGAAGCAAAGCTCTGGAGAATCCCATCTTAGCAGTGCCTCACAGGCTATTATGGATTTGTTCTTCATATTTACTATAGGCTGATAATACAAAACAAACTCCCTATTTTTTATGCCCTTGGGCACCAATTCCCTTATCTTCAAAGCAATGTCCGTTTCATAAACATACTCCGGCTGAAAGAAGGAGAATGTATTTTTGTTTTCCCGAACCTTCAAGTTATGTAAGACAATATGAATTCTGTCTATCAACTGATGAGCATTCACGCCATCCTCGGGATAAATGACAACGGCTATATTAATATTGAGCCTCACCTCTTGGTTATTTACATGAAAGGGAGCTTCAAAGGCAGCAAACAATCTATCAACAACCCTCAAAACATCCTCTTTGCTCCTTAAAGGAGCAATCACAATCCCAAAATCATCAACCCCAACCCTACCAATAATATCCACCTTCCTCAAAACTGCCTGTATCCTTTGGGCTATCTGAAACAAAAGCTCATCTGCTACAGCAATCCCATATAAAGAAGTAATGTCAGAAAATCTGACAACATCCACAACCAAAATGGCCAATTTAAAGAATGCGTCTTTGCTTTGTGAGATGAGAGAGTTCACCTCTTTCATAAAAGAAACTCTGTCAAGAACACCTGTTACAGGATCAAGCCTTCTTTCCGCATCAAATATTTCCTTCAAAAACTCCATCCTGTTTAGCAGATGAAATTCAAGCTCTCCTTCAGACTCGGTAAACCACAAAACCTTTTCCCTTTCCCCACCCTTTCTCTTTAAAATAGCTAAATTCATACCACGGCTCAGATCTTCTGCCGTTAAAAAGGATAAGGGTTTGCCCTTTAATTCATCTAAAGAATAACCCGAAATTTTTTCAAACAGTTCGTTAACCCAAACAATGTATCCCCCACAACTGGCCAATATGGGAAGGGAAAATCTTCTGAAAATCTTTTTCAATTTATCGTATAAGACACCACCATCCTCTGAACAATTACCTGACTTCACGCCGCTTTGCACCAATGATGAGATTTACTTAAATTAACATAGCAATTGGAAGGAAAAAATCAACTAATATTATCAAGTTTTAATATTTTTTCGGCGTTTTTTCTAAGTATAGCTTCCTTGGCAGAAGAAGAGATGGAAAGGGACATAATAGCTTCTATGCTTTTTCTCATAGATGCCCCAGGCCAATCAGTTCCAAACACAAATTTATCCTTTAATCTCTCAAGCTCTGGAAAATAGTCGAGCAGTTTATGAGGAGGAAGCCCAGAAACGTCTATATAAACATTTTTTCTTATCCTAACCACAAATTGGGCATCTTTATACCAAAAACCCCTTCCGCCGTGTGACATAACAATTGTAAGATCTGGAAAATCAGAAGCTATCTCGTCTATAAGCTTAGGATCACCAAACCTGTTGGAAGCACCTGGAAATATGGAAGATCCTGTATGGAACATAACAGGAATTCCACGTTTTTCGCAAATGTAATAAAGAGGATAGCACCTTTTATCTAAGGGTGAAAACCGCTCATGGACAGGGTGAACCTTCAACCCTTTAACTCCTCTGTCAATATGCTCTTCCAGCTCTCTATAAGGACAAGAGCTTATGTTAATGTTTATATTAGAAAAAGGAACAAGCCTTTTTGTTCCCCTGCAAAACTCCAGAACTTCCTCTGTAGTAACATCACAGGTGATGTGGGGAGCCCTTTCTGGTAGTATCACAGCATACTCTACACCTTCTTTATCTAAATGTGAAAGGAAAGACTCCCTTGTTAAATTCTCAATTAAAGGATAATCTTCTGGATTCATCCGCTTCCACCACTGTGTAACCCAAGGTTTCCACTGGTGAGGCTTTCCAAAGTGAACATGAAAATCTATGGCCTTTATATTCACATTGCCACCCCCTATGGTTTATTATACATAAAAGCAATCTTCTAACAACAAAGGAGTGTTTGGATGAAGGTTGTTATACTTTGCGGTGGAGAGGGGGCAAGATTATTCCCTCTATCCAGAGAAAGTTTCCCCAAACAATTTATAAAGATAGGAAAAGAAAGTTTTTTAGAAAAGACTTACAAAAGAGCACAAAAGCTTGCCAAAAAGGATGATATATTCATTTCCACCAATGAAAGATACGTTTTTTTAGTAAAGGACATCTTAGGCAACAACGTAAATATCATTACGGAACCTGATATGAAAAATACAGCTCCTGCAATGCTTTACTCTATAAAATGGATTACAGAAGAGGATAAAAAGAGCCTTAATGACGTGATGGTTTTTCTGCCCTCCGATCATGAAATCAAACCTATTTCTTCCTTTGTCAACGATATAAAAAGAGCTGTTAGGCTGGCAGAAAATGGATTTATAGTCCTTTTGGGGATAAATCCCACTAAACCCGAGACAGGATACGGTTATATTAAGAAAGGAAAACCACTAACGGATGGCTTTTTAGCTGAAGAATTTAAGGAAAAACCATCCTTTAAAGAAGCGGAAGAATTTTTAAGAAGTGGAGAATACCTGTGGAACTCTGGAATATACATAGCTAAGGCCTCTTTGATACTTGAAGAACTAAAAAATGTATCGGAAGAGCTTTTCCCCTTTATAGAATATAGCCGAGAAAAGCTTAAAGAACATTTTAAAAATCTTCCCTCTATATCCATAGACCATGCTTTATCCGAAAGAAGTAAAAAATTGGCCCTGCTTCCTGCAAGTTTTCAATGGAGTGATATAGGATCATGGGATTCTTTATATGAGCTATATCCTAAAGAAAAAGACTCAAATGTTATATTAGGGAATGTGGCGAGTTACTACTCCAAGGACTCAATGATATTGGGAAACGAAAGAATAATTGTAACACTGGGAATTGAAAATACCATAGTGGTAGATACACCAGATGTAGTTCTGGTAGCAAAAAGGGGAGAAACGCAAAAGATAAAAGAGATTGTGAAAGACCTTAAGAGTTTAGGTAAAAAAGAGGCTGTGGAACACACAGTATCCTTTCGTCCATGGGGAAGCTATGAAGTATTGCTTACAGGAGAGAGATTTAAGGTGAAAAGGGTAAAAATAAAACCCCAGAAAAGATTGAGCTTGCAATTACACCATCACAGAGCCGAACATTGGATAGTGGTTAAAGGAACGGCAAAGGTTACCATAGGAGATAAGACCTTTTATCTTCATGAGAATGAAAGCACCTATGTGCCCAAGTCCACCCTTCACAGAATTGAAAATGTGGGAAAAATACCACTGGAGATTATAGAGATACAGACAGGAGAATATGTGGAAGAGGATGACATCATAAGAGTGGAAGATGACTGGCAGAGAGACTGACGAATGCTGGCAGTTGAGGGTTAAGGCAAGTGAAGAAGAGATAGAACCTATAATATCTATAATCAATTCTCACATAGGATGGGCTTATCAAGAAAAAGAAACTGAAAAGGAACTGATAATATACTTCAAAAGAAAGCCTAATCCGGAAAAGCTCAAGAAAATACTCAATAGAGCATTTTCCATAGAGAAAGCTCCCAGATGGGAAGAAAAATTTAAAGAGACATTTAAAGGGGTTGAGGTAGGACCGTTTTTTATAAGACCTCCTTGGGTTACTCCCTGCAGCACAAAAACAGACATAATAATATATCCGGCATCGGGCTTTGGAACAGGTGAACATGAAACTACACAGGGTATGATTCTTATGATATGGGAGCTCTTTAAACAGAAAACCTATCAAAGGGTATTGGATATAGGAACTGGCTCTGGAATACTGGCTATAGTATGTTCTAAACTGAAGGCAAAAAGTGTGATAGCCATAGATAAGGACGAGCTTGCCATCTCCAACGCAAAGGAGAACCTAAAACTTAATGACGTAAAAAATGTGAAGCTAATTTTAGGAAAGCCAGAATCAATAAAAGGAAAGTTTGATTTGATTTTAGCAAATATAGATTTTTTTACCCTTATTGAAAATGCTGCAGTATTAAAGGAGCTGGCAGATGATAGTTTAATCCTTTCAGGATTTTTAGAAGAAGACCAAAACACAATAAAGGATATCTACATGAATTTAGGATTTGATTTGATTAAAACTATTTCTTTGAATGATTGGGTAACAGTCTCATTGAGAATTAGAAAATAAGACATATTTTTAAACATGAAAAATAAAACGGGAGGTGAGAAATGGTAATACTTGGGACAGATGAGATAAAAGAGATAGACGTGGACTCCTTAGCCATAAGGGTGTTCCTCAAAGCTTTAGAGATACTTGGAGGGCCAAGAAAACTCATAGAGTACAGAAATCTTACATGGATACCATCTCTTATACAGGCATCTTATGCCATAGTTCTTGCAAGGGAGCTCATGAAAACAGAAGACGAGATTGCTTCATTCTTAGGACTGACAAGGCAAACGGTAAGAAATATATTAAGGGCAGATGAAGAGCTTGTCCTTAAAAAACTTGAAGGAGAATTAAAGGAAAAAACGCCCAAAGCCCATACCGCAGGTGGACTGGCAAAACTTGCTTATAAAGAGATACTGGAGGGAAGGGACAACCTGGATCTTATAGTAAGTATTCTGACACCAGCTGGGGAAGCCTTGGATATAACCTGGCCAGTTGAGGTACTTAAAAAGATAAAAGGGCTTAAATTCCCCCTTAACAAAGAAGAGGTAACGGAGAGGCTTTCCACACTGAAAATCGAAGGGATAAATGGGAAAGAGCTTGCTGAACGACTGGAATATCCAATAAAGAATCCGGCAGATCTTTTGAAGAAGATAAAATTGGCTTTAACTGAACTTAAGGGAACCTAAAAATCTTTCCTGTTCAGAATATATGCATCCACAGTAATTTTGTCTGTAGAGGCCAAGCTGGAGGGACTCCTCAATTCCATCCCTCCAGCCCTTTCTGAAATCCTCGTAGTAAAATTCAACCCCTTTTTCTTTAGAAATCTCTTCGGCTATGCTTAATATGAGTTTATGTTTCTGATGCTTGCTATAAAGCAAAGTGGATGTAAAGAAGTCAAAGTTACCCCTTTTTGCTACAGAAGCACATCTTGACAATCTCGTATAATAGCATATCTCACACCTTTTAGCTTCTCTAAAAGCAACGTCCCTCAAAAACTTAACAACATCATATTCGTCATTGTATATAACTTTTAGTTCCTTTTCCCTTTCGAGCCTTTTTAGAGCATCGAGGCGCTTCAGATACTCCTGATATGGATGTATGTTGGGATTGTACCAATACACATAAATTTCAGAAAATTTAGACTCAAGGGATTTTAAAGGGTATAAAAGACAATTGGCACAGCAAGCATGGATAAGGATTCTCAATGCTTACTCCTCCAGAGGAAGGGGCATATTCTTTATTTTCCTTATTTTCCCAACATATCTGTAAGCTTTAGATGTTGCCACCCTGCCCCTTGGAGTCTTTTTTATAAACCCTTCTTTTATGAGATACGGCTCATAAACCTCCTCAAGGGTCCTCTTCTCCTCTCCTATAGAGGCGGCAATGGTCTCTATACCCACTGGACCACCGTCAAACTTCTCCACAATAGTAAAAAGAAATTTTCTGTCTATGACATCAAACCCTTCATGGTCTATATCCATCATGGCAAGAGCAACTGAAGCTATTTCCGCTGTTATAACTCCTTCACCTTTTATTTGAGCATAGTCCCTTACTCTCTTTAAAAGCCTGTTTGCTATTCTCGGTGTTCCACGAGATCTCTTTGCTATCTCTAAAGCCCCTCCCTCATCCACCTCTATACCCAAAATATGAGCGCTTCTTTTAACTATCTTAGTAAGATCATCAATGCTGTAGTAATCCAATCTCAAAATAACCCCAAATCTGTTTCTCAAAGGAGAAGTCAAAAGTCCCATGCGGGTGGTTGCTCCTATGAGGGTGAACTTCGCCAGCTTTACCCTTAAGGTTTTAGCACCGGGTCCCTGACCAACCACAACATCGATTTTGTAATCCTCCATAGCAGGATATAGAATCTCTTCCACCTGAGGGTGGAGTCTGTGAATCTCGTCTATAAAGAGTATATCTCCATGGTTCAATCCGGTTAAAATAGCTGCCAAATCCCCAGATCTTTCTATTACAGGCCCTGATGTTATCTTAATATCAGCTCCTATCTCCTTTGCTATAACTATGGCAAGGGTGGTTTTACCAAGACCAGGAGGACCACACAGAAGAACATGATCAAGAGGCTCTCCCCTTTTTCTGGCCGCCTCTATGAAAACCCTTAAATTATCCTTGATGCGATCCTGACCTATATACTCATCAAGACTTTTAGGTCTTATATCCAATTCAAAGGGCAACTCTTCATAACTCATTTCATATCTCCCAATATCTTTAAACACTCCTTCAAAAGCTCGTCCTCCGAAAGGGACTCCTTATTCTCCACCATCCTCAAAGCCTTTACAGCTTCCTCATCAGTATAGCCTAAAGATTTTAAAGCCGAAAGAACATCTCCTTCTTTAGACGAGAAAGTCTTAGAAGGGATAACACCTTTCAATTCGGATATTATTCTTTTTGCAGTCTTCTCCCCCACCTTTGGAATAGCCTTTAAAGCAGAGATATCACCTGAGTCCACTATTTCAAAGAACCTTTCATGACTCAAATGGGAAATAATAGAAAGGGCTACATTAGGACCAACCTTAGGTATGGAGATAATGGTCTTAAACAGATCAAGCTGTTCTCTATCCTTAAACCCAAAAAGCTTAATCTCCTTTTCCCCAATGTAGGTGTACACCCATAAAAATACCTTCTTTCCCGCCTCAGGAATAAATCTGAATGTGTCAAAGGGTATCTGAACAGAAAATCCCATACCTGAAACATTCACCAACACCTCAGAAGGAGACTTATCCACAACTATACCCTCTAAAAATGCTAACATCCCCTCATACTCACATGACAATAAGCCACCGCTATGGCATCAGCTTCATCTTCACTCACCTGAGTTAATGAAAAAAGATTTTTAACCATCCATATAATCTGCTCTTTAGAAGCAGAGCCATTTCCTGTTAAAGCCTTCTTTATCTCTGAGGGATGATACTCAAAGACTCCTATCCCACAAGCACCTAAAGCAGCTAATATAGCTCCTCTTGCTTCGGCAAGTTTAATAAGGGAAGAGACATTTTTGCCATAGAATATCTTTTCCATTGCCACTTCATCAATTCCAAAACGCTCAACAACATTAAATACAAAGTCGTAAGCTTTAAAGGCTCTTTCCCACTGATGGCCTTTAAGCTTTAACTTGCCAAACTCCAAAAGTGAACCGTTATTAAAAATAGCATAGCCTATTATAACAGAACCTGGATCAATCCCCAAAATTCTCATTGAGAGAATCCAGCAAAGACCTCATCGGGAATATCAAAGTTGGAATAGGTATGCTGAACATCGTCATGGTTTTCCAGTGCTTCAAGGAGTTTCAACAGCTTCTCAGCTTTCTCCCCCTCTACTTTCACTGTGCTTTGAGGTATGTATGTAATTTCGGCAGACTCTATGGGAATGCCCCTTTCCTCTATAGCTTTTTTAACAGTATCATAATCCTCAAAAGAGGTAATAACCTGATACAATCCATCCTCAACCTTAACATCTTCTGCTCCAGCTTCTATAGCCACTTCCATAAGCTCATCTTCAGAAATGGCGTTTTCCAAAACCCTTATAACCCCTTTTCTTTCAAATAGCCAAGAGACACAACCAGACTCTCCGAGACTTCCCCCATGTTTAGAAAATATGGATCTAATTTCAGAAACCGTTCTATTTCTATTATCGGTAATAGCCTCAACCATTATAGCCACTCCTCCAGGACCATACCCTTCGTAAACCACCTCCTCATAAGAGACTCCTGGCAACTCCCCTGTCCCCCTTTTAATAGCCCTTTCTATATTTTCCTTGGGCATATTAACCGATTTTGCCAACTGAATGGCTCTTCTTAAACGGGGATTGCTATCGGGATCGCCCCCGCCCAATCTTGCAGCCACTATTATTTCTCTGGCCACCTTGGTGAAAATTCTTCCCTTTTTTGCGTCCTCCCTCATCTTTTTGTGCTTTATATTAGCCCACTTGGAATGACCCGCCATATCACTTCCTCCCTAAAAGGGCTTGATCAATCTCAAAAGAGCAACCCTTAAATTACCATTATAAGCCTCTATCTTTTTGTCAACAACAAAGCTGTATTTAGCCAAAACCTCAAAAACCAAAGGAACATTGGGATGAATAATAACAAGAGTCTTAGCACAGGATTCCTCAAATGCATTAAATAGACTTATTAGAGATTCTTTAGCTTTGTTTAATCCACCCATTCTTATGCCATAGGGAGGATTGGTGACTATTATGTCTATTTTTGAAAGGAGGCTATTTTCCAAATCTTTAACATCACAATTTAAAAAAGATATTTTATCTGAAACCAAAGCCCTTTTTGCATTACTCAAAGCTCCTTGAACACTTTTTGAAGACCTGTCAGAAGCAAATATGAAGCAGTTTTTAGACCACTGGATGAGTCTATTTTCTTCTTCCACAACATCAAACCAGAGATCTTTAAAAAGCCCAGCTTTCAGAAATATGAATTCTTCTTTTCTAAAGTAAGCAGCTGGAAGATTTATGCACCTGTGGGCCGCCTCTATGGGAATTGTCCCACTTCCACACATGGGATCCAGAAGAACAGAAAAAGGACTATATCCACCAAGAATGAGCATAGCATTGGCAAGGGTGGTCTTTATGCCTGCCCTGTGATAGAAAACATGCCATCTTCTTTTATGCATACTCTCATAACCGATCAGTTCAACGCCCCAAATAAATCTGTCATTAATAACATCAGCACTTAGAATTATAGAAGGATTCTTTAAATCAACAGGGGCTCTAAAACCAAACCTTTTCCTGCAACCATCAATAATAGCAGCTCCGATGTATGCAGATACATCTTCGGATGTAAAGTGATGATTTCCCTTTCTGGTGGTTTTTACTGCAAAGGGCAATCTAAAATCTAAGATATCAAAAATATGGCTTTCAAGCACACGTTGATAAATATCGTAAAGGCATTCCCTTTCTTTGGAAATGCTTATGTTTCCCATTACTATGTAAGCTTTGTGATATAAAGGATTTCTGTATATTAACCTGAGTAAGCTCAATTCGCTGATATCTTCCACTAAGACCCTGCCTTTAAAAGAAAAAGGGGCTGGATAAACTTTTCCAGCCCCTGAAATGGACCGTGCCAGAAAGGGTTCAATACCCCTTTCTGTGCTAAACATCACCTTCAAAGTATAATTTCCCTCATCCTCCTTATTATCACATACCAAACAGATGGACCTTTTGCCTTTTCTTTCTTAGCTTCATCCATAAGCCTTCTTATCTCCTCCCAGTGATGAATCTCCTTTGCCATAAATTCATCCACATCTTTGTTCTTGTCCCTCATAAACTTTATAAACCTTTCCACCAGAGCCCTTCTCACCCTGTAAAGGTCTCTGTGCAAAAGGCTATAAGCTAAATGATCCCATTTACTTAATCTTTCCTCTTTGACTATGGCTTCCTCTACCTCATCTATACCAAACTTGTGGGAAATGGTGAAATATATACCGGAAAGCATAAGAGGATCCATTTCCACTGCCTCTGATAAGGTGATGATATCCATTGCGTTGGAAAGAAAAGGAATAACAGCAATATCAGAGGCAAGATCATCTGGAAAGCCAGATTTGGCATAAAACTCTTTCCTTTTAATGAATTCCTCCTTCTCATGATCACTTAAAAGAGCAACTATAGAAGCTTTCAATTTCTTTATCTCATCACAATACTTCTCCACCACGTTCTTTAAAGGAAGCCAATCACCCACAAAGAAGTGGCTCCATTTAACCAGCTCCTCTATAGTATTCTCTATGTCAAGAAGCGCCTTATACTGAACGTGGGCATCTACCTTAAAATCAAGAGAGTATATGCGCTCCCTTAAATTGCAGGCATCTAAAATACCGTCCATCATTACGTAAGACGCAGTGACCTCCTCCACCTTAGCACCATGATCCCTTTCCATCTTGGTAAAGAAGGAGATACCCGCTTGATCAACAATGGAATTCACAATACAGGTTAACACTATCTCATCCCTTAAAGGATGAGAAGGGATATACTCGGCAAATCTTTCCCTTATAGTTTTAGGAAAGTAATTGTAAAGATAGTCGTCTAAATAAGAGGCCTTAAGCAAACTGGAGCCTCTCAGCTTTTCTTTAACCCATCTCTTTTCATATCCTATAAGCATAGCAAGTTCTGGTCTAAGAAGACCTAATCCCTTTTCCCACCTGCTTTTTAGCTCCTTCTTTTTAGGAAGGTAAACTTCTTGAGGATCTATAAGTCCGTCATCTATCAATCTGCCAATGGTGTCTATAAAAGGATCTATATCCTCTTTACTCCTTAAAACATCAAGACTTATAGAAAGTGATTGAGAATAATTATCTTTTAAAACACTCTCCAGTACTTCATCTGCTATATCAAATATGAGCTTGTTTCTTTCATCCCACGAAAGCTCACCCTTTTTAACAGGTGTACTTAGAAGAATCTTGATGTTCACCTCGTGATCTGAGGTATCAACGCCCCCTGAATTATCAATGGCATCCATATTTATCCTTCCACCATTCAGGGCATACTCCACCCTTGCCTTCTGGGTAAATCCTAAATTACCACCTTCCCCTACAACCTTCACTCTCAAATCTTTGGCGTCTACCCTGACATTGTCATTGGGAGGATCCCCTACCTCTGCATGGCTTTCGAAGGACGCTTTCACATACGTGCCTATACCTCCATTCCAAAGAAGATCCACATCTGCCTTCAAAATGATCTTTATAAGCTCTTCACCAGAAACCACATCTTTATCAGTAGAAAGAGCCCTTTTAGCCTCTGGTGACAACCTTATTTCCTTAGCATCTCTTCTAAATACACCTCCACCGGTGCTTATCAGATCAGGATTGTAATGATCCCAATCCTTCACCTCTCTAAAGAGCCTTAATCTCTCTTGGTAAGATTTTTCTGGATCAGGATCAGGATCCAAAAATATAACCCTGTGGTTAAAAGCCGCTATAAGCTTAACAGTCCTTGATCTCAAAAGACCATTCCCGAAAACATCCCCTGACATATCCCCTATACCAACCACTGTAATAACATCCTCTTCGGGATTTACTCCCATCTCCATAAAGTGGCGCTTAACACATACCCAAGCCCCTTTAGCAGTAACACCCATCTTTTTGTGGTCATACCCAGTAGAACCACCAGAGGCAAAAGCATCGTCCAGCCAAAAATTATATTCCCTAGCTATACTATTGGCTACATCCGAAAGCCTTGCGGTACCTTTATCCGCCGCCACCACAAGATAGGGATCATCGTCGTCATACCTTATAACATCTGAAGGGGATATAACTTCTCCATCAACTATATTATCTGTGAGATCAAGCAGTCCTCTAATGAATATGGAGTACTTTTCCTTAACAAGTCTTTCCACATCTTCTCTGTCTTTCACATTGTAATATCTCAATTTAATTATAAATCCCCCTTTAGCCCCAGTAGGAACAATGATGGCATTCTTTATCATCTGCGTTTTCATCAAACCTAAAATTTCTGTTCTGAAATCGTCTGGTCTGTCACTCCATCTTATACCACCTCTTGCTATCTTCCCTCCCCTTAAGTGAACACCTTCCACTCCCCTCTCATGCACATATATTTCGTACATTGGTCTTGGAAGTGGCATCTCCGCTATTGATTTACAGTCTATCTTTATAGAAATGTAGTGACACTTTTTGTTCCTCTTATAATAGTTGGTTCTTATGGTGCTTTTTATGGCATTAAAGTAGGTCCTAAATACCTTGTCTTCGGAGATGGAAAAAACCTGTGACAAAGAGTCATAATACCTTTCCTCTATGTCTTCCAGCTTGGATGCTCTCTCCTCATGGGAAAACCCAAGCTCAGGATTGAACTTAGTGTCAAAATAATCCCAGAGCAACCTGGTTATATCGGGATAGCTCCTGAAAGCACTATAAGCGGTAGAGTAAGCTATGGAGGGAACAATCTGCCTAATATAGTTTCTGTATGTTCTAAGCACATCCACAGACTTCCAATCAAAATCGGCTTTTATCACAAGGTTATTTAAAGGATCAGATTCCACAACCCTATTCATAACGGCAATTATGGCATCGGATAACTTATCATAAGTCTTTTCCTCTATAAGCTCATTTTCCTTGGTAAGGACTCTATAAATATGGAGATAATGCTTATCACCAGAAGGAAACTCTATCTCAAAGGGTTTTTCGTCCCATATGCTGAGATAAAAATTCTCCAAAATAGGCACAACATCTGAGAGCTTCAACTCTTCGTGGCTATAGATTTTTATAAAAGAAAACCCCTCCTTCTCATAGATAGCCACCTTTATAGATTTGTGTTCAAAAACCTCCTCCAAAAACTTAACATCTTCCACAGCTTCTGAAGCAGAAACCGTTGCCTTATAGTCCATAGGAAAAGAAGGAGCGTACTTAACAAAGAGATGCTCCCAACTATCAGGAAAGTTCTCCTTTAAAGCGTCTCTGAAAAGATCGTCCCAGTCCGCAGTAAGCTTTTCTATCTCTGCTTTAATCTCGTCAGGATCTATTATATACACATCCTTTTGAGGGGTGAGGAAGAAATAAAGGAAAGCAATGGCCTCCTCGTAAATGGAAAACCTCTCATCCACATAATCCGCTTCAAACTTCTTCATTAAAAGCTGTTTTATGCTATCCGAAACTGCCATGGAAAATTTCTCTTCAGGCAGAAGAACAAGAACTGAGATAAGGCCCTTCTTTTTTCTCCTTATGGCAACGCTTATCTCCTTTTCAAGACCCATCTCCATAACTATATCTATGACCTCATCTATCTCCTCTACGCTGGATAAAAGAAGGTCTTCCATAGGGATTGAGTTAAAAATTTCAACGATTCTTTTATAATCGTGGGAAGCATAAACCACATTCCTTCTTGATAAAATCTCCACAAGCTTTCTCCTTAAAAGGGGAACATCTCCGCCTTTGGAGCTTATAGCCTTTTTAGTCAAAAGCCCCACCCAGTAACTCCATCCTATAAACTCTCCCTCCTCAGAAACTATTCTGGAGGCAAGAATGTCTATTTTACCTGATCTATGTATAGGGGAATCTATGGAAAGCTTGTCCATAAAAACAATGTCTTTAGCCTTCTTTAAAGTCTCTCTAATTTCTTCAAAGTCTAAAAAAGTATCCTTTAGTAAACTTTCCCTCAACACACCTAAGCCCTTTTCGTTTACAAACTCAATTTCTCCGTCCTTCTCAAGGGCCTTACCATATCCAAAAAACACAAAATTGTCGTCTATAATCCATTCAAGAAACAGAGCATACTCGCTGGCATCTTCCCTTGAAAGCTTTCCCGCATCCGCCAAAAATTCTATATCATTTACGGCATCCTTAACCTTCTTCTTCATCTTCACAAAATCTTCCACCATGGCTTTAGTCATAGAAAGGATGCTCTTTAAAGCAGAAACACATTTCTTTATTCTATCCTCTTCCACACCAGGTAATATCTCTACGTGTATGAAGGACTCTAAAGAACCCTTATCATCGTCTATATCTAAAAGCTCTCCATTGTTATCCCTAACAGCAGGTATTATGGGATGCACTACTGCCCTGTAAGGTATATTCCAACGTTTAAGGGTAAGCTCTACAGTATCAACAAGGAAAACCTGATCATCCATAAGGGTCTCTATGAAAAAGGAATCTTTATAACGGATATACCTAACAGCGATCTCTTCTTTACGAATTTTGTAAAAATCCCACATGAGTTTAACCCTTTCATCCACACCCTTATCGCCAATAACAGCCAGCAAAGATCTGGGGAAAGCCTCAAAAATTCTCTCCCTGAACTTTTCCATTACATTGCCCATAACTGCCTCCTATGAAGGAAAAAATAATGTTTGTTTATACCACAACTCTTTATAAATAGCCAACTTATAAAAGACGATTTTTTTATCTTAAAAGGGATTGACAAATCAAAAAGACTTGACTATCTATCTCTGGCCTCTATTACTAAACAAGAAGTTTAGTAGAAAACGAAAAGTTTAAGGTCATGTGAAAAGATGGAAGTGGGCAAAAAGTTAAGAAGATTAAGGAGAACAAAGGGGTTAACTTTAGAAGAATTAGCCAATAGAGCAGGATTAACCAAAGGTTTTCTCTCTCAAATTGAAAGGGACAAAACCTCCCCCTCTATAGCTGCCCTAAAGGCCATTCTTGATGTTTTGGGAGAAGATATATCATCCTTCTTCAAAGATATGGATATTAAAGAAAAGAATGCATTCAAAAAGGATGAGAGAAGGGTCATTGAATTTGAAAAGCCAGGTGTAAAGATAGAGTCTCCTATACCAAATCTACACTACAGAGAGCTTGATCCCCTTATAATATCCATTGAACCTGAAGCAGAGATAGAAGATGAAGACTGGGATGTGGAAGAGGCATTTGGGTATATACTAAGGGGAAATGTCAAAATAACCATAAATAAGAATGTTTACCTGCTAAGAAAGGGAGACTCTTTTTATATCTTTCCTGAAAGCACTTACAGCATTAAGAACACTGGAAAAAAAGAGGCAGAAATACTCATAGTTGCATATTAAAAAGAAAGGAGGGGAGAAATGAAGGGACTGGGGCGCCATCTCTTGGTTGAGTTTTATGGATGCAATCCTGAAGCTCTTAACGATATCAAAGGGATAGAAAAGACCATGGTAGAAGCTGCTGAAGAAGCAGGCGCCACAGTTGTCAAGAGTGTGTTTCACCTCTTCAATCCCCACGGAGTAAGTGGAGTGGTGGTAATTGCAGAGTCTCACCTTGCCATCCATACATGGCCTGAATACGGATACGCTGCTGTTGATCTCTTCACATGCGGGGAAAATGTGGATCCATGGATAGCCTTTGAAAAACTTAAAGATAAATTGGACGCAGAGCATATGTTCACCATGGAGATAAACAGAGGTCAACTTCACCACGTGGCAGTTCTACAGCACAAACCGTAATTCCCCAATGCTGGAGGATATAAGATGGTAATGAAGACCCCAACTAAATTCTTCTTCGTGAAAGGGAAATCCGAAGGCTATAAACCTCTAAACGCCTTTGATGGCGCCCTTTTAAACGCAGGGATAGGAAATACAAACTTAGTGAAGATGTCCAGTATAATCCCTCCAAAGTGTAAAGAAATAGATCCTATATCCCTTCCCCCTGGTGCTCTTGTTCCTGCAGCCTATGCAAGCATCACTTCAGAAGTTCCTGGAGAGATTATATCAGCCGCTGTAGCAGCGGCGTTTCCTGAAGATGAAGATTACCCTGCTTTAATTATGGAACATGCCGATAAAGCTTCCCAATCCCAAGTGGAAGAAGTGGTAAGAAAAATGGCAGAAGAAGGCATGAAAATGAGAGGGAAAAAGATAAAATATATCAAAAGCATATCAATAGAACATAAAGTAGTAAAGGTAGGTTGTGTTTTTGCCGCTGTGGTGCTGTGGGATTGAGGGTTGGTCAATGGAACTATGGTTTATGGAAAAATACTCAGAAGGATGGGGAATTTCTTTAAAGATAAAAAAGGGCATCTGTTCAGTGGAAAGCAAATACCAAAAGATAGATATATTTGAAACATTGGATTTTGGAAAGCTTCTTGTAATAAACGGGGCTATCATGCTAACAGAAAAGGATGAGTTTGCCTATCATGAGATGTTGGTTCACACTCCCCTTTTTTCCCACCCAAATCCAAAGAATATACTGGTAATAGGGGGTGGAGACGGAGGAGCTGTTAGGGAACTGTGTAGACACAAATGCGTGGAAAAAATTGATTTGGTAGAGATAGACGAAGAGGTGATAGATTTGTGCAGAAGACACTTTCCCTCTATAGCTTATGCCTTTGAGGATAAAAGGGTCAATATCTTGATAGAAGATGGAATTGAGTATATGAAAAACTGCAATGAAAAGAAATACGACATTATAATAGTGGACTCAACAGATCCCATTGGACCTGCTGTTGGGCTTTTTCAAAGGGAATTCTATGAAAATTGTTATAAAGCTTTAAAAGACGATGGAATTATTAATGTTCAATCAGGTTCCCCATACTTTCAAGAAGAGCTTTTAGAAAAGGTCTTTCATTCCATGGGAGAAGTTTTTCCTATAACAAGAACATACCTTGCAGGCACTCCCACCTATGGCGGAATGTGGAGTTTTACCACAGGATCCAAGCTATACGATCCTCTAAAAGGACCAATGAGAAAAGATAAAAGTGTACTATCCGATTTAAAGTACTATAACGAAAAGATTCATATTGGAGCATTCCAGCTCCCCAATTATTTATCAAGAAGATTGGAGCTGGATTTGTGATTTTAAAGAAATTTAAAAAATACACCGAAACCCTCTTAGAACCTGTATCTCAACATTTAAACAGTATAAATGTGAAACCTAATCATATAACCCTTTTGGGCTTAATTATAAGCTTTCTCTCTGGTATTCTTTACTATACAGGCGAGATTAGATTAGCCGGTATAGTTCTCATACTTGCTGGGATATGCGATCTTCTTGACGGCAATATGGCAAGAATAAGTGGCAACACCACAGACTTTGGTGCCTTTCTTGATTCAACCATAGATAGATATTCAGATATGTTTGCTCTATTTGGTATCACAGGATTAGCCTTTAAGAAAGAGGATACCACTCTATTTTGGCTAAGCGTTGTGGCTATAATAGGATCCTTTATGGTAAGCTATACAAGGGCTCGTGCTGAATGCATAATTGAAAGGTGCGATGTGGGAATTATGGAAAGGCCAGAAAGAATGGTGGTACTTATAATAGCATCATTATTTAACTTCCTTAAAGTTGGACTTTTCATTATTGCGGTTTTTGCCAATATAACAGCGATTCAGAGAATAATTTATACCAGCAAAAGCATAAAAGAAAGGAAGGGATAATGCCTATCTTTGAGTTTCTGCCTTTATTATTTATCTTCTTTGTAATACTGCTTATCTTTAATCCCATTTTTTGGCTTATACTCCTTCCCATCGCCATACTTTTTATATTCTATTTCATCTCCTTTGAGCTTATGCTTATGGCACTACTCAATCTTATAGTGGTTCCCAAACAATTATGGTATATGCTTAGAAATCCCATATTAAGAAAAAATCATGCCTTGGAGCATGCCACCATCAATGTATTGGAAGAGAAATTTGGTAAACTTCCCTCAATAGGAGGATTAGCCGATATAAAAGGATTTTTTATATACACCAAAGATCCTTTTCTAACACCGGACATCATACTTTCATCAGCGCAAGAAGGGCTTTTAAGACTCAAACAAGGTGAAAAAGAGCTTGCTTTGCATGAAAGGTGCGGAACCTCAATAACTGTAAGTAACCTAATACTTTCCATCATATTTTTGTTTGTTCTCTTTTTTGGTGGTTTTTTTGATCTGTGGCATATTCTCCTTGCACTGGCATTGGCCTTTCTTATATCCAAACCTTTGGGAAAGCTTGCCCAGAAATACATCACAACTGATCCTCATGTGGAAAGACTCTTAATAACAGGTATTAAGCTGTCCCCTTTTACAAGCTATTTTGGAATTCCCTTTCCTTTTGGCCCTGTAAGATATTTTGTGGAGACTAAGAAAATTCCCCAAGCAGAAAGAATACTGTGAAAGAAAATCTTTTTGAACTATTCCATCTCTCACAGAAGCAGATAGAAAAACTCACAAAATTTCTGGAGCTTATTGATAAATGGAATAAAAAGATGAACTTAACCGGCTTAAAAAGCAAAGAAGAGATGTTAGAGGAATTGATTATAGATTCTCTTATGCCCACAAAATTGGTTGAAATGAGATCTTATCTGTTGGATGCTGGCTGTGGAGCTGGGATACCTTCGGTGCCTATTAAAATAGCAAAGCCTTCCCTTAAAATTTTGGCTGTTGATTCAAATAGAAAAAAGATCAACTTTTTGAGATACTGTATAAGAGAGCTTAATTTGGAAAATATTCAACCTGTCAATAAAAGAATTGAAGATCTCATAGATTATAAGGGCTTTTTTAATACCGTTACCAGCAAGGCCTTTCTTCCGCCAAATAAGGCTATTCCTCTGTTGGTTCCATTTTTAAAGGAAAAGGGGAAACTCATTATTTTTGCGTCAGAAAATACATTGAATACAGCTTTAGAAACAGCTAAAAGAATGAATCTAAATTTAGAAGTCAAACCTTATACCCTTCCATTGTCAATGAAAAAACGTTATCTCATAGTTATAGAGAAGGAGTAAAAAATGCAGACTTCAGAATTAATCAAAATCATGAGCAATCCCAACTTTTATCCCCACAAACCTAAAAAGGTGGAAGTGATACAAACCCATATTTCGGTAGTGTTCATAGCAGATCCGCTTGTTTATAAGATCAAGAAAGCTGTAAACTTTGGTTTCCTCGATTTTTCAACATTAGAAAAAAGAAAATACTTCTGTGAAAGAGAAGTTCAACTAAACAAAAGGCTCTCACCGGATATATACCTTGGCGTTGAACCTATTAAATTGAATGGAAAAATTTTGGAATACGCTGTGGTTATGAAGAAACTTCCCATGGAAAGATCCTTAAAAAACTTGATAATTAACAAAAAAATAGCCGAAAGCCATATAAATAGGGTTATAAATAAGATAGCCCAATTTCATTTAGAGGCAGAAACCAATGAAAACATAGCAATATATGGAAAAACGGAAAACTTTAGAAAAAATACAGACGAAAATTTCCAGCAAACCGAAGAGTTCATTGGAACAACCATAGATAAGGAAACCTTTGATCTCATTAAAAGAAAAACAGAAGAATTTTACAAAAAGTATGGAAAACTTTTGGATGAAAGGGCGGATAAAGGCCTTGTGAAGGATTGCCATGGGGATCTTCACACAGAGCATATAGTGGTAACACCTGATAAGGTTTGGATATTTGATTGTATAGAATTCAACGACAGATTCAGATACATCGATATTGCCTGCGATATAGCATTCTTGTTAATGGATATGGAATTCCTCAAAAGAAGAGATTTAAGTTCTAAAGCCCTTGAACTTTACAGAAAACAGATTCAGGACGAGGATCTTGATATAATTATACCATTTTTCAAATTGTATAGGGCCTATGTAAGGGGAAAAGTTAATAGTCTTATGCTTAAAGATCCCAATATACCAGAAAAGGAAAAAGAAAAATTAAAAAACAGAGCAACTTCGTATTTTAAATTGGCCTTCAGCTATCTTGAAAATCTGCCATGAGAAAAGGAAAAATTATTGTGATAATGGGACTTCCAGCATCTGGAAAGAGCACAGTGGCCAACATTGTATCTAAAAGCATAAAAGCAAAAATTTTGAATTCAGATGTTATAAGAAAAAGGCTGGCAGGAATTGATCCCTATTCTCGCGGAGAATACAAGTATGAAAAGGGCATATACTCTCCCCAATTTACAGAAAAAGTTTATAATACCATGATAGAAGAAGCCATAAAGGAAGCGAAAAAAACAGATGTAATACTGGATGCTACCTTTTCTCAAAGAAGATTCAGAGATAAATTGAGAAAAAGATGTAAAGAGAACAACATCAAATGTTATTTTTTCTTTCTCAACGCAGAAGAGAGAGAGATTTTGAAGAGATTAAAGAAAAGAGAATTTGAAAGAACTGTTTCTGATGCCAACATAGATATTTACAAAAAGGTGAAAGAAAAATTTGAATTTCCACAGGATAATGAGGCTATAATAATAGATGCAAATAGAAAGCCTGAAGCAATTTCTGAAGAAATTATAAAAATCTTAAACAAGGAGGAAGAAGATGGCTTTTGAAAAGATTTTGGCAGCCATTGACTTTTCAGAGATAAGCCATGAAGTTATTAGGAAAAGCTCACAGATAGCAAAGCTCTGTAATTCTCAATTGTTTCTGATGAATGTGGTGGAAAAGGAGATTCCCATCCTGATATCTGAGGGGATAGTGGTTCCAAGTATAGATCTGGACACCTTTGAAAAGATGTATCAGAAACTCTCAGAAAAGTCTAAAGAAAAACTTGAAGCCATGGCTAAAGAGATAGAAAAAGAGTATGGCATATCCCCTGAAATAATAGTTGATATGGGGGAACCTTTTGACCTTATTCTGGAAAAGGCGGAAAACCTTAAAGTAGATCTTATCGTGGTGGGATCACATGGAAAAAAGGGTATTGAAAGGCTATTAATAGGAAGTGTCTCTGAAAAGATTGCCAGAAAAGCTAAATGTTCAGTTCTCATAATAAGAAAGAGCAAGGAGGATTAAATTGAGAATAGAAAATCAGATATTGAGAAGCTTAAAAACTGGTCCTAAAACCTTTTGGGAACTCATTAATCACCAAGACTCCCACATAATAGAATTCTTAAATACAATTAAAAAGCTCATGGACGAAGGAGTAATAGAATACAAAGATAAAAAATTTCGTCTAATAAAGGATGTTCCTGTCTCTCCTAAGAAAGATACAGTATGCTCTTTATGCGGATGCGGAGTAGAAATAAAAGGGTTTTTCAAGGATATATACCAGGAATTTTTAGAGGTGACTAAGGACAGACCCCTTCCCACAAGCAAGTTTGATCAGGGATTTATAAGGCCTATAGACACCATAAAAAGAGTAGCCTTTATGTATGAAAGGGGCGATATTGAAAATATGGATATCTTTATATTAGGTGATGACGACCTGCTGAGTATAGCCATAGCCCTAACAGGTTTAGCCAAAAGTGTAACTGTTGTGGAGATTGATGAAAGAATAAATTCCTTTATTGAAGAGTTCTGCAGAAAAAGAAATATCAAAAACATCTATGTAAAACAGTATAACGTGATAGAGGAACTCCCAGAGGAAGCAAAAAGAAGATTTGATGTTTTTGTCACAGACCCTGTGGAGACGTACACAGGACTTTTTCTATTTATAGCCAGGTGTATAGAATCCCTGAAAGGAAAAGGATCAGCTGGATATATGGGCTTTACTCATCTTGAGGCTTCCCTTAAAAAGTGGTGGCTTTTCCAAAAATTCATAATAGAATCCAATATGGTTATAACTGATATACTGAGAGACTTCACCTATTATCCCGAAAGAGAGAACCAATGGAAACACTTCTATGAGACTTATGAGGTTATGAAAAAGTTTGACCTTCCTATACCGGAAGTCGATTGGTACAGATCCTCTTTCGTGAGATTTGAAGCCATAGATACTCCTAAAGTGCAGGAAGTAAAAAAACCGAAGGATCTAAAAGAGCTTTACTTTGATGAAGAGTCATGGGCAACACCAGAACCACGGGAGGATAGATAGGAGAGGGCTGCCTTAGCAGCCTCCCTCTCCCCTTCCTTTTTACTTTTAGTAAAGATTACAGCCTTAAATCCATCCATAGAAAGTTCCACTCTGAAAAGCCCATTTATTTTACTACACAAAAATTTTGGTGCTAATAACTTCCTTCGTGCACAAAAGGAAAAAAGCTCAGATTTGTAATCTATAAAGGGAGGAAGATCTATGGAAAACAATAAAAATTTTAACACTTCAAAGGCCTTATCCACACCTCCATCTATAAGAACAGCCCCTATAAGAGCCTCAAATGCGTCTGCAAGGTTGGAATCTCTATAAGCTCCTCCCTGCTCCCTCTCTCCTTTTCCAAGAAGAAGAAAATCACCAAGACCAATGTGTCTTGCCACATAGGCTAAAGCCTGTTCCCTCACAAACTCCACACGCTTTCTGGTGAGAAAGCCCTCATCAGCCCTATCAAATCTGTTAAAAAGCTCTACTCCAACAGCAAAATTGAGGAAAGCATCCCCCAAAAATTCAAGCCTCTCATTATCAAAATCAAGGCCCATCTCTGTAGCATAAGAACGGTGGGTAAGGGCCTCCAGTAAAAGTTCTTCGTTTTTAAAATTATAGCCTATTCTTTTCTCCAAAAGATGAAGATCAGCCTTGAAATTTTCTAAAAGCAAGACAGGCATTAACACCACCGAAACCAAAGGAATTGCTTATAGCCACCTTTATATCACATGGTCTTGCCTCATTCGGTACATAATCCAGATCACACTCCGGATCAGGAAACTCATAATTTATGGTAGGGGGAATCACCCCATGGTAAATACTCAATATGGTGAATATGGCTTCCACAGCCCCAGCTGCCCCCAAAAGGTGGCCTATCATAGATTTATTAGAAGATATAGCCAATTTTTTAGCATGCTCTTTGAACAAAGCCTTTATAGCCATAGTTTCAACCTTGTCATTTAAAGGGGTGGAAGTTCCATGAGCATTTATATAATCCACATCCTCTGGAGAGAGCCCAGCGTCGTTAAGAGCAGCTTTCATACACAACAGAGCTCCCTCACCGTTCTCATCGGGCATAGTTATATGATAAGCATCACCACTCATTCCATATCCCACTATTTCAGCGTATATACGTGCCCCTCTTCTTTTGGCATGCTCATACTCCTCAAGAACAACTATTCCAGCACCTTCTCCTATAACAAACCCATCCCTTTCTCTATCAAAGGGCCTGGAAGCCTTCTCAGGTTCATCGTTTCTGGTTGAAAGAGCACGCATAACAGCAAATCCAGCCACCCCAAGCTCACATATGGGAGCCTCACTACCACCTGCAAGCATAATATCCGCATCTCCACGCTGTATAATTTTAAAAGCATCCCCTATAGCGTTGGCACCAGTGGCACATGCAGTAACTACAGAAGAGTTGGGTCCTCTAAACTTAAATCTTATGGAGATCATGGAAGAACCCATGTTTATAATAGCCATGGGGATAAAAAAGGGAGAGATCTTTTTAGGACCTTTCTCTACAAGGGCTCTGGTGTTGTCCTCTATGGTTTTTAGTCCCCCTATTCCTGAACCAATTAATACCCCCACCCGATCCCTATCAATAGCTTTGATATCAAGACCACTATCTTCAACCGCTTGAATAGCAGAAGCCATAGCGTACTGTATAAAAAGATCTGTTCTTCTGAGCTCTTTCTTTTCAAAATATAACGAACCGTCAAAATCCTTAACCTCAGCAGCTATTCTAGAGGAAAGCTGTGAGGCATCAAATTTTGTTATAGGGCCAATCCCAGATACCCCATTCACCAACTTTTCCCAACTGGTCTTTACATCACACCCCAAGGGAGTTACAGCACCAAGACCAGTAACAACCACTCTCCTCACAACTACTCTTTCTCCTGAAGTTTCTTTACCACATAATCAATAGCGTCCTTAACAGTTCTAATCTTTTCAGCATCCTCATCGGGAATCTCAATGTCAAAAGCCTCTTCTATAGCCATAACAAGCTCAACAGTGTCTAAGGAATCCGCTCCCAAATCGTCAATAAAGGAGGCATCCGGCGTAACTTCTGATTCATCAACGTTAAGCTGCTCCACAATTATCTCTTTGATTTTGGCTTCCACTTCCTTGACGTCCATCTCAAACCTCCTCTAAAGTTTTATAAACTTAATCCACCATCTACAACAAACACTTGACCTGTTATATATGAAGCCTTTTCTGTAGACAAGAACCCTACAATACCAGCCACATCCTCGGGAGTACCAAACCTTCCTAAAACCACAGCTTCCAAAAGTTTATCCTTAACATCCTGCGGTAAAGAAACCGTCATATCTGTCTCTATATAACCTGGACATACTGCATTAACGGTTATATTTCTCGTTCCAACCTCCTTAGCCAAAGCTTTGGTAAAACCTATAAGACCAGCTTTAGAAGCACAATAATTTGTCTGACCCGGATTGCCTATCAAAGCCACCACAGAAGAGATATTTATTATTCTGCCCCACCTTTTCTTCATCATATCTTTAAGGACCGCTTTTGTGACCAAAAAAGCACTTTTTAAGTTTACATCCATTACATAATCCCAATCTTCCTCCTTCATCCTTAAAATCAAATTATCCCTTGTCACACCAGCGTTGTTAACCAGTATATCCACGCCACCTGCTTCTTCTCTGATAGATCTTACCATGCTATCAACATCAGAAGGAACAGAAACATCCCCTTTCACTGCCTCTGCCCATCCCCCAGAGGATCTTATACACTCAACCACCTCAAGGGCCTTTTCCGCACTTTTGGAATAATTCACAAAAACCTTATTTCCTAAGGAAGCAAGCTCAAAGGATATGGCAGCTCCAATCCCCCTGCTTCCTCCTGTAACCAAGGCAACCTTCATAAGGAAAGCCCCTTTTCAAGTTTATCTAAATCTGAAAGCTTTTCCACGTTAATGGTTTTTAATCCTCTGTCCGTCTTTTTTATTAGACCTGAAAGTATTCGTGAAGGTCCCACCTCCACAAAAAGGTCTACCCCCTTTTCCTTCATGAAAAGAATAGACTGATACCATTTAACTGAAGAGGTGACCTGTTTTACGAGAAGCTCTCTCTCTTCAGAACCTGAAACAACATCCCTTGCAGTCACATTAGATACAACAGGCACATTGGCATCAAAAAAATCTATATCATCCAGTATTTTCTTCAATTTTACTGCGGCAGGTTCCATCAAGGAACAATGAAAGGGGGCACTTACATTCAGCATAACAACCCTCTTTGCACCAAGCTCCTTCAACCTTTTAGCCGCTTCCTCCACTTTATCCTTCTCACCTGCTATCACAATCTGCTCCGAAGAATTGTAATTGGCAGGTTCAACCACCCCTTCCACCTCTGAACAGACCCTCTCCACCAATTCAAAAGGAACTCCCACAATGGCAGCCATAGCACCAGCACCTACAGGAACAGCCTCCTGCATAAATTGACCCCTTTTTCTCACAGCATAAACCGCATCTGAAAAATTCATAATACCAGAAGCTACACAGGCACTATATTCTCCCAAGGAATGGCCAGCATAAAAGGAAACATCTGTCAGCATCTCTTTTATTACTTCATATATGGCTATACTGACAGTCAATACAGAAGGCTGTGTATTTTCAGTAAGCTTCAATTCCTCATCTGTGGAGTGAAAACAAAGCTTTGCCATATCAATTCCTATGCTATTGGAAGCTATCTCAAAAATATCTCTAACTTTGGGGAAACTCTCATAAAAATCCTTTCCCATACCAACATACTGAGAACCCTGTCCAGGAAAGACCACTGCTAACATCCACCTTCCCCCAAAAACTGAGAGCATTTTTCTTTAAGCAACTCACAGGCTCCAAAGATAATCTCGTCTATAATCTCCTTTACAGATTTTTCCTCTTTCAACAAGCCCACAATCTGACCAGCCATAACAGAACCCCACTCTACATCCCCATCGACTGCCGCCGCTTTTAAAGCACCGCTTCCCAGTCTTTCCAGCTCCTCAATGGAAGCACCTTGTTTTTCAAGCTGTTCAAACTTCCTGGCCAATTTATTTTTTATAATTCTTACAGGGTGGCCTGTGCTTTTGCCAGTGACCACAGTGTCTCTATCCTTAGCCTTTATATACATAGCCTTCCAGTTAGGATGTACTCTGCACTCTTTAGAGAGGGCAAACCTTGTTCCCATCTGTACACCCTCAGCTCCAAGAAACAAAGCAGCCAAAAATCCCCTTGCATCGGCTATTCCCCCAGCTGCTATAACAGGGATATTAACCGCATCAACCACTTGGGGAATCAGTGCCATAGTTGTAACCTCTCCAATATGCCCACCAGATTCCATCCCCTCAGCTATTATAGCGTCAACCCCTTCCCTCTCCATCCTTTTAGCCAAGGCAACAGATGCCACCACTGGGATAACCCTTATTCCAGCGTCTTTTAAACTTTTTACATACTTACCAGGATTGCCAGCCCCTGTAGTCACCACAGCCACTTTTTCCTCTATCACAAGGCTCATAACATCCTCTACATAAGGAGACATTAACATCACATTCACACCAAAAGGCTTATTGGTAAGTTCCTTTGTCTTTCTTATCTGAAATCTAACCTCATCGGGAGTTAAATGACCAGCAGCTACAATTCCAAGTCCCCCTGCTTCAGAAACAGCAGCTACAAGATGGTAATCTGAAACCCAAGCCATACCCCCTTGAAAAATAGGATACTTTATACCGCATAACTCACATATACGCGTATGAAACATTAGCTCCTCCTCACCATTTTAACACCATAGCACCCCAGGTAAGACCCGCTCCGAAAGCAACCAAAAGCAACATATCGCCTCTTTTGATTTTCCCTTCTTCTAAGGCTTCTCCCAAGGCAATGGGTATAGAAGCAGCAGAGGTATTGCCGTACTTGTGAAGATTGACTATCACCTTATCCATGGGAATTCCAATTCTTTTAGCTAAAGCCTGTATAATTCTTATATTAGCTTGATGTGGGATAACCCAATCTATATTATCTGCTGAAATACTAAGATCTGATAGCACTTCTGCTGCCACATTTCCCATTTCTCTGACAGCTATTTTAAAAACCTCATTCCCCTTCATCTTAGCAAAATGCAGTTTCTTTTTGATAACATCCTCTGTAAGCTCAACGGCAACCCCCCTTGCTGGCATAATAAGAAGATCACCATAAGAACCATCAGCGTGAATCTTAAATCCTAAAATACCTTTATCATCTTCTGTTACAGAAACTACTGCCGCTCCTGCTCCATCCCCAAAAAGCACACACATGCTTCTGTCTTCCATGTCCATTATTTTAAACAGCTCCTCAGCACCTACAACTAATACAGTTTTATAAATCCCGGATCTTATAAAAGCGTCGGCAATGGCAAGCCCATAAATAAAGCCTGTGCATCCAGCAGCTATATCAAAAGCTGGAACTCCATTAATTCCCAACTTATCCCCTATTATACAAGCTGTGGAAGGGAAAAGATAATCGGGGGTAGCAGTAGCACAAACCACAAGCTCTATCTCCGCTTTATCAATTCCAGCCTGCTTTATAGCTTTTTCAGCAGCTGCTACACCAAGATCAGAGGTTAAAACCTCTTTAGGAGCCCTTCTTCTTTCCTTTATCCCTGTTCTTTGAGTGATCCATTCGTCAGATGTATCCAGATACTTTTCAAAAAAATGATTGGTCAAAACCTCATCTGGAACATAATAACTCAATCCCTTGATAAAAGATCTCATTCTTCTGTCTCCTCTTCCCTTAAGGATTTAAACTGGACAATTTTCCCCTTTAACTGCTTCCATATACTCTTTCCATGTCCAACAACATCAAGGGCTACCGCAAGGTTCATCTCTATTTTCTCATTAAGCTGTTTTTCTGCCATTTCTACCGCAACTTTAACCGCATTTGCAATAGCTTTAGCATTAGAAGAGCCATGACAAATTATGCATATCCCCTTAACGCCTAAAAGGGGAGCACCTCCAAGCTCTCTATAATCCACTCTTTTTTTCAGCCAGTCCAAGTCCTTTTTTAATAACAGAAAAGCCAATTTACCTTTAAGACTTTTTTCAAAGATATGTTTTAGAAAAAAATTCATTAAAGAAGAGGCACTTTCACTTATCTTTAGGGCAAGATTGCCAACAAAACCATCACACACCACAACATCGGCTATACCATTATAAAGCTCTTTACCTTCAACGTTCCCCACAAAATTGATTTGAGGAAGGGCTCTTAGCAAAGCAAAGGCGTTCTTTGTAAGACCATTTCCCTTATAATCTTCCTCTCCTATACTTAAAAGGCCAACCTTAGGATTTTCCTTATCCATTATCACCTTAGAGTAAATGTGGCCCATTACAGCAAACTCAACCAAATGCTCCGGGCGACTATCAACATTTGCACCAGCATCTATCAAAATGAAAGGATCCTTTCGGGAAGGAAGAGTAACCGCTATAGCTGGCCTGGAGACCCCTTCAAGGGTCCCCAAAACCACCTTAGCGGTTAGCATAATTGCGCCAGTATTGCCCGCACTTACAAACGCTCTTGCTCCACCGTTTTTTACAAGCTCAAGCCCAACCCTTATGGAAGAATTTTTTTTTCTTCTTAAAGCAACAGAGGGAATGTCGTCCATTTTGACAACTTCAGGGGCATGTTTTATGAGAATGCGCTCCTGCCCCTTAGCATCCAGCTTTTCCAATTCTTGAGAGATTATCTCTCTGTCACCGACAAGGATAATTTTGTGATCTACTTCTTTTAAAGCCTCAATAGCCCCCTTAACAACTTCAGAGGGGGCGTAATCGCCCCCCATAGCGTCAAGGGCTATTCTCAAAACTCTTCAACCTCCACAATCTGCCTTCCCTTATAAAAACCACAATGGGGACAAACCCTATGAGGAAGTTTAGGTTCTTGACAATTGGGACACAAAGAGAGGTTGGGAGGTTGAAATTTCTTCTTCCACTGGGATCTTCTTTTGTCCCTTCTTGATTTGGATGTACGATTCTTAGGAACAGCCATTTTATCACCCCTTAATAAGTTTTTCTTTTATATCCAAAAGAGCCGCCCATCGAGGATCTAAAGATTTTCTGTCACATCCACACAAACCCTCATTAAGATTTTTGCCACACAAAGGACAAATGCCCTTACAATCATCCTTACAAAGAGGTTTCATGGGAATAGAAAGATAAACCTTCTCCAGATAAACTGAGGAAAGATCTATCTCATCTTTACAATAAAAAAGCATATCAAGCTCACTTTTAGAAAGCTCTTTTTCTGTGTAATTGAAATCTTCCACAGGGAAAAACTCATCTTTAAAGGTTTCGCATATCTCAAACTCAAACTCACTTAAACATCTGCTACATATAAGGATTAAAGAAACCTTTACACTCCCCTCTATTATGACCCTTTTAGCGGAAGCTCTCTTAACAGTCATAAAACCAGAAAAAGGTTTTGAGAGTTTTAGATTTATTCCGCTGTATTCAAATTCTCTTCTTTCATCTTTTATATCTAAATAAAGCCCTTCTTCGGGTATTTCGCTAACCCTGATTATCATGATATCCTCCAAACACTTGAAAAGAAAAGTATATACAAGAATATAAACAAGTCAATTCCTCAACGCAACTTCCACCTCATGGAAAGCTTCACTTTCCTTAAAGCCTTTTTCAGAGAAAAGAGAGCCTTTTCCATAGCTGAAGCCTTCATGAAATAGAAAGTATCCTCCTCTTTACTCAAGAACACCCTTTCACCCACCCTGAAAGTTACAGGATTGACAGCCCTTGCCAGAATTCTATGGCCTGATGGGACAGAGACAAGACCCAGTACCAAGGGAGAAGGAAAACCCTCAGGAACTACAGTCAATATGGTGTAAGCATCCAAAATACCCTCTCTTCCCACCCTAATGGGATCCTTTTTATGTTTTTTGGCATCCACAATCTCCCTCTCAAAGCAAAAGCCTGTGGAATGAGGAGTGCCAGGCTTTTCAAATATTATCACCACATTATTATTAGACATTCCTCCTATACTGTGCAAAACAGCTATATCGTTTCTTTTTATCTGCCTCTCTTTAGCCACCTTTTCCCTCATCTGCCATACAATTTCCACAGCTTGTGCCAATCCAGAAGCTCCCACAGGATGCCCCCGGGCCTTTAATCCCCCACTCGGATTAATGGGTATTTTTCCGTCTATCTCTGTGTATCCCTTTTCTACTGCCCGCCATCCCTTACCTTCATCTAAAAGTCCCAAATCCTCAGCTCCAATAATTTCAAAACATGTAAAAGCATCGTGGATCTCTGCAAACTGGATTTCCGAAGGGGATCGATTAGCCATCTTATAGGCTTCTCTGGCAGCTATTCTGGCAGCGTTGAAGTGATGTAAATGCACCCTATGTCTGACAGCTATGGTATCTGTACCATGACCCATTCCCGATATCTTAACATCTGTTCTATGGGATGTAAGAACCAGAGCAGCTGCTCCGTCTGTTATAGGTGCACAGTCAAATAACCTTAAGGGATAGGATATTATGCGGCTATTGAAATATGTATCGTCATCTATCTCCTTCTGAAACTGTGCGTAAGGATTTTTAGCCCCATTTTTGTGATTTTTCACCGCTATCTTGCACAATACCTGCTCAAGTTTTCTGTGAGAAAGCTTAGCGTAATGGGCATAGGCCTGGGTAACCATAGCAGCGAGAGCCACCATAGAAGCTCCAGAGTTTCTCTCATAACTCTCTATGACCTCAGCAAGTATTTTGGTAACTTTAGGTGTAGGAAGATGGGTCATTTTTTCTCCGGCAACAACAAGCACCCTTTCAAACCTTCCAGAAGCCACAGCATAAAAAGCAGCCTCTATAACAGAAGCCCCAGAAGATGAGGCTGTCTCAATTCTCGAAGCTGGTATACCTGTGAGTTCCAGTTTATCAGCCAAAGCAGCGGCTATATTAGCTTCTCCAGTGAATTCTTCAGGATTCTGAGCGCCAATAAATATAGCCTGAACATCCTGAGAATTGGAATCTTTAATGGCCAAACTGGCAGCCTCTGCCATAAGATCCACCAAAGTTTTATTAGGAAACTTACCAAACTTGGTCATACCAACGCCATCAACAAAAACCTCTTTCAAAGGGTATACCTCCTCTCCAAAGCGGCGCTTAAAGTAATGGTGTCCATGAATTCAATCTCACCGCCTACAGGAATACCCTTTGAAAGCCTGCTCAACAAGACTTTTCCCTTCAAAGCATTGGCAAAATACCTGGTTAGAGACTCTCCTTTGATGGTGTACGGAAAGGCAATTATCACCTCTTTGGTCCTGTATTTTTCAATTCTCTCTAACAATTTATCAAGGATCTGCTTTCTTCTTAAAGAGGATATTCTCTTTGAATCTGGAACAAGATCTCCCACCACATGATAAAGGCCACGATAGTTAACCTCCTCTATAACCAAAAGGTCCATAACGGATTCCACAAGCATAATACAATTTCTATCCCTTTCCTTGTCATTACACACCCAACAAGTCTCTCCTTGGGAGATATTCCCACAATCCGCACATCTTTGTAAGTTATCCACAACATCCAAAATGCCCTTGGCAAATTTCCTGCTCTCTTTTGGCTTCAAAGCGGCAAAATAAAGGGTCATCCTCAATGCACTTCTGTCCCCTATGCCAGGCACTTTCTTTAAAAAGCTAAAGAGTTCCTCAAGGCTTCTGTATGGAAACCTGCTTTTCATATCAGATTTGGTGGGATAGGAATGCCAAAGGACTGGGCAAGCTTTTTTATCTCCTCTTCTGCCATATCCTTTGATTTTCTCAATCCATCATTTACTGCAGCGACAATAAGATCCTCAAGAACATCCTTTCCCATCTCTAAAACAGCCTCATCTATCTCAACAGCTATTACCTCTTGGGCACCGTTGACCTTTACCTTCACCATTCCCCCGCCAGCCATTCCCTCCACCGTTTTTCCCCTCAACTCCTCTTTAAGGTCATCAATCCTGGCCTTTACCCTCTGAAAATCCTTTATCAAAGAGAATATATCCCTCATTGCTCCCTCCGTCTCCTCGCATCAAGTATAACAGCAGAATCAAACAGGGACATTATTCTGTTCACAACAGGGTTCTCCCTGACAGCTTCCCTTAAATCTATAGAATTGCTATTACGTTTATTCCCAGTTTCTTCTCCAAAAATTAAAGTGAGCCCTAAGGAGTCAGCAACCTCATTTATAAGATCCTTCTTTTCCTTTAGCTTTTCCCAACCAATACCACCAACACCGTTAGGATATAAGATGAGCTTCCCATCCTCTATTTTAATTTTAACCTCATTCAAAATAGAGCCCACAATCCTGTCTCTTTCCATAACCCTGTTCACAAATTTATCTTTAATATCTGTATTTAAAAGACCTATATCCTCTTTAGGGCTCTGAAGCGATTCGGAAACTTTAAAGTCAAGCTGTTTTATGAGATAGGCTATATCTTCAAGGGGAGGCAAAGCTGTGAGCCTTATGAGTTCTGCTTCAAAAAGCATATCTGGAAATGGATGACGCTTTATTCTCTCTGACAGATCAAGAAATACTTTAAAAAAAGTGTATAATTTTATGGCTTTCTCCTTATCCTCAGTAAAAGCGGCTCTTTTTAGCCTGTCAGAAATAAATTCCAACAGACAGGAAACAAAACCATATATATCATAACCTGCATTTACCACCTTGTCTTTAAATATTGAAAGAACTTTTTCTGTGCTTCCCTCAGATAAGGCCTGCACAAAATGGGATAAAACCTCCTCCTCCACAAATCCTAAAATCTCACGGATCAAGTTCTTCTCAATTCTTCCATCTGAAAAGGCAATAGCCTGCTCCAGATACATCTCGGCATCTCTTAAAGATCCAGAGGCGGCTTTTGCCAAAATTCGAAGAGCTTCCTCATCATACTTTATCCCTTCCCTTTCACATATATTTGCAAGTATCTTCACAGCCTCATCCTCGGCAAGGGGCCTAAAATCAAACCTGATGCACCTTGAAAGGATGGTTTGAGGAATTCTCCTATACTCGGTGGTGGCAAAAATGAAAATAACATGAGATGGTGGTTCTTCCAAGGTTTTTAAAAGTGCATTAAAAGCCTGCTCGGTTAGCATATGAACTTCATCTATAATGTAAACCTTATATTTTCCCTTTGTAGGAGCATATTTTACCGACTCCCTCAGCTCCCTTATCTCATCTATACCCCTGTTTGAAGCTGCGTCCATCTCTATAACATCCACAAAAATGCCCTTCTCAATCTCTATACAATTTTCACACTCACAACAGGGCTCTACTGTAGGACCTTTGACACAATTCAAAGCTTTGGCAAATATTCTCGCCATGGAGGTCTTTCCTACCCCTCTGGGACCAGAAAAAAGATAAGAATGGGCAATTTTACCCTGCTTTATGGCACTAACCAATGTATTAACCACGTGAGACTGTCCAACAACCTCACTAAATTTCTTAGGACGCCATCTCCTCGCTATTACTTGATATCCCCTCATCTAATAGATCCCTAAACCTTTTATAAATCTTTTAATGAAATCCAAGAAACTTTTATCCTCATAACTTCCCATAGGATTAAGGATTACAACCTTTGCCCCAATCCTAAAAGCTATTAGTTTCGCTATTTTAATATTATGCCCTTCTTCCGCTATAACAACCACCTTTTTTTCTTTTTTTGCCTTATTTAAAAGAAGGCTTATTCTTTTGAAAGTGGGTTCTTGGTGAGAAAAAGATTCAATAGATCCCAGATATTTCAATCCCAAATCCCTTAAAAGATAAATCCAAGCATTATGATGGCTTATAACTGAAATATCTTTTCTATGGGGTAATTCAAGCAAATGTAAGAGTGAGCTTCTTAACAGCTTCGCTTTTTCAGCAAAACATGAAGAAGGATAAAACTTTTGGAGAAATTGAGAAAGAGGAACAACCCTCTCTGATACTATACGCGGAGAAAGCCATATATGGGGATTGGAATCTATAAGATTTACACCTTCACATAATAAAAAGATGGGCTTTGATTTTGCCGCTTTTAAAAGCCAATCTTCCATACCACAACCAACAGCCACAACAGCATCTGCCGTTTTAATTTTCCACAGATCCTTAGGGGTTAGTTCGTATCCGTGAGGAAAAGTATATGGATCAAGTATGTAATCCACTATGATTTTATCGCAGGAAATGTCTTTGACCAGAAGATACAAAGGATAAATGGTAGCCAAGACTCTTGGCTTGCGTTGACTATACGATAAATTGAAAATTAGCAAAAAAGAGAAGAAAAAAAACACTATTTTTTTAAATGCTTGCATTCAGGAAGCTCTCCAGTTTCCATATATATCCTGAAATTCTCAAGCCATCTGGGAGTTAAGCCCAACTTTTTGAAGCTTTCTAAAAATTCCACAAACTTGGCTAACCTTGTAACTGTCACCTCACCAAGATAATGCTCCATCAAGCAGGCATCCCTTTCAGCCTCCTTCTCATCTACCCCAAGAAAATCCCTGAAAAATTTTAAAAGCATAGAATGCCTGTAATATATCTTTTCCGCTAAGCTTTTACCCGATTCAGTAAGCTCTACATGGCCATACCTTTCATGAAACACCAAACCTTTAGCTTCCAACCTTCTAATGGCAGAAACCACACTGGGTTTTTTTACATCTAACTTGCCCGCTATATCCGTTATACGAACCCTGCCCCTTTCCTTGGAGAGAAGATAGATGACCTCCAAATAATCCTCAAGACTCTTCCCCAGTCTTCTCATCTTTATTATCCTCGAGTACACCCCTAACAGATACATTCAAAGATTCAAGCTCAGTCTCTTTTGATACACCACATAATTGTGAAAATCTTCTAAATGTGGGCTCAACTCTACGATGCCAGGATCCAATGGCGTCATTGTAAGATTTAACAGCACCCTCCAATCTCTTTCCTAAGGAAACAAAGTGGGATAAAAATTTATTGATTCTATCTGAAAGCTCCTTACCAACATCCACAAGATGCCTAACATTCTCAGAAAGAATATACTCCTTCCAAGAAAGGGCTATAACTTTGAGCAGAGCAACAAGTATTGTTGGTGTAGCAATTATTACACCATTTCTCATTGCCTCTTCAATCAAATCTCTATCCGCCTCTAAGGCAGCACTAAAAAAAGCCTCTGCAGGCATAAACATTATTACAAAATCGGGACTTCTACCCACCTTCTTCCAGTATGACTTGTCAGAAAGCCTTTTAACATGGGATTTGACAGACTTTGCATGCTTTTGTAAAAGCTTCTTCTTTTCGCTTTCCCCTTCAGCCTCAAGGGCTTCAAGATAATAGTCTACTGGGGTTTTTGCATCAACTACAATAAATCTTCCCCCTGGTAATCTTATCACCATATCCGGTTTATAGTATCCCTCATCTGTCTGAAGAAAACTTTGCTCGCTAAAATCGCAATAATCAGAAAGACCAGAGAGTTCCACCAAATTCTTGAGAGCTACCTCACCCCATCTGCCCTTTATTTTGGGGTTTCTCAAAGCAGAAGCCAGCTTCTCAGCACTTATTCTAAGCTCTTCACTTCTTTTAGAGAGTTTCTCTATCTCTTCCTTTATACTTCTGTAAGCCGTCTCCCTTTTCATCTCCAAATCCTTTATTCTATCTTCAAACTTACTGAGAGCCTCCGATATTGGACTTAAAACTTGCTCTATGGCTTGCTGCCTCTTTTCCAAGTCCCC
>JALVKL010000099.1 GCA_027033775.1 bacterium | reverse complement strand
CAGTGAGTATCGATAATTTTCACTTGAGAACTGCTCCTACTGGAGTTTCTTCTGGTAGAATGGGAAGGTAGAGGTCTTTTCCGTCATCTGCTGCAAGAATCATTCCTTCAGAAAGTATGCCTCTAAGTTTTCTGGGTTTCAGATTGGAAAGATAAAGTATCTTTTTTCCTATAAGCTCTTGGGGAGTGTATTTACTTCCTATACCCGCTACTACAGTTTTTATTCCTTTGCCTGTATCCAAATTTAATTTGAGTAGTTTATCTGTTTTAGGAACTCTTTCCGCTGATATGATCTTGGCAACAATTATTTTTATCTTGGAAAAGTCTTCAATATCTATCAGCTCTTCAGAAGATTCTGCTTCCAGGATTTCTTTTTCAACATCTTGAGCTATTTTTGCCTCGTCAACCTTTGGAAAGAGGGGTTTTCCCTTCTTTACTTTTGTTCCAGGAGGCAATTTTCCCCATACAAAATCTTCCTTTTGAGGAGCGTTTTTCATTCCAAGCTGCTCTAAAAGGGAAAGGGATTTTTCAGGCATAAAGGGATATATTAGCACTCCGACAATTCTCATTGTCTCAAGCAGATTATAAAGGACGTTATGTAATTCGTTGATTTTTTTCTCTTTGGCCAAACTCCAAGGAGCTTTGGTATCCACATATTTATTGGCAGCTCTTATAAGATCCCATATGCTTTCTAAAGCTCTGTTAAAAGCCTGTTCTTCCATAAATTTATCAACATCTTCCATTACTTTATGGGAAAGCTCTTCCAATTCCCTGTCTCTGTCATTGTTTGGGGAAGGCACAGTGGAGTCACAGTATTTAATCGTCATGGTTAAAACTCTAAAGAGTAAATTACCAAGATCATTGGCAAGATCACCATTTATTCTGTGGGCTAAAGCTTTATGGGAAAAGTCTCCGTCCAGACCAAAAGGGACTTCTCTCATAAGAAAATATCTAACAGCATCCACACCATAAGTGTCTATAAGCCTGTTGGGTTCCACTACGTTTCTTAAGGATTTTGACATCTTTCTTCCTTCTACAGTCCACCATCCATGGGCAAATACCCTTTTGGGAAGCTCAAAACCTGCAGCCATTAAAAAGGCTGGCCAATATATAGCGTGAAATCTTAAAATGTCCTTTCCTATTATGTGAAGATCCGCTGGCCAGAATTTTTTAAATTTTTCTTCATCCCATCCATAACCTACACCAGAGATATAGTTAAAAAGGGCATCAAACCATACATATATCACATGTTTTTGGTCAAAGGGCACCGGTATCCCCCATTTGAAGGTTGTTCTGGAAATGGAAATGTCATTCAGCCCCTGCTTTACAAAGGAGACAATTTCATTCATTCTGCTTTTGGGTTTTACAAAATCCGGATTTTCCTTGTAGAACTTCAAGAGTGCATCCTGGTATTTAGACAACTTAAAGAAGTAACTTTCCTCTTTAACCCTTTCCACCTCCCTTTTGCAATCTGGGCAGTATTTTTCATCTATAAGCTGGCTTTTAGACCAGAAGGATTCGCAAGGTGTACAGTACCATCCCTCATATTCTCCTAAATATATGTCCCCCTGTTCGTATAGCTTTTTGAATATCTCTTGAACAGTTTTTTCATGGTAATCATCGGTGGTCCTAATAAAATGATCATAACTGATATTGAACCTTTCCCACAGTTTTTTGAAATTTACCACAACACTGTCTGCGAGCTCTTTAGGCGTCATTCCTTTTTCCCGTGCGCTCTTTTCTATTTTCTGTCCGTGCTCATCTGTTCCTGTGAGAAAGAAGACTTCATATCCTTTGCTTCTTTTGTATCTTGCTATAACATCAGCGGCTATAGTGGTATAAGCGTGTCCCAAATGGGGCACATCATTCACATAATAGATGGGCGTGGTTACATAAAACTTCATTTTTTGTTCCCTCCAGTCTTTGAGGTTAGTATTTCATCTAAAGGGACAGTCAGTTGCCCTTTGCTCTCTCCAAGAGAAATTATAACCTTTTTGTCTATTATATTTGCACTTATAACTTCTCCTTCTATCCCGCTTATGGTCTTTATCTTTTCGCCAACCTTGGGAAAATCACTTGCCAAATCTTTATAAACATCGTACTCAAAGGCTAAACAACACATTAGTCTCCCACAAAGACCAGATATCTTGGAAGGATTCAGCATTAAATATTGCTCTTTAGCCATCTTTATAGAGACAGAGTGGAATTTATTAAGAAAGAGGGAGCAACAAGTTATCCTGCCGCACGGTCCTATCCCTCCGATTATTTTTGCTTCATCTCTGATTCCTATTTGGCGCATCTCTATTCGAGTTTTATATTTTCTTGCGAGATCCCTCACCAGTGCTCTGAAATCCACTCTCCCTTCTGCTGTGAAGTAGAATACAATTCTCTTTTTGTCTAAAGCAGATTTCACCTTTATCAGTTTCATGGGAAGATTTCGCTTCTCTATTCTCTGTTTACAGAATTCAAAAGCTTCCCTTTCCAGTTTCTTAATCTTTTTAGATCTTTCTATATCCTGAGGAGTAGCCTTTCTTAACACAGGGGGAATCTCCTCTACAGGCACATGTATTTCGTCTGGATCTAAAGAGATAGGCTTGCTTACAACTGTTCCTAAAACTTCCCCTGCTTCAGTTTCTACAACTACAATATCCCCTATTTCCGTCTCCAAGTTTCCCACAGCAAAGGGCTCTATGGGAAAGCCCTGTTCAATCTTCACCCACACAACTTCTATCCTTCCAAACCTGTTCTTCATAGCCTTTCACCTTTTAGTATCAGGTATTCCATTAGTGATCTAAAGGATACATTGTAATTATAGGAGCATTCTTCTACAAAGGAAAGCAGCTCATGTAATTTAAATAGCCTTTCATTTTTTTCCTTTTTTAACCTTTCATTCAAAATTTTTCTTATCAGAGAAAGAAGGATATGGGATGCCTTTTTTTCCATTCTTTTTCCCAAGGTGTCCATAAAGCCTAAAATTTCTAATGATGGATTATCCACTATGAGTTTGGCTATATTCAGCATATCGGATAATTTTTTATCCTCAACCTGGGAGAATATGAGATTTTGCGTTTTTTCACATATTTCCCTTTTTATGCCTGTTATACCGTTAATCTCGCATATTTTTTTTATTTCTTCTCTATTTAAGGCTCTGAAGTTCAAAATTAGACACCTGGATAGAATAGTGGAAGGCAGTCTGTTTAAAGCATGGGTTATGAGTATGAAGTGTGTTCCTAAAGGCGGTTCTTCTAAAGTTTTTAAGAATGCATTGGCTGCTTGGACAGTCATAAGGTGTGCATCATCTATTATGGCCAACTTTATATGAGCCTCCATGGGTTTTAAAGAGCTCCATTGTTGAAGCTCCCTTATTTGGGATATAGAAATACTCTCTTTTGCTGGTGTTACAAGGATCACATCGGGATGATAAAGCTTAACAATTCTTTTGCATGTACTACACTTCATACAAGCAGATTTTTCTTCGCAAAGAAGCATTAAAGCCAAAAGCAAAGCAACCCTCTTTTTACCAATGGCTTCCTTACCAGAGAATATCAAAGCATGGGGGAGCCTCTTTTTTTCTATCATCTCTTTGAGTTTATTTATGGTAGTTTCATGTCCAATTACAAACTCTTTCATCTTTTAAGGTGCTATCCTTTCTGTTCCCACATATGGGATAAGAGCTTCAGGAATTTTAACAGAGCCGTCTTTTTCTTGATAGTTTTCCAGTATAGCTACCAAAGTCCTTCCTACAGCTATACCCGACCCGTTAAGGGTGTGAACAAGTCGGGTCTTGCCCCTTTTCTCTTTGGGTCTGTATCTGATACTTGCTCTTCTTGCTTGGAAATCTTCACAATTGCTACAGGATGATATCTCTCTATACTTGCCTTGAGAAGGTATCCACACTTCCAGATCATAGGTCTTTGAAGCAGAAAATCCCAAATCCCCTGTGCACAGTTCCACAACCCTGTAAGGGAGTTCCAATCTTTGTAGTATAACCTCTGCGTCCTTAACCAGCTTCTCCAGTTCTTCATAGGAAGTTTCTGGGGTTGTGAATTTGACCAGTTCCACCTTGTCAAACTGGTGCTGTCTTATTATACCCCTTACATCCTTTCCGTGGGATCCAGCTTCTCTTCTGAAACAGGCCGTATAGGCTGTGTAGTATATAGGTAAGTCCTCTTCGCTTAAGATTTCTTCTCTGTGCAGGTTAACCAAAGGCACTTCTGCTGTGGGTATGAGATAGAGATTATCCCTTTCTATTTTGTATAAATCATCTTCAAATTTGGGAAGCTGTCCTGTTCCGAACATAACTTCTTCTCTTACCAAAAATGGGGGAAATACCTCTTTGTATCCGTGTTCTTTGGTGTGGATATCCAGCATAAAATTAATAAGGGCTCTTTCAAGCTTTGCTCCCCACCCTTTAAATACCGCAAATCTTGATCCTGAAAGTTTAGCAGCCCTTTCAAAATCTATTATATCCAGCAATTCAGCAATCTCCCAGTGTGGTTTAGGTTCAAAGTCAAATTCTCTTGGGCTTCCCCAGGTTCTCACCACCACGTTATCCTCTTCAGATTTGCCAATGGGAACGGAATCGTGAACCAGATTGGGAACATTTGCTAAGAACTCGTATAGCTTATTGGTCAGCTCTTTTGCTTTTGAGTCAAGTTCTTCTATCTTGGAATCCAACTCTTTAGACTCCTTAACGAGTGATGAAACATCCTTTCCTTCCCTTTTTAATTTTCCTATCTCTTTTGAGATGAGATTCTTTTTGTGTTTTAACTCTTCCACCTCTTTTAAGATTTTTCTTCTTTCAGCGTCTATCTCTTTAAAAACAGAAAAATCTATATCCACCCCTCTGAGCCTTGTTTTTCTTTCAACAAGCTCAAGGTTTTTTCTCACAAACCCAATGTCAAGCATGCACATCCCTCCAATGCAAAACGGTTATTTCGAATAAGCTTATATAAGCTTTATCCACCCTATATGCAATATTGTTAT
>JALVKL010000098.1 GCA_027033775.1 bacterium | reverse complement strand
CACTGATATTACCAGAGTGCATTCCTGGAAGACATGGTATAAGACTTGTTAATTCCCTTAATTCCAACGGAAATATAACTGCGATACTTTGTTCAGATTGCTATGCTTCCACCCTCATAAAAGAGGCTGATGTATTTATAACAGGGGCAGACGCCATAAAACCTGAAACAGTGGTAAATGGTTGCGGCACATATCCTTTGGCTCTTGTGTGTAATACACTCAAAATTCCTTATTTCGTAATTTCTGATACAGGAAAACTCTTGCCTGAAGGACTTTCAAGTTTCCATAAAATAGAAAAGATAGAGTATATTAGAGATGGAAAAAAGATACTTCATGCTCTGTTTGATGAAACTCCCTTAGAACTTGTAGATACATTCATTACAGATGAGGGAATATTTAATACCCCAAAAATAAAAGAGAAACTAAAAGCCATTCCTGTAAGCCCGTTAATATACAAAATTGCAAATATGGGAGGGATTCATGAATAACGTTATCCCATATAAAGGAATTCAACCCTCTATAGATGCCGATGTCTTTATAGCCCCAAACGCCTATGTAGTGGGAGATGTAAAGATAGGAAGCCAATCCAGTATCTGGTTCGGCACTGTAGTGAGGGGAGATGTAAACTATGTGAGAATAGGAGAAAAAACAAATATACAGGATTTGTCTGTGGTTCATGTAACCACAGCAAAGTTTCCCACTGAAATAGGAAACAATGTAACTGTAGGGCACAGGGCACTTATTCATGGATGCATCATTGAGGATTTCTGCCTTATAGGCATGGGGGCAATTATAATGGACGGAGTCAAAATCTCCAAATATACTGTAGTGGCAGCAGGAGCTTTAGTTCCACCGGGAAAAACATTTCCCGAAGGAGTGCTTATCAAGGGGTATCCCGCAAAAGTGGCAAGAGAGCTCACAGAGGAAGAGATAAAGGAAATAGAAAGGCTTGCCGAGCACTACCATAATATAGCAAAAAATTATCTTCGGATTTAAGATCCTTTATTTACTAATATTGAGGAAATTTCACACCCAATATTTATGGAACCTAAAATTTTGTCTCTAATGACATCCACCACGGCTATTTTCCCCTTGTCTTTTAAGATTACATATAACAAACTTTTAAGAGAACAAAATGTCATTCTATCAGGAGCGCTTATGAGATTTATCTTTTTAAGAATCACATATTGGTTTTTATCAAAAACAGAAAGAGAGTTTTCTCCACTGTTAGAAACATAAACTTTCACACCTGTATCTGTAATATCTTTAGGAAGACTTCCCGAGTATACTGAAGCCTGCATTCTCAAAGTTTTAATATTATAAATCTCAACGGTTCCGTGTGTCTTATTAGTAACATAAATATAGTCATTGTTTATCCATAATGATGAAGGTACCCCTGCCAATCTGATATTACCGATACGCTCAAGGTTGTAATCGAACAAATAAACCTTTTGCTCTTGAGGAACAGAAACAGCTACAATCTGTTTTTTCTCACTGGCTTCAACATCGGAAATACCAAATCCTATTCTGGTGCTTTTCAATATCTCCCCCGTAGTAGTATCAAGCACAATAACATAACCTATGCTG
>JALVKL010000097.1 GCA_027033775.1 bacterium | reverse complement strand
TGGCTTCATCTTCTCAACCGCTTTTCTAACAGGGAGAACCAAGCTGTTAAGGGTTATTTTTCTAGGGACAGCCCCATGAAACATCACATCCCTTGCAACATCAAAAAAATTCTCTCCGTTCATCAATCTGTTGTATACACTCTTTATTAGTTTCTCGTCCTGCAATTGAATCACAGCTATTTCCACTGTTTCTGGCTTAATAAAATCGCTCAGATGTTGCTTATAGTAATTTTTAACATCAGTATTTGATACAAACACCTGAGGCCATACAATTTTATCGAAAAACTCCTTAACAAGCCTATTCTTCCGATAAAACCAATAAATGTCCCTCAACGGCCCTTTCTCATAATGCCTGTTCAAAGCTTCCATATCTATAAGTGTCTGAGAAATTATACTGTTCACCAAAAATCTCTTTATAGAGTTTAACCTTTCCCTATCTCCTGGCTTAATGGATCTTACTTGGATCTCTTTTCTTAAAAGGGATTGAAACTCAGAAGCATTAATGGCTAAGTGGTCAATCTTTATTAAAGTTTTATTCCTCAACTCCTTGGGAACAGTAGTTAAACCTACTTTGGATATAAGATTCCACTTCACCTCTACCTTATACTTTTTCTTCAATCTATCCACTAACTCAGCTGTCAATTTAGCTTCCATATACTTTTTATATCGCTCTTTAAGAACATTCTGTATTCTCTTAAAATCAACTTCGCTTGCTTCTTTTCTGTCTTCAACCAGAATCAACATCCAAGTCTTCTCGTATAAAACGGGTCCCACTATACTTCCTCTCTTCGCAGAAACAATCTGTTTCCTCAGAGATACAGGAACGGATATAGGTCTTATCCAATCAAAAGACTTTGTTTTGTTCTTATCCTTAACAAGAAGCTCTTTGTATACCTTCTTGAAATCCTTAGGGCTTTTCATTACAGACACCCACTTGCTCATTTCAGTTTTATTGTCAGTCATAATCACCTTCAGTTTCATCAAAGGAGAGTATCTTGCCTTATAAAACCTCCACAACATCTCTTTATTCATCTTTAGCTTCTTGGTTATCTCATCGTGTCTCAGCTGAAGAATAGAGCGGACCTTGAGAAACACCTTAATTTTTCTTATATACGAGGGTTCCTGTTCAAGTCCAAGACGCTGAGCTTCGTCAGTAATAAGAAGCCAGTCGATAAAATCCTGTAGAGTGGAATTGGTAAGCTTTGTGTTCTTGTCCTTCCAAAATCGCCACCATCTCTTAAAATCTTCCCTGTAATATTTGACACCGTTTATAGAGACAAGATAGGGCTTTCCCGACAGAAAAAATGCATGGGCATGACAAAAAACAAAAGACAGAGCCAGTAGCAGATAGAATAATCTTATCAAGGTTCGCATGATATAATACCCTCTCTTCTGAGCTTCCTCAGCACCTCTTGAACCATCTTATCCGCAAGCTCCGAAAGAACAGAAACCTTACCAAAATGCAGCCACTTTAGATAATCCTCACCAGATCTTTTATGGTAAACACTCCATAAAACCTTACCAGTATAAGTATCTCTAATCCACAGATAAAAGGCTAAAACAACCTTGCCCCTATTCTCCATAGCCTCCATT
>JALVKL010000096.1 GCA_027033775.1 bacterium | reverse complement strand
GCAGCATGTCAGACAAGTGGTTTCCAACTATTGATTATGATAAATGCACAGGATGCCTTGAGTGTGTGGAATTCTGTCCCCATGGTGTGTTGGAAGAGGAAGATGGCTTCCCAAAAGTGGTTCATCCCGAAAAATGTCCTGAATTCTGTAGAGGATGCCAGAAAGTGTGCGATTACGATGCTATAAGTTTTCCTGGAGATTGAGGAGGTGGATCATGGGTACCAAAGGGTTGATAATATGCGTGTGCGAGGGCACTTGTCCCTCTTTTCAAACCATGGATGTGTTTGAAGTGTTGAATAGAGTTAGAAGAGAAAAGCTTGTAGACTGGGTGGATCTGCATCCTCAACTTTGCGCCACAGACGGGGATGTGTTTCTCAAAGTCCTACTGAAAGGAGCGGATATAGATAAGCTTTATGTTGCAGGGTGTACAGGACACATGCAATGGAAGCTCTTCAGAGACGCTTTCGAAGAAGCAGGATTTCCAAAGGAAAAGCATGTAGGAATAGAAATAAGAAACCTAGACACAGACGGTACCTTCAACGAGATTAAAAAAGCAATAGAAGAGAATCCTTAACAGTGTAAGATTTTCTTCCCATCAATTGTCTGATTCTCCCCCTTTTAGTCAAAATTTTATTGTAGGGTGGCCCAAAATGGGCCACCCTCAAGGAGGTAGGAGTGGCATTTGTTAGAAGGTGTATTTTAGAGTTGCTCCTACAAAGTATACAGAACCGTCCCCATCGTAAATGTAGTATTCCTCGTCGTTGAAGTCCTGGTAGGAGAAGTTAACATCTATAGAGAGCCTATTGGTTATCTCATAAGTGGCCTTCAAGTCCACTTCCAGAGTTTCCATCTTTAGATCAGAGAAGTCGTCCATCTCATCGAAATAAGGATGACCGTCAGGCCACTCCTTAGTGAATGCTCCCCATGCATAATTTTGTGGAGCTGTTGGATTAATCCTAATGAGATCTGGAATTATGTTGGAGAAATGAACATTGTCAAATCCTGCTTTGGAATAGGTGTAAGTAATGCTTCCCGACAAATCAAGTTTTTCCATAGGCTGAAAGTCAAGAGCCAAGGTGATGGCATGGTATCTTGTGGTATAGTCCACATCGTCATGCTCTGCCCCAACCTGGGGCGTAAAGTCTGAGCCAGCTCAGCCATTAAAGAAGGAGAACCAGAAATCTGTTGTTGTTTTTTCATAATAGTAGTTGTAAGCTAAAGTCACGTTAAGCTTCTTCAGAGGAGCCCACCATAAGCTCACTCCAGCGTTGTACTGTCTGCTCTTGTAGGGGGTATCGTCATTGTCCTCGTGAATGTAGTTAAAAGTGGGAGATATAGACATGTTGAAAGTAGGAGACCAGTTGATTGATGCTTTGATTTCGTACTTATCAGATGGTTGGTTGGTTCCCTCCTGAATTCTGTTTTGAGGCACAAAGAAGTCTGCATAGTTAGAAGCATTTCCTATCTGAGTAGCACTGGCACCATGAACGCATACACATCCTGGTGGAGTACAGGTAGGAGAACAGGTTGTTGGACATTCACAGGAAGGATCGAAACAGAAATTGGGAGATAGAGCACTCTGTAAAGCCATTCTCTTTTCTCCCTTTGCGTGGGGATACTCAAAGGGATCATCGTTGTGTTCATAAGTAAATGAAATCCAGCCGTTTAAATTTGCCCAAGGATAGAAGTAAAGGGCAACATCAAAGGTGTGAATTAAAGGATCTCCGTAATCGTATTCATCAAGGTGGTAATCCGCAGGTACAGGATCGGTAAGCTCATCTCCATTGGTAAGGGCTATATTTCTATATTCGTCTGTGAGAGCAGCTCTATTTTCCCAATACTGGAGTTTGTGATCTCTGTCCACATCCTTTAACCTATAGCTCAATCTTAGGCTGAAATAGGTATTAAAGTGATAGTTCAAGGCCACATCAAACTCTTTAACCTCTCTATCCGCTATAGATTTTCTTTCATAGCTGAAGTCTATATTAGGATCAGCATTTATATATCCGTCGTAACCCCAGTGACTTCCTGGATTGGGCAGTATGCTGTCTGGAGGATTGGGAGCAGGACCAAGATCCTTCACATGGGCATCGTCACTGTCTATATCGTAGTATTTGAAGCCGGCTGTAAAGGAAAGATGCTTAATAGGACTTGAAGAAAGCCTAACCATAACGCTGTTGTAATCCACATCCAGATCCGAATCTAACTCCTCAGTTCTATCGGTATCAGTGGTTTTAGAATACACATACATCCCTGTAATTGATGTATAGTAAGGAAGATCCAAACGTAGCTTAACAATGTCTGAGTGCTTTTTGGTTTCCGGTACCCTTGCAAATCTCAACCACTCATACTGGTAATTAACCCTGTTTCCAAAGGTATTCTCCTCGCCTCCAGGAGGAGGATAAGCTGTTCCGCCATATTGGGGATCCCAAGCAGGAGGATGGTGGGTAAGCTCATAGAAGTTGTAAACAGCATCGTGATCCCTGTAGAATCTTTTCTCTTTATGGGTGTAATCCAAGGTGAGAATACCCCACTTAAGGGTTCCTCCCAAAGCCCAAGTTTGTGTGGTTTGGTCTATTCTTTTAGACTGCGCCGTGACATGGCATGTGGCACAGTGGCTTAAGGTCATCACCTGGCGGTGTCCTTTCCTTGTTTCGTATCTGAAATCTCCGTGAACTATAAGATACGGGAAGAAAGGAAGCTGAAGCTCAGAATGTATACGGGTGAGATCCCTTCTAATCATGTAATCTTTGTTGACATCAAGATCAGTATAGCGGAAAGCCTTTGGTCCATGGGTTTCCCAACCCACTACATCGTCATAAGCGGGATAGTCTATCCATTTATAGCAGTCTGGCGGAGGGCCATCAACTCTGTTTACAGGTATAGGTATTCTAAACTGGGGATTACCCAATGTGGTGGATTTTTTGATAAAATGCCTGTAAAGTTCGTCTTTATCAAGTCTGTGAATGAACTCGCTGTAGTCTCCTCTTATCCTTAGTATTCTTGAGAAGTCAACATAGCCCTTCAATCCGTTATCATCATCGTCCCAGTAGTACCCATTTAAATCAAAATAGTTCTTATCAAAGTTTCCATATATCCTGGCGTTAATGTTTATGTTGGAATCGGTGGTCTGGTATTCTGCCACTCTTCTCATAGAATCGTCAGTTCCTACAGCATGATAACCTATGGAGACATCAGTATGGATACTGGGACTTCCAGAAGAGCTACCTGCTTCAGCAGCTACTGATAAATTAATATAAACTGAAATAAGCAAAATAGCTAAAGCAAAACAAAAGATTGCTTTTAACACTCTCATAGCCCACCTCCCCTTTATCGGGTCAATCTTCTGCCCATACCAGCTCTGGTGTTAGAAGGCAGATTAGAACCGTGAATCTGAGAATGGCACTGGGTGCACTTAGTGGTCATAACCTGCTGAATAGCATTCACCTTGCCGATGCCGTAATTCAAATTAGAAGAAAGCCCAGAGTGGAAGTGCATGTGATGACACTGTAAGCAGATGAAGGGTTCGTTTTGCTTCAAAAGGTTGTTGGCAACAGTTCCGTGCGGTTCGTGGCAGATAACACAGTTTTCAACCACAGGGGCATGCTCAAAAACAAAGGGACCTTCTTTATCGGCGTGACACTTGAAGCAGAGATCGTTTATCCTTTCTTCGGTTCTGAGCATCCATCTGTTGGCTGATGTATGCGGATTGTGGCAGTCAGTACACACCATTTTACCTTCCTTAATGGGATGGTGAGAAGGCATGTATGATTCTCCCCTTTGCTTTTGGTGGCACCTGTAACAGAGATCAGGCTCCTTTTTCACAAGGGAAAACTCTCCCGTCTTTTTATGGATGCTGTGGCAATCGGTGCAGGCAACATTGGACATATCATGCCTGCATCCCTTCCAATCGGCTACATCCCCGGAAGTATGGCACCTTAGGCATATGGCAGACCTTTCTTGAGGGGTGATGTTCTTAGACTTGAAGGATATAATCTCAGAAGGATCCTCGTCATCAATGTGCTTGCTGGCAGGTCCATGACAGGCTTCACATCCAGACTCCACTCCTACCACTTTGCTTTCATAACCTGCAATTCTTCCATGCACAGTCTCCTTAAAGGAAGCAGCAAGTTCTTCATGACAGTCGGCACAAGCTTCAGATCCCACATACTTTGCACCTTTAGCAGAGACAGGAACAACGGAGGATATAGGCTCATCTCTGGTTGACTTTACCAAGGGGCTGTTACAGCCAGCCAAAACTAAACCAAAAACCAACAAGGAAAAAACCGTCAAAAACCATTTAACTCTCATGCCAACCTCCCCATACACTTTTTAAATCCATAAAATACTTCATCTAAAATAGGGGCGGCCCCCTTTCTCCCTTCCCATAGTCGAAAAACCTCTTTTTGTCAGATTGTGACTGTTCGTCCTTTCTCATAATACAATATATTAGGTTATTTGGTAAATTTGCCAAATAACCAATAAAAATAAAAAATTTTTTACCCTTTAAAATCATAGCGAATGAAGCTTCTCTTTAGCTACCGATTCTAACACAGATTCAACACACGAACAGAATTTTAAAATGCAAGGGACTTTTATATAATAGAATACCTGAGTGCCGTGCTTTCTACTATCTATAATTCCAGCATTTTTTAAAATGGACAAATGCCTTGAAACTGTGGAAGCATCCATTCCCAGTTCTCTGGTTAGATCTGTGACACACTTTTCGCCTTTTTCAAGCTCATGAACAATAAATAATCTTGCAGGATGGGCAAGAGCTTTAAAGACATTTGCCCTTGACCTATACTTGCCATAAAGTTGAGGATTCATCATCTCCTCCAGTTTGCTATTTTAGCCAAAAAGGAAAAAATGTCAATTCCCTGAAAACAGCCTTGACAAAATCAACCAAAATATTATTCTCATTTACGCCGAATGGTGGGCGTAGCTCAATTGGTTAGAGCACTGGACTGTGGCTCCAGGGGTTGGGGGTTCGACTCCCCTCGCCCACCCCA
>JALVKL010000095.1 GCA_027033775.1 bacterium | reverse complement strand
AAAATCCTATTTCTCATAGCCATAGCCATAGCCGTGTGGGCAGGAGATGCAGGGGCGTATTTTATTGGAAAAAAATGGGGAAACAAAAAGCTTCATCCTATAAGTCCCAAAAAGACAGTTGAAGGGGCTTTAGGTGGTTTAATCGTAGGTGGACTTTTGAGCTCACTTTTTATGATTTTCATTGGCTGGAGTGTATTGAAAGCTTTAATATGCGGTCTAACCCTTAATTTAGCAGGACAAATAGGAGACCTTTTTGAATCCTATTTAAAGAGAAAAGCTCAAGTAAAGGATTCCGGACATATTTTTCCTGGACACGGGGGCGCTTTAGACAGAGTGGACAGCCTGATCTTTGCACTTTTTCTATCAGGACTCTTTAAGGTATGAAAAAGGTGGCAATACTGGGATCCACAGGCTCTATAGGAGTTCAAACCCTTGATGTTATAAGGAAAAACAGGCAAAACTTTGAAATATATCTTCTATCAGCAACAGGAAGAAACAAAGATCTATTGCAGAAACAAATAAAGGAGTTTAAACCAAAATTTGTTCACACTTTGTTGGACATAAAGCTTGAGCTTCCAAAAGACTCACACCACATAAAAGGTGAAGAGGAACTCTACAAACTTATACCTTCCATAGATGCAGATATATTTGTAATTGCCTTATCGGGTCTTTCAGGAGTTATCCCTACCTACCTTGCCTCAAAAACAGGAAAGAGAATAGCTTTGTCAAATAAAGAAAGCATAGTATCTGCTGGCAAACTCATAATGAAAAATGTCAAGATATACAATACAGAAATTATACCCGTTGACAGTGAGCACTCTGCAATATTTCAATGTCTTCTTGGTCAAGACAGAAAAGCTTTAAAGAGATTGATACTTACCGCATCAGGTGGTCCCTTTCTGGATCTTCCCATGGAAGATATGAAAAAAGTGAGCCCTAAAGAAGCCCTCTCTCATCCTGTTTGGAATATGGGAGCTAAAATATCGATAGACTCAGCAACTATGATGAACAAAGGGCTCGAAGTGATTGAAGCATCCTTTCTATTTAATATTAATCCAGAAAAGATAGATGTGGTTATACATCCTGAAGGAATAATTCACTCCATGGTGGAGTTTATAGACAATTCTATAATGGCACAGTTAGGCCCTGCGGATATGAAAGTTCCCATCTCTTTTGCCTTAGGATTTCCACAAAGACTCCAAAATTCATCCACCTCGCTTGATTTTACAAACCTTCCCCCTATTACATTCAGAAAGCCAGACACCAAAAAATTCCCCCTACTTAAGCTTGCGTATGAGGCAATAAAAATTAACGGAACTGCTCCTGCCATACTCAACGCTGCAAATGAAGCCGCTGTTAATGCTTTTCTTCAAGGAAAAATCAGATTTACAGATATATACTCTGTAGTTAAAGAGGTGCTAGAAAAAATTGAAATAAAGGAATACAAATCCATAGATGAAATCATCTATGTTCATAAGATTGCCGAAACTAAAGCTAAAAAGATTATAGAAAGTTTTTTCGGATTGACTTCTTAAACCAAAGAACTTATAAACCTCTCAGAAAGTGGCATTTGCCGGAGTGGCGGAACTGGGAGACGCGGGGGACTCAAAAT
>JALVKL010000094.1 GCA_027033775.1 bacterium | reverse complement strand
GTAGTAACACCGATGTTTCTTGGTGGGGCATCGCTTAATGGCGAGGCAGAGATAAGGCCACCAAGCATAAAGGGGCTCCTTAGATGGTGGTTCAGAGCTCTTGGAGGAAGTAAAGAATGGGAAGCGAGACTCTTTGGAGCGACAGGTGGAGAAGCGAGTAAATCAAGGGTGCACATAAGAGTGATTCCCGGACAAACATTCAAGGTTAAGAAAGCAAAAGAAGAAAGATTTAACGGAGAATTAGGTTATCTTGGTTATGGCCCTATAGGTTGGGACAGACGAGCCCGTGGAATGGTAAATCAGCGTCCATTTATTGATCCAGAGTCTATATTTTCGCTACAAATTGATATAATCAATACAGAGGGAACAGATTATTATGCATTGCTACTTTCCGTCTGGGCACTTGCCAATTTTGGAGGAATTGGAAGTAGATCTCGAAGAGGTTGGGGAAGTGTAAGGATCATTGAGGCTCCAGAAAAAGGATATTTACGATGGACTTTTGAATCATCCAAAGAATTTTATCGTTATTTACCAAGATTCTTCAATAAAATCCAAACAATATTTGACTCACTTCCTGAATTCCCTGAATATCCTGAATTTTCACAAAAATCTCGAATAGTTGTGGGAAAAGAGTTAACGAACCATGAAGAAACTCTTAGTAATATAGGAGAAATCATGATTGATTTCAGAAAGCGTAAATATTATCACGATATTAAAAGGCTAATGATAGAAGCAAAAAAAAATCCTAACAGGCTATCCTATCAATGGAAAGCAACAGGGAACAATATACAATACAGTAGTCCTGTACCCAAAGCGATTTTTGGATTACCCAACAATTATATGTCCAGAACCAGACGTGGGGATAGGAACCGGCCACCTCGATATCCATGGCAGATTTCGGTTGATGCGGTTCAAATATATGGGAACAAAAAAGAGGATATAAACCGAAGAGCATCTCCCTTATTGATAAAAATCGCCAAATGGGAAAATGAAAAGCATAGTTGGATTGTTACATACTTGCCATCCAAATTCTTACCTGACGGTGCTATATTAAAACTCTCTTTTCCGAAAGGTGGGCTTCCAGATATTAGAAGAACACACGACCAGAGATTAATTGATTTACATGCTAAGTTAAAAGACAGAATTATTACAGCTAACCCTCCAAACTTTGGGCTTCTTGACGAGTTTGTGAGGGAATTAGAAAAAGAGGGGCCTTTTGCCTTCTATATCACGGAGGTTTCATTATGAGTAGAATAAGGCTTCTTGCATTTTTCCATGACCCAATTCATAAGGCTCTGGTCCTTGCTGCAAGAAGAAAGCATGAGGAAGTCGCTAAGGAGTTGGCTGATGTTTTTGGATTAGTTTTTACGGAAGAGGATCTAAAAGCTCTCAAAGGTATGGATATCCTTGCATCCTCGATGGAACGACTGGTTTTGCCCAAAAGTGCAGATAAGGACCCCAAATACCAAGTCATGAGTTTTGATGAGATAATTTTTAGACACCCGATGAGCGGCCAGCTTATTAATCTCAACCTTTCTAAGGAGATTTATGAACTGGCTCATGAGACTCTTCTGGATATATTAAGTGCTCTTAAAAAAGAGACTGAAAGTAAGGG
>JALVKL010000093.1 GCA_027033775.1 bacterium | reverse complement strand
AAGCCTGTCACAGTTTTTGAATCTCACTCTTTGTACGAAGCCCTTATCAGGATGCTGAATGGCAATTCCCGTTTCGCTTTGGTGGTGGATGAGAATGATCCGAATAGAATTTTAGGAGTATTAAAATTCAGAGACATTATGGAAGCCTACAACAGGGAGATAGCAAAGGTTAAAGGGGAAAAATAATCTTTATTTGACAATCAGAATGATTTTCCAATCTTTAGGTTTTCTTAACGCCTCTACTGTGACTCTACCACCGCTGTTTATAAACCTCATAGAAAAAAGAGCATCGCAGGACATGTTCCAATCTCTAATTTCCACAACCTCTATATCCTTTGGAAGTAAAGGATCGAAAAGATATATCACTTTATTAAATGCGTCCACCTTTAAACCCAAGAGGCTCCTCAACATAAGAAATAAACTTCCAGAAGCCCAAGCTTGTGGTGTGCAAGCAACGGGATAAGGTACAGGCCCTCTACCCTCTTCTTTGTCAAAACCACAAAACAACTCGGGCATTCTGAAATCCTGAAAGAATTTACCAGCGTTTATCAGCCCTTCAAACAGCTTTAAAGCTTCACGATAAAAACCGTATTTCACAAGACCTTCAACAGTAAAGGCACAATCATGTGCCCAAACAGAACCATTATGATAGCTCATGGGGTTATACATAACCTCTCTTTTTGAAAGAGTTCTTATCCCATAGCCAGAGAACAGTTCATCACCTAAAAGCCTCTTCATAACCTTAGTGGCTCTCATCCTGGGTACTATTTCCGCAAGTAGGCAGTGTCCAGGATTAGAGGAGATAACCTTACACTGTTTTTTATCCCTATCCAGGGCTATACAGTAAAACTGCTCCTCTTCCATCCAGAAAGTCTTGTTGAAAAGTTTTTTAAATTCTTCAGCCTTTCTTTTATAAAGATTGAACTCCTCATCCCTGCCCATTATACTGTAAAGATCCGCCAGCGCATTATAAGCCATATATTTGTAAGCCTGAGCTTCAACAACAGCAATGGGAGGATCTGCAAGTTCTCCGTTTTTATGGTGTACAGCGTCGTGAGAATCCTTCCAACCCTGATTTCTCAACCCTAGGGGAGATCTTGTTTTATACTCCAAGAAGCCATCTCCGTCTAAATCCCCATACATTTCCATCCATTCAGCCGCAAATAGCACATTATTCCAAATCTCCTTCAAAAACCTTACATCACCAGTGGATTTAACATACTCAGCGGTAAGGATTATAAACCAAGGAGTAGAATCCACGCTTCCATAATACGGGATAAAGGGCACCTCTTTGGTATTAGCCATCTCTCCTTCTCTCAATTCATGTAAGATTTTCCCGGGTTCCCTATCGGTAAAGTCATCAAAATCTTTTGCCTGATACTTTGCCAATATCTTTAAAGTTCCCCTGGCAAGCTCAGGAATCCACGGAAGTAGCTGATAGGAAGTGATAAGGGAATCCCGTCCGAACAGGGCGCAATACCACGGAATTCCAGCCATAGGCACCTTCTCCTTATCAAATTCGGAAACCATAAGGCCTATATCCTGTTTGGCTCTATCAAAAAGGGCGTTGATGGCCTCATCCGAAAAATGAAGCCTAAAATCCGTCTCTAAAGGCCAGCCAC
>JALVKL010000092.1 GCA_027033775.1 bacterium | reverse complement strand
GTGCCCAAACGCACATCCTGCCCACAAGGTTTATTGCTGTCGCCATGCCACGTACAGGGAGGCGAAGAGGGAGGTGGATTCGTCGGTGAAGACGCAGGTGGTGAAGTCGGTGTAGGACTTCCTGGAGGAATATATGTACAATTCGCCTGATTTGCATTTGGGTTATCAGGAGGGGTACAAGTTGCAACTCCACATTCAGGAGCCCAGCAACCACCCCCGCCTGCGGTTAGTTGGCAATCCCTAGCATGGGAATACTCGCATCTTGTAACACAGTTGCAACGACCCTTCCTCCCATCAGAACCAATACATTCGCTATCACATGACTGACCAGAACAATCTCCTCCGGCAGCACTACAAGTGATATAAGTATTCTCCACATAACAATCCCTTGTCCCTGAACAGCTCTGGGCAAATACAGGTTTTACCAGCAAATTAAGGGTAAAGTCGGACAACTTAAAGATAAACGAATTAGATTTCCTTATAGCAAATATCTTTAGATCGCTTTCTTTCAATGCAGAAGAAAATTTTTGCGAGTTATTTATCCTATCTTTCCCTGCAAGGGAGGAAATAAAATACAACCCCTCAAGAATATAGCGATTCAATATCTTTTCTGCATCATCTCTGTCCAAAAGGGATTTATTTATATAAACCTTTAACCTATACAACTTGCTTGTATAATCAAACTCTGAAGAGTAGGCTTTGACCAAAATCTTTCTTTCACCTACTATTGAGACTAACCTGCCATAATAACCTGGATTATTTGCTAAAACTATTTCTATTTTTTCCGGATGCACTTGCTCTGCTGTTTCCAAAACCACAACACCATCTTTAAGGTAAGACTGATAAATATTATGCTTATTCAGCAGCTTCTTTAAATCACCTCTCAAGTAAAGATCATACCCTGGCACTTCACTTGAAGCCAAAAATCCTATTTCCCCTTTTACCTCTCTGATATTTACTCGACCTTTTTGGGGCTGCCAAAAGTATATTAAGAGCTCTCCTGCTATAATAACGACTAAGAAGCCAAGAAACAATAATAAGATTTTCTTCTTAATACGGACTCGCATAAATAAATATTACCATAGGAAAATATCTCAATCAAAACTTATTCTACTCATTCCACCACTTATCGAAGTCCTCCTTAAAAAAGTCTGCCTTAATAGGGGGATCCAAAAACCAAGGAGCATCGTTTATGTACTTATTATCAAATTCTTCCATCAAATTATGATCGCTCTCCGTACTTTTCCTACTACCATATAATTGATTATCTTCAGAAAGAGCTAACAAACTTGAAACATCGAGAAATCTAGACCAAATTGTCCTTCTTGCAACTTTTTCTGTCAAATCTTTTTTGTGAGAAATTCTATAATTATAAACTCCATTTACTACAAAGATGAGCGTCTTACTTTGCTTGCTATACCATTTATAATAAACTTCACCCCATCTTCCTCCCCTATCGGTAACAATAACTTTTATCTTTACACTTCTTGGATTTATTATTATTTGTTCATTTGGTTTCTCTACACTAGTAGCCTCAGTAAATACCCAAAAAGGAAAGGATAAGTCCTCCCCTTGCTCTAATCGTCTTTTATATTCTTCAAAGTCTACTTTTCCTCTCTCATTTA
>JALVKL010000091.1 GCA_027033775.1 bacterium | reverse complement strand
CTCTGAAAGGGTCCTGGAGATTGAGAACCATATCTCCGTATCTTTGTTCTTCTTCTTTGCAAGGCCATGTTTCGTAAGTGCCTTCAAAAGCTCGTCCCTTCCCTTTTTAACAACGGCAGACGGGTCAAAAACCCAGTTAACCTCATTATCCCCGAGTGTATTGAGAGAACTCTTCCAGAGCTCCTCGGCGTTCCTCATGTAGTCAAGGGCCGTTGTATAAGTTACAACAAGTAAAAGCGTTTCAACGTCTAACTTCTCCGCAACCTCCTTTACGGCATCGTCTGGGAGTTCCTTGTGTCCAAAAATACCTTCACTTTCAAGAGTCTTTAAGAGAAGTGTTCCCACCTCCCTAGCTCTATCCGGATCCGTCTTAAGGTTAACTTTCATTCTTAAACTCCAATTTAGGTTTACTGTAATATAATACACTGACACCCACTTCCTCCGGGGGAAAGGTTGGGCCTTTTTGACTTCTTTAGGAAGAAGAGTGAGGATGAGCTCTTTTCGGAGGCCGTCAAGGATCAGGACTACATGACAGTAGTGAAATTGGGGAAATCCCTCCTTGAGAAGAACCCCGATAACATCTCTGTCCTTAACCCTTACGTTGACGCCCTCGTAAAACTGGGAAGGAAAGATGAGGCAGTTTCAACGCTCATCTCTTTTGCAGAGAGAAAACTGGAAGAGGAGTACTACGACATAGCAATCCCAATACTCAAAAGGGTACTGAGAATAGATCCACTGAACCTAAAAGCGATAAAACTCCTCGTAAATACTTTTCGCAAAAAAGAGCTTTATTATAATGCATTTAACATACTCTTAGACAGCCTAAAAAAAGCTGAAGAATCAGGGATTAATCTTTCTGCTATTAGAAATCTGATTGAAGAATTCCTGAAGGAAATATACCATCCAGTTTTTTATGAGATGTATGGTGATTTTCTAATTAAAAAGAAAGAAACAGAGAATGCTCTTATTTGCTTTATACTTGCCGGAAATATGTATATGCAACTTGAGAATTACATAGCAGCATGGCGAGTTTTTCTTAAAGCACGAGATATCCAATCAACTAAAATTGTTGATAAATACCTACTTGAAATTATCTTACATACGAATAATCATAAAGAACAGTCTAATTTACTCTTTAATATTCTTAAAGAACATGAAAGCGACTTAGAGTTTATTGCTTTTACCATTTCCCAACTCAAAAAGTTCAACAAATTAGATCTTATTTTATCTAACATTAACAACTTAACTCCTAAGCTTAGATATATTCTTTTAACTCTTATAAGTTACGAGAAAGGGAAAACAGAGGAAGGGAAAAAATATCTCAATAAACTTAAAACTATAGACGAAGAACTGTACAAACAGATTTCCGTTCGCTTAAAATCTTTTGGTTACAGATACTCTTCGTGGGACTCACAGGAAGAAGCATCAAAATTACTAGATGGAAAACTAGATATCAACCAAATAATAGATAATCTGATTATAAAAGAAGAAACCTCTTATGGGAAAATAAAACAAGAAGTTTCTGCTTTGAAAAACAAAATTCCCATAGCCCTTTTAACTGCTGAAGCTTTTATGCAAATAGGTAACTTTGAAACTGCTGAAAAGTTAATTCAGAAAACCCTTGA
>JALVKL010000090.1 GCA_027033775.1 bacterium | reverse complement strand
TCATATATACTTCCTTCTTCAAGGACTATTCCAAACACTGGGCTCAAATTGCATTCTGTAGCTTTCATAAGCCTTAATCTATCTTTCTTAGGGGCTGATAGTGTCTTTTCGTGAGGAATTATTATTCCCTTTTCAAACTCCTCAAGCCTTACTCTGGCCACAAGGGCGTATCTTACAAAATTTTTATTGTTTACCTTGAATTCCTGCTTGTATATATAAAATCTCTCTTGATTTTCTTTTAATATGCCCTCTTTTTGCCATTTTTCTAAAAAGGCCCTTGCCCTTGTATATCTGTTGTTTTCTTCATCATCATCTTCAAATATCTTTCCCAGTGTAATTCTTACAATATTATAAGGTGATCTTTGATAAAGCTCCTCTTGTAGGGTTTCATTTATAACATCGTAAGGAGGAGCAACCACTTTCTCTATGGGTATATGTTCAGAGTACAGCAATCCTTTGAAAGGCTTAACTTCAGCCATGAGGGGTTGTATTAACACAGGAGGGATTTTTCATCAAGCTTATTCCACAATGGGTTCTTCTTCTATCTCTTTTTTCCTTTTTCTGCTGGGTTTTTCTGCCATTTGTATCAGTTCTTCCATTTGCTTTGTGCTTAAAGATTCAATGATTAATCTTCTTATTAACCTGTTGAGTTTTTTTGAATCTCCTCCACTTACAGCGTTTAACAACTTAAATATCTTTTTATCCAACTTGATGGTAACTTCTTCAAATCTTGGGCCTCCTCTTTTTGCCATAGTTAGCCTCCGATTTGCTTATTCTTTCTTAATTTTTTACTATTGTTAGAAAGCGTTTTCAAGCATGTTGTTGACACTGATCTGTTTAATAAATATGCAAAGGTTAGTATAAGATTGGAGGTGCAGTGGATGAAAACCCTTATATTTTCCATTTTTATCCAAACCCTAAAGTCTGATATAGTGGTGCAGATAGTGGTGCTCTCGCTTGCTGTAATGTCTATAATCTCATGGGCTGTCTTCTTTTATAAGCTCTTTTATTTTAAGATTATAAACAGTAGAGAACAAAAATTGTACGCTATGGTTGATAATAAATCCAGTTTGAAGAGCATAATTCAGAAAAGAAGATTCATCAGATCTTCTCCTTTTGGTCTTTTTCTTGATCTTTATATGGACTTTGGTACTCATACAGAGGATAGAAGATCGATAATAGAGTCCTCTGAGTTGATGGCTTATAACGAGCTTTCAAGATGGCTCTCTTCTCTTGCTACTATAGGCAATGTTGCTCCCTTTGTAGGATTGTTTGGCACTGTGTGGGGTATAATGAAGGCATTTCATATGATAGGTTTAAGGGGTTCTGCAAGCTTGGCTGTTGTTGCTCCTGGAATATCAGAGGCTCTTGTTAACACTGCTTTAGGGCTTTTTGTAGCTATACCCGCTGTCATTTTTTATAACTATTTTACCGGCAAGGTTGAGGCTATTATTAATAATTTTAAAGCCTATGCCCTTCTTTTTATAGAGGTTTACGGTGAGGAGTATGAGAAAAAGACCACTGTCTGATATAAACGTAACTCCTCTTGTGGATGTTATGTTGGTTCTTCTTATAATATTTATGATAACTGCTCCTATGTTGAGGGAAGGAATAGTTATGGATCTTCCCCGTGTTAAGGCTACAGCTTTAAGATTAAAGGAGAATCCCATTATTATTTCCATTAAATCAGAAAAAAGAATTTATGTGGGAAGAAAAAGGGTTTCCGAGAAGAGATTGGAAAGTGTAATAAAACAGATATTACTGGTCAGAGGCAAAGTTCCTTTTGTTATAGAAGCTGAAAGAAAGGTGCCTTTTGAAGCGGTTGTCAAAGTTATAGCTGTCTTGAGAAGATTGGGTATAACCAGGGTGGGTATTTCTACCACTTCGGAGAAACGTAGGTGAGAATTGATAATAGACTCCTTTTTTTCTCGGTTCTGTGCTCCTTTGCTTTTCATATACTCTTTTTTGGGGTTCTTATAAGTTTTAAAGGTTTTTATCTCCAAAGAAAGAGAAATTATCTTACCAATGTGTATGAGGTTTCTATAGTCAGCGTTGTAAGGCCAAGGACAACTAAAAAGGTTGCAAAAAGCTCCCGTAGGTATTCATCAAAAAAATCTTTTGCTAAACAAAAGAGATTATCCACTAAAAGGGAGATTCTGGTTTCAAAAAAGAAGGCTCGCAAAGCCAAAAAGAGGGTTAAACCTAAAATTAATAGTGAAGAACTATTAGCTAAAAAACTGAAAGCTCTAAAAGAGGAAAAGTACTTAGAGGAGAGGCTGGCTCAGCTTAAATCTCAGAAATCTCAAAAAAATACTTCCTCTGGAACTCAGATAAAAGTGAAGGGTGAAGCTGTAGTGGATCCCCTTTTGGCTTTTTATGTGGCAAGATTGGTGGAAAGGATAAGGCTTAACTGGGTGTTGCCTGAGGTTAAGAAAGGATTGGAGACTATAATTGATGTCAAGATAAACAAGAAAGGAGAGGCTGTTAAAATTGAATTTGAGAAAAGATCGGGGGATATTGTTTTTGATAATTCCTGTCTTAGGGCAGTTAAAAATAGTTTTCCTTTTGAGCCCTTGCCTTTGACTTATAATAAAGAGTATTTAGAAATAGGAGTGAGGTTTAGACCATGAGAAGATTTGTTTTTACAGCGCTTATATTGAGTCTTTTGTCTTCTGTAGCCCTTTGTAAAATTTATGTGGATATAAAATCTCCTGGAGTAACTAAATTAGGTATAGGCATTAAGTTTGAAGGAGAAAGACTTTCTGTTATGGAGACTGTTTTCAAAAGGGATCTTTTAACTTATGGAATCTTCAGGCTGTATCCCTTGGATAGAATTGAGCTTTCTATGGAAGATCTTAAGCTGATAGGTGCTGATCTTTTGGCAAGTGTTGAGACTCATATAAACAGTAACAAGAAATTGGATGTAACCCTCTCAGTTTTTGATACCTCAGAAAATAAAATTTTAATGTCAAAGGCTTTTGAGGGAGATGAAGCTGCCGAAATCTTAATAGCTCATAAAATGGCGGATGATATATATCAATTGGTCACAGGCGATAAGGGCATGTTTTCATATCCTGCTGTGGCTGTAAGGAAGGTTGCAGGGGGATATGAACTTTGCCTTTTAGATGTGGGAGCCAGGGTTTATAAGAGGGTCCTATTTTCCAATAGACCCATTCAGTCTCCTGTTCTTTCTCCTGATGGCAGAAAAATAGCATTTTCCATGATGAGAAAGGGAGACTTTGATATATACATTCTTGATGTGGAAAAGGGAGTGTATAACAGGGTTTGTTTTACCTCTGGTCCTGATACCGCTCCTTTCTGGTCTCCTGATGGGAATAAATTGATATTTAGTGGCAATGTTGGAGACAATCCTGAACTTTTTTTGTGTGATATTAGAACCGGTAAATTAACAAGGCTAACCAGGTCAATAGCTATAGAGACATCTCCTGCCTTTTCCCCTGATGGAAGCAAGATTGTTTTTGTGTCCAATAGAACAGGTCATCCTAACATTTATTATATGGATTTGAGGACAAAACGAGCTATTAGGATAAGTTCTGGATATTACGATGTTTCCCCTGAGTGGTCTCCCACAGAGGATGCCATAATCTATTCTTCTGTGGTTGAGGGCAATTATTTAATAAAACTGTATTATCTGGATACGGGAGCCACAGAGATAGTGGGTGTAGGAGAGGATCCCACGTGGTCTCCCAACGGAGATTACATATTATTTAAAAGATTGGGCGGATTGTTTTTAAAATCCATTTATGGTAATAATGAAATAAAGATTTTCTCTGGAAGATGGGAAAATCCATTCTGGAGGTGATAAAATGAAAAAATTTATTAGCTTAGGTATAATTTTACTTTTCGCTGGTTTCATAACTGCTTGTTGTTGCAAAAAGCCTCCTACAGAGACAGCTCCTCAACCTGCTGCTCAAGCCCCTAAAAAGAAAGAGGAAGTTACAGTGGTTACACCTCATGAGGCAAAGCCTGTAATGGAAAAGGAGATTGAAAGTAAAGCTCCTGCCCAGTGTGCCGTTAAGGAATTTCCAAGCATTCATTTTGCTTTTGATAGATACGACTTAAACGATGAGGCAAAGAAAATTTTAACGGATATTGCTAACTACATGAAAGAGTGCCCTAATGTTACCCTTTTGATAGAGGGTAATTGTGATGAAAGAGGTTCCAATGAGTATAATCTTGCTCTTGGTTGGAAAAGGGCTAATGAGGCCAAAAAATTCCTGGTTTCTTTAGGGGTTGATCCTAGCAGAATAGTCACTGTCAGTTATGGTGAAGAGAGGCCTATTTGCTATGAACATAATGAAACTTGCTGGGCCAAAAATAGAAGGGATGACTTTGTCTTTTGCGTAGGGAAGTGCTTCGCCAGATGAAAAGAATAGGGTTTTTGATTTTTTCAGGATTGATTATCTTTTTGTGTGGGTGTGTTACTACACAGGAGCAGTTTGTTTCGTTAGAGGGTAGAGTCATAAATTTGGAAAGCAGATTGGATACCTTAGAAACCAAGGTTAAACAGATGGAAAAACGCTACGAAGCTTCTTCTGAGGTTGAAGGTAGAGATATCTATCAAGCTTTAAAGTCCCTTGAAAATGAGATTTATAATATGAGAGGAGATATAGATACAAATACCGCTGATATAGCCGATATAAAGAGGAAACTTCAGGATATGGAGCTTGAAATTATAGAGATAAAGAAAATAGTGGAGCAGAAATTATTGGCAAAAACTTCTAATGCTACAGTTAGCGAAAAGCCCTCGGGAGCTCAGCAAAAGATAGCTCCCGAGGCGCTATATTCAACAGCTTTGGAGTTGATAAAGTCATCCCAATTCCAAGAAGGCATCAAAAAACTTGAGAAGTTTTTAAGACTCTATCCTGACCATCCTTTAGCTTCAAATGCTTTTTACTGGATAGGAGAGGCTTATTATGGCCTTGGTAAGTACAGGGATGCCATTTTACAATTTGAAGATTTCAGAAGAAAATATCCCAAAAGCACGAAAGTGCCTTCTTCTTTATTAAAGGAGGCATTGGCGTTTTTGAAATTACAGGATAAAGGTGCTGCAAGGATACTTTTGAATAAACTTTTAAGAGATTATCCCAAAAGTTTAGAGGCTCAGAAGGCTAAAGAGCTTCTAAAGACTC
>JALVKL010000089.1 GCA_027033775.1 bacterium | reverse complement strand
CCGATATTATAAAGGTTAAGCCTGAATTTAAAGATTTAAAGATTTCCTTTCACTTTCCGTGCCACCTTGTAAGGGGACAGAATATAAAAGATTCCCTCAATGATGCATTGTTTAAAATCTTTTCTGAAAATTATATACCAACAAACATCTATGAGTGCTGTGGCTTTGGCGGTTCTGTCTCTGTAAATTATCCTAAGATTTCTATGGAAACAGGAAGAGAAAGGTTAAAGCATTTTATATCCAAAAATGTGGAGCTTATCGTTACAGATTGTCCAGCCTGTATGCTTCAACTTGAAAAGATAAATCTGCTTTTGCGTTCGAACATAAAGGTCTCTCACATTGTTGAGGTTCTTGAGATTTAAAAAATTTTTCTCTTCTTTCTAAAGTTTCAGGAAAAATCGCCGATATAAAATAGCGAGAAAAAATCAAAAGGAAAGGGGGTGGTTAATGGACTGATAAAGCCACCGGCAGGGCCGGTAAATCAAGAATTAATAATTAGGGCAGGGAAGCCCTAAAAACCAACAAGGAGGTTGGAAATGGGTGGAATTTTTATCAACACAAACATAATGGCTATTGACACTCAGCTTAACCTTGGCAGGGCCAACGATGCCCTTCAGGTATCCCTTAAAAGACTTGCCTCTGGTTTAAGGATCAATTCTGCAGCGGACGATGCTTCTGGCCTTGCCATAAGTGAGAAGATGCGCGCTCAGATAAGCGGTCTTCACAGGGCAACACTTAACGCCCAGGACGGTATCTCTCTGCTCCAGACAGCTGAAGGAGCTTTGAAAGAAGTCCACGGTATCTTACAAAGGATGAGAGAGCTTGCCGTTCAAGCGGCAAACGGAACGCTCACCGCCACCGATAGGGTAGAGATTCAGAAAGAGATCCAGCAGTTAAAGGCAGAAATTGACAGAATCTCCAAAGCTACTGAGTTCAACACCAAAAAGCTTTTAAACGGTGATGCCGCTGCTTTGTGGAGCACGGATGCTCCTGACAAGATTGAGGCTATTATTAGGGATGTGGTTATGGAAGGTAACTTCAAGTTGGAAGTTACCGCCACTCCTGGTGAGAATCAGGTAATGAAAACGGATATATTCACTTTGAGAGACGGAGCTATAGGAATTGGACTTGTCACCGCAACATCTACCAACAATATTGAGAATTTATACGATCCTGAGGAGATAATAGCAGGAAATTATCAGATGGATATAGTGAGTAGTGGTTACACTATAGCCTCAGGTAACGCTACAGCTTCAGCCGTTGCCATGTATTCACAGGCAGGATCAAGCTGGAAGGATAATCTTACTGTAAAGGGTTCTACAGCTACTACTACAGAGTATATAGCTGTTAAGATAGGAGAAAGTGGTTATGCTTCTGCTGGTTTAACAGTATATTACACTACTGATGGTGTGACTTGGACTGCAACATCTCTTGGTACAAATGGTGCTGTAACAATACACGGTGTATTGGTAGATTTTAATGGAACAGCAAGTGCTTCCAATGTCTATCTCACAGAAGGTGATATAGTTCTTATTGCTGCCACTGCGAGTGGTAATACAACAGTTGGTGGTGTCAGAATTGAAACTCCAGAGGGTACAGCAGCCAGTTCTCTTTCTCCTTTATGGTTCATCAGCGCTATAGGCGGTTTATC
>JALVKL010000088.1 GCA_027033775.1 bacterium | reverse complement strand
AGATCACAGTCGGATATCTTGTTCATATCATCTTCAAAATTTCCTATCTCTATAAGTTCTGCGAATTCTTTCAGGTAAAAGGCTGCCGGCCTTGCTTTCAAAGCCCTTTCCAGACCAGCTTTAACTATCTCATTTTTATCCTCTCCCTTTGCAGGTATATCCAGAAGAACTGTTGGAATTCCCACATTGGCAAAAAGTGCCGCTATAGCAGATCCCATAACACCTGCACCTAAAACAGCCGCTTTTTCCACTTTATAGCTCATTCTCCACCTCCTTGAATTCCTTTGTAGAAAAGATCAAATATCTCATCCGCCACCTCTGAGAGTTTCAATTTTTTTCTTAAGACCCATATGGTTACCATCTCATCCATCATCCCCAGAAGCGCTCTTGATGCTGTCTTTGGGTTTAGGTCTTTTCTAAACTCTTTTTTAGCTTTACCCTCTTCTATCACCTCCTCTATCACTTTTAGATAGGATTTCAGTTCCGGAGCACTTCCTCCCCTCATAAAAGCACTGCAAGCCCTCAATTCAATTTGAAGCAACTGAGCAAAGTGGGGGTCTTCTTCTAAGCTTTTAAAATGCAGATTTATAATGGCTCGTATTTTGTCTTTTGCACTATTTTGCTTTTCTAAAAGGTTCTTTAACTCTTTTATCCAGCTTGCAAACCTCTCCTTAAATATGGAAAGTATAAGGTCTTCTTTATTCTCAAAATAGATGTAAATAGTTCCTTCAGCCACTCCAGCAAGTCTTGCTATATCAGCCACCCTTGCCATATGAAATCCCTTTTCCGCAAAGACCTTTTCAGCTGCCTTTAATATAGCCTCTCTCTTGCTCTTTTGCTTTTTTCTTTTAGGTTTTGTTTTTACTGCCATTTTGCACCCCTATAATGAATGAGCACTCATTCATTAACAAAAATTTTTAGGTTTGTCAACCTTTAGGTTTTTGATTATAGTTTATATATGCCGAAATTGGGGGAGAAACCCTTTTATAAATATTGTCCCTATTGTAGCGCTAAGCTTACGTTGAAAGAGAAAGGGGGGATGTTAAGGCCTGTCTGTGAGGCTTGTGGCTTTGTTCAATTTTTGAATCCCACTGTTGGTGTCGCTGTAATTGTTGTTGAGGGTGAAAAGATTTTGTTGGGGAAGAGAAACAAGCCCCCTGCTCTGGGGAAGTGGTGTATTCCTTGTGGGCATGTTGAATGGGGTGAAGATGTGAGGGAAGCAGCTAAAAGGGAGTTTTTAGAGGAGACAGGTTTAGTGGTTGATGTGGGGGATGTTTTTGAGGTTTTGTCAAATTTTCATAATCCTGAGCATCTCACAGTGGGGGTATGGTTTTGGGGAAATGTAATAGGCGGAGAGCTTCGGGCAGGGGATGATTTGAGCGAGGTAAAATTTTTTTCTCTTTGGGATCTTCCTAAGGATATGGCTTTTCCTACAGACAGAATGGTTATTGATAAACTGCGGAAACTTTTCAAAAAGAGATTTTAATGTTATTCTTTTAACAAACCAATTTTAGGGAGGAAGTGCTATGAAGATGCTTCTTGGGGGAGAGTGGGTAGATAGAGATGAAAAAATAGAGGTGAGAAACCCCTTTGACAACTCCTTGATAGACACTGTTCCAAAAGCCACTCCCGAGGATGTGCAGAAAGCAGTGGAGGCAGCGAAGAAGGGACAGAAAGAGATGGCTTCTCTTTCTGCCTATGAGAGATACGAGATCCTTATGAAGGCGGCTGAGATAATGGACAAGAGAAAGGAGGAGCTTGCTGTATTGGTTTCTAAAGAGGTTGGCAAGACGATAAAAGAGGCTAGAGGTGAGATAGCCAGAGCCCTTCAGACGTTAACCCTTTCTGCGGAGGAGGCAAAAAGGCTCACTGGGGAAGAGGTGAGATTTGATGGAGCTCCCACAGGCAAAGGAAAAGTGGGCTTATACATAAGGGTTCCTGTGGGGATTGTGGCTGCCATAACCCCATTCAATTTTCCTGTGAATCTTGCCATGCATAAGATAGCTCCTGGTTTAGCTGCGGGTAATGCTGTTATTTTGAAGCCTCCTTCTGTAACTCCCCTTTCCAGCATCATTATGGGCGAGATTTTCCTTGAAGCAGGTGTACCACCTTTAGCCTTTCAGGTGATAACAGGTCCAGGCTCTTCAGTGGGAGAGGCTTTGGCTTCCCATCCTGATATTAGGAAGGTCTCTTTTACAGGAAGCAGAGATGTTGGCAAGAGAATAATGTCCATTGCAGGTTTTAAAAAGTGTACCATGGAATTAGGATCCAATTCTGCTGTCATAATTTGCGAGGATGCCCAGTTGGATAAAGCTTTTCCCCGGGTTGTTCTTGGTGCTTATGCCCTTGCGGGACAGGTATGTATCTCTGTTCAGAGGATATTTGTCCATGAGAGTATATTTGATGAGTTTGTGGAAAGATATGTGGATCATGTTAAATCCTTGAAGGTGGGAGATCAGTTGAAAGAAGAGACCGATGTTGGTCCTCTTGTTGAGGAAAAGGAAGCAAAAAGGGTAAAGGATTGGATAGAAGAGGCTGTTAATATGGGAGCAAGACTGCTTATAGGTGGAGAAGTGGAAGGTGCTATTATGCAACCAGCTGTTTTGACCCACTGTCCCAGAAAAGCAAAGCTCTTCTGTAATGAGGCTTTTGGTCCTGTGGTAATAATCAATCCCGTTAAAGATTTGGAAGAAGCAATAGAGGCTACCAACGATTCTGTGTATGGTCTTCAGGCAGGTATTTATACCCAAAATCTTTATTATGCTTGGAAGGCTGCTTACAAGGTTGAGGTTGGAGGCGTTATCATAAACGATGTTCCTACATTTAGGGTGGATCTTATGCCTTACGGGGGGGTAAAAGAATCAGGAATTGGCAGGGAAGGTCCAAGGTATGCCATAGAGGAGATGACAGAAATAAAGCTGATCTGTTTCGATTTGACATAGGAGGTATTTTATGTGGAAACGGGTTTTCTTTATTGGGTTTATAACACTTATTTGCTGTTATTCTTTTTCCTTTGCTCAGCATGGTGCATGGGAAGGCTGTACCCTTGGAAAAGGATTTTCCAGCGGGATTTCCGTCAAGGTGAACCTAAACACAGCTTCCATTGAAGATTTAGAAAAAGTGCCTGGAGTGAATCACAGTTTGGCTAGGAATATAGTAAAATACAGGTCTCATCATGGATCCTTTCAGAATGTGGAGGATCTTCTTAAAGTTAAAGGTATTACTCCTAAGACGTTTTCCCGTATTGCTCCCCATGTATATGTGGGCAAAGGGATTAGAAGATAGCCCTTTTTATAAAAAGCTTGACAATATATAGGGTATTATTTATATAGCTTGAGCTTGAAAATTAGCTTGAGGTAAAGATAATGCAGAAAACATACATGGCTAAAAAGGGAGAGATTGAGAGAAAGTGGTATTTGGTTGACGCTAAAGACAAGACTTTGGGTAGGCTTGCCAGCAAAATAGCTGTTATACTTATGGGCAAGCACAAACCTTACTATACTCCCCATGTGGATTGCGGTGATTTTGTGGTAGTCATCAATGCGGATAAAATAAAACTTACTGGAAGCAAGTGGGAAAAGAAGGTGTATTACTGGCATACTGGATATTTTGGTGGCATAAAATCAAGAACGGCAAGGCAGATGTTGGAAAGAAAACCGGAATTTCTAATATACCATGCTGTTAAAGGAATGCTTCCTAAAAATAATCTTGCAAGAAGAATGTTAAAGAAACTCAAGGTATACGCTGGGGAAGTTCATCCTCATGTAGCACAAAAACCTGAGCCTATTGATATAGAAGGCTGCTAAATTTTTTAGGAGTTGGTGAAATGGCGGATGTTATATATCATGGTGTTGGTAAGAGGAAGACTTCAATAGCTCGTGTTTGGATGAGACCCGGGAAGGGGGAGGTAGTAATAAACAAGAGAAGCTTAGAGGAATATGTGCCCAGAGACTCTTTAAAGAAGCTCATATTTGAACCCTTAGAGTTAGTAGGGAAAATGGGAGAATTTGATATCAAGGTTAATGTTAAGGGTGGGGGAGTTTCCAGTCAGGCTGATGCCATAAGGTATGGAATAGCTAAAGCTCTTCTTGCCTATGACGAGGGATTGAGGCCTGTGCTTAAAAAGGCGGGACTTCTCACCAGAGATGCTCGTATCGTTGAGAGAAAGAAATACGGAAGACACAAGGCAAGAAGGGGCTTTCAGTGGAGGAAAAGATAACAGTTTAGAATGCTACCAGATTCTGATAGTTTATCTTTTGTTTCGGAGGCTTTGCTCTTTTCTTCACAGAGGGAAAAAGAGGCTTTATCTTTATTGAAAGATCTTATTCAAATAAACAGTTGGACGAAAAATAAATCTGGCACAGACAAAGTAATTGATTCAATATACGATTTCATTCCTGAAGGTTCATTTAAAAAGCGTATAATAAAGCAACAGGAAGTGGGCAATTTTCTTATTATTGAGAATGAAAAATCTTATAATGAAAGATACGTGCTAATAATGGGTCATGCTGATACAGTTTATCCTGAAAGTTTGAGTTTTGAGTATGAGGACAGGGGAGATGTTGTTTTAGGACCTGGTGTTATAGATATGAAAGGAGGCCTTGTTGTAGGAATTTATGCTTTGATGTTTTTAAAGAAGACAGATCTTTTAGATAAAATTCCTGTTAAATTCTTTATTAACACAGATGAAGAGATAGGCTCCCCCTTTTCTAAAAGTTTTATTGAAAGATTTTCTCAGGGTGCTTTTTGTGGGTTTGTTTTAGAAAGTGGAGGTCCGTCAAACAGTGTTGTTACTGCCAGAAGGGGAAAGTTAGGTATAAAGGTAAAAATAGAAGGTGAAGCTGCTCACGCTGGCTTTATAAAAGAAGGCAAAAAGAGCGCTGTGATTGAGCTTGCCCACAAGGTTTTAGCCTTTGAAGATTTGAATAAAAGCACAGATTTCACCTGCAATGTAGGAGTGGTTTCAGGAGGTATTATGGCCAATGTTGTTCCTGATGAGGCTTATTTAGAGGTCGATCTGAGATTTCAAAGAGAAATTCAAAGAAAACAGGTTATAAGTTTAGTGAAAGATATAGTAAATAGATCTTTTGTTCCTGGCGTTACTTCCAGTTTTTCCATTATATCCGAGAGGCCTCCCATGGAAAGATCAGCTCAAAATGTGA
>JALVKL010000087.1 GCA_027033775.1 bacterium | reverse complement strand
CTTATATTGTGGTTTCCGATCTGGATTTAAAAGAACTGAAGGAGCTTATACTGTGAGGATCTTAAAGATAACAATTCCCTTTGTTGTGCTTTTCTTACTATTCTTAATCACTCCTGGAAAGAAAAGGGTCGTAAAAATGAGGTTATCCCTTAATCCTCAATGGTATAAGCCTGAAACTCCTAGAGAGGATTTAATAAAAAATTCTGTTATTTTAAACAATTGCTGGATATGTCATGCCTTATGGGTAGGTCCTCCAACGGAAATAGGACTTAAGTTTGCCCATCCCGAGGTGAAGTTACAACATGGAAAAAACGATAATTGTTTCAATTGCCATGTGAAATCTAACAGAAGCCTGTTTGTAGGAATGGAGTTTTCGGGAATCATGGAATCTCAAGTGGCCAAATTATGTGGCAGATGCCATGGCACTTATTACAGGGCTTGGGAAGAAGGCAGACACGGTTTGAGAAGGGGAAACTGGCTGTCTAAAGCCCCCTTCTCTTTAGAGGTGAAGCAGTGTAACGAGTGCCATAATCCTCATTCACCAAAGTATAAGCTTCCTGCCAAATTGTTCACTCCACCGCCGGTTAGATTGAAGAAGGTGAGATTGATAAAAGTCCACTTTTCTCATGGAGGTCTTTAATGTCTGAGGTTGACAAGGAAAGAAGAAAAGCGGTCAAAGCCTTAGCCGCTTTAGGGGGATTCTTTTTGGCTGGCTTGGGCGCCTTTTCTCCTTTAATGCATGCTGAAGAAGTGCCTTCCTTGGAGGAGCTTTTTCAAAGACATTACAAGCAGTTGAGCGAAAAGGAAAAGAGAAGGATCTTTAGATACCTTGAAAAGAGAATAAAAGAGGAATACCAGGTGAAGCCCCATATAATAGATCCTCAGCCTCTTAAAGGTGTTCGTTATGCTATGGTCATAAACATAGCCAGATGTGTTGGTTGTAGAAGGTGTGTTTATGCATGTATGAAAGAAAATAATTTATCTCGTTCTCCTCAAATTCAATATATTAAAGTTTTGGAGATGAGTAAGGGCTCCATAAATCTTTTGACTTCCAAGCATTACTATCCTGAAAATGAAATTGCATCAAAGGACTTTTTCTATATGCCTGTTCAATGCCATCAGTGTGAGAATCCACCTTGTGTTAAGGTCTGTCCTGTGAAAGCTACTTGGAAAGAGCCTGATGGGATAGTTGTGGTAGATTATAACTGGTGTATAGGGTGTCGGTATTGTGAAGCTGCCTGTCCTTATTTTGCCAGAAGATTTAATTGGACAAAACCTTATATTCCTAAAGAAGAGATAAATTTAGAAATGGGCTATCTTTCCAATAGGATCCGTTATATGGGAGTTATGGAAAAATGCACATTCTGCCTTCACCGCTCAAGAAAGGGGAGATACACCGCTTGTGTTGAGGCTTGTCCCACTGGAGCAAGGAAGTTTGGAAACCTCAATGATCCTAATAGTGAGGTTAGAAAGATTATAGAGAAAGAGCGGGTATATGTTTTGAAAGAGGAGCTTAACACAGTTCCCAGACTTTTTTACTCTATGCAAAAATAGGAGTTTTTTATGGGAAGGATTGTGCATTTTTTAGGATTTATAGGGGATATCTTATCTGGTGGTAGACTCTATTCTTTGTGGCTGTTTATTCTCTCCTTTTTTGCTTTAATTGGCCTTCACGCCTATGCTTATCAGCTTTCTCATGGCCTTGTAACCACAGGTATGACCGATGAGGTATCTTGGGGATTCTATATAGCCAATCTGGTCTTTCTTGTGGGAATGGCAGCGGCTGCTGTTATGCTGGTCATTCCTGCTTATCTCTTTGCCCAGGAGGATGTAAAAAAGGTGGCAATATTTGCAGAACTTTTTGCAATTGTTGCCATTATAATGTGCATTTTGTTTGTTAGCGTCGATTTGGGAAGGATAGATCGCTTTTGGCATCTTATACCTTTTATTGGTGTATTTCACTGGCCTCAATCCATGCTAACATGGGATATTATAGTCTTAAATGGGTATCTGGTGTTAAATGTTCTTATCTGTGGGTATCTGGTGGTTAAGACATTAAGGGGGGAATCTGTAAATTCTCTCATTTACATGGTGTTAGTTCTCATATCCATAGTATGGGCTCCGAGTATTCATATAGTCACCGCTTTCCTTTTTGAAGGATTAGGGGGTAGACCTTTTTGGCATTCTGGCTTGGTGGCTCCAAGATTTTTGGCTTCAGCCTTTGCAGCGGGTCCCGCTTTTATCATTTTGGTTTTTGATCTTATAAATCGCTATACGAATTTTAAGGTTTCTTATTCTGCCATAAGAAAGATTAGAAATATTGTGGCTGCAAGTCTCATTATTAACCTGATATTGATAGCCTCAGAGGTTTTTGCCGAACTTTACATTCCCACTGTTCACAGCATCCATATGAGTTTGCTTTTGGGATTTTCGGGGTGGTCTGTAGTTACCCCATGGATGTGGATAGCCATTTCTATGATGTTGGCAGCGGTTTTTGTTTTTGTCACTCCTTTGAGGGATCACCGTACACCTTTGTTATTGGCGTGTGTGTTCACTGTAGTTGGAATTTGGCTTGAGAAAGGATTGGGTTTTTTAATTCCGGGTTTTATTCCTTCCCCTTTAGGCGATTTTGTGGATTATGTTCCCACTCTTAACGAGATCCTTATTGTGATAGGGGTTTGGGCTTTGGGGCTTTTGATTTATACCCTGCTGGTTAAGGGGGTTCTTTTAGTTATTGACAAAAATCAGGAGGTGTTGAAGGATGAGCCTTCGTAGTTTTTTGTTGTTTGTTTTCTCTTTTTTTATCGCTTGTAGCGCTTACGCTGCAACCAGTGGATGTATAGCCAAGGGATGCCATGTGGGAATTGAAAGCATAGCTCCTCCCAACAGTAAAATGATGCAAACAATTAAAAACAATGGTCTCATGCATGGCGATCCAGAGGGGTGTGTTATATGTCATGGGGGAAATCCAAAAGAGACCAAGGATAAAAAGAAGGCCCATAAAGGTATCCCTCCCACTTTAAGGAATGCACCTGGTCCTAAGGATTTCTATCCTTATCCAGGTTCAATATGGGTAGCGGAGAATACCTGTGGGGTTTGCCATGTGGGTTATGTTTACAGGGTGATGCTTTCCCTTATGAATACGGAAGCTGGTAAAATTTCAGGAAATCTCCACACTTGGGGCTTTAAAGAGACATTGTTTTATAAGGTGCCTTATGGAAACTACAATGTTAAGGATCTTGACGGTTTGATGCCCATGATAGGTACCAAGGCTTACAAGATGTATATGAAGGAGAAGATCTCCTTGTATCCTTATATATGGCCTAAGAGGCTCAAAAGGCTTCCACAGGTTAGCGTCAATCAGATCAAGAAGAACCCTAAACTTGCAGGTATAACCTATTTAAGACACGAATGCCAAAGGTGTCATGTAGGTGTGAGGGGAAGGGAAAAGAGAGGAGACTATAGGGGTATGGGATGTGCTGCCTGCCATATTCCCTATAGTAATGATGGCTTTTATGAAGGCAAAGATCCCAGCATTCCCAAGGATAAGCCTGGCCATATCCTAAAGCATACCATAATTGGAACCAGAGAGACTGGAGGAATTCCTGTGGAGATTTGTAATTCCTGCCATAATAGAGGCAAAAGGGTGGGAGTTTCTTACCAGGGATTAATGGAGTTTCCCTATGGATCACCCTTTGACAAGAAAGGAATGAAGCAACCCAAATTGCACACAAAGTATTATATTTATGTGGCTGATGATATTCATCACAGGGTTTATAGAGGGAAGAACAAACCCACAGGGGGCTTGCTGTGCCAAGATTGCCATACAAGTATAGATGTTCATGGCGACGGCAATATTCCCGGAACCACTCTGGCTCAGGTGGAGATAGAATGTGAGGATTGCCATGGAACTGTTGATAAGTATCCATGGGAGCTTCCCATAGGCTATAGCGATGAAGCAGGGATGAAAATTGGGGATAAGCCAAGGGGTTTGGCTAAAAAGAGAATCCCCCCTGAGGATCAATTCGGTTATCCTTATAAGCCCGAAGATGGCTTTTTGCTCAGCTCCCGAGGCAATCCTTTGGGCAATGTGGTTAAAAGGGGAAACAAGGTGATTCTCCACTCTGCCACAGGAAAGGACTTTGAGGTTCCGCTTTTGAAAAACATAGCCAAGGCCAATAAATGGTCTTCCCTTGACGCTTTTGTTGCCATGAAAAGTGTTCGTTCACATTTGCAGAAGATGGAATGTTATTCCTGCCACTCATCTTGGGCTCCCCAGTGTTACGGATGCCATGTGAAAGTGTCCTTTGCTCCCATGAAGGGTAAGATGCCCATGAGTATTGACTGGGTGGCAAGTGGAAATACAAGAACCAAAAACGGATTAACAGCAGATGCTCCTTTGGGCGTTGGTGGCATCAAATCTCCAGGTAAGGTTAAGGAGAGCAGGTCTTACTTAAGGTGGGAGGAGCCTGTTCTTGGTATTAATGGAGAGGGCAGAGTTTCACCGCTCATGCCAGGTTGTCAAACAACGTATACAGTTATAGGTCCCAATAAAGAGACTCTGGTTCACAATGAGATAGCTTTAAGCCCTGACGAGGCAAAGGCTGTGGGGCAAAAGCATATTCCCCTTGCCATTGATATGTCCCCTGTTCAGCCTCACACCATTCAGAAGGAGGCAAGGCCTTGTGAATCCTGCCATACCAATCCCAAGGTGGTGGGTCTTGGAATTGCAGGGGGTATATTCACAAAATGGGACAAGGATATTGTAGAGGATCTAATAGATGCCAGAACTGGAAAGGTGATTCCCAAAAAGTATAAGGTTCAAATTCCCGCTATACCTAAGCTAAAGTTTGATTGGTCTAAGATTGTAGATGAAAATGGAGTTCAGCTTGCAACAGTGGGAACACACTGGCCTCTCAGCCGAGCGTTCAATAAAGAGGAGTTGCTAACCATAAGAAGGGCTGGAACCTGTATGGGATGCCACCAGAACATGACCCAAGCTGAGCTTTGGAAGAGGGTGGCCACCAAGGGCAAGTTGACCATGAAGCAGCACATGGAAATGCTTAACAACATAATGAAAATGCTCATGAAAAAAGGAATAAAACCAGCTGAGCTTGGAAAAAAGAAAACTAAATGATGTAACTTTGAATTTGATTTTAAAAGGGGCT
>JALVKL010000086.1 GCA_027033775.1 bacterium | reverse complement strand
TTTTGAATGTTATTTTTTCGTTTTTGAGTATCTCTTCTTTTATTATTTCTTCTAAATTCACTTCCAGTAAGGGGTAAATCCTATTGGGTTTTTGAGCTTAATTTTATTTACAGAAATATGGTTTTTTACATTCACTGATACAAATTCTTTTGCTGCAATGGTTTTTATCTTTGAGTTTTCTTCCACATACTCTGCTGCCTTTGTCAGTCCCATTCTGAGGATCTCCATGCCAAAGTGATAAAGTATGAGAAGCTTCGGTTTCAGCCTTTGAGCAATTGTGATTGCATCCTTCAAACACATGTGGTCAAGCTCCCTTGGATTTTTAAAGGTAGTATTTACAATTAATACATCCATATTTTTATAGGCTTCTAATATCTCTTCCTCAAATCTTCCGTCTGTTACATATCCTAGATTTACAGAGTTTTCTTTAAATATTAATCCATAGGTTTCAACGCCATGGTGAACATGCTTGAGAGCAGTCTTAATGTTAAGTTCTTTTATGCTGGTTTCAAAATTCTCCTTTAATACATGGATTTTGTTGAGGTGTTTTCTATGGTACTTGCATATAACAGGATCTTCTCCGTTTAAAGCATCATTTGGAGCTATTATTTCACCACCTGGGTTCCAGCCCCCCATTGTTTTTGCTTCTATCAGGGTGTTGATGTCTGCACAGTGATCCAAGTGTCTGTGGGTGATTATGAAGGAATCAATCTCTTCCAGATCTATTCCTGCTTGTATAGCCCTTATGAAGGCTCCAGGACCCGGATCCACATGAATTTTAGCGGTTTCTCCTTCAATTAAAAATCCACCTGATCCCCTGTGCTGTTTGAAGGTTACCCTTCTTCCCCCAGCACATCCCAGAAAGGTTATCTTCATAATATTCCTTTTATCCTATTGGCTATTTTTTGAGGGCTGAGACCCACTTCTTCCCTTAATAATTGAGGCGATCCGTGTGGGATAAATCTGTCTGGAAGGCCTATTCTTATAACTTTTGTCTTAATGTCTTTGTCGTTGAGAAGTTCTAATACAGCGCTTCCAAATCCGCCCATTAGGCTGTTTTCCTCAACGGTAAATATAACTTTATGTGTTTTCGCAATTTCTAAGATAAGATTTTCGTCTAATGGCTTTGCAAATCTTGCGTTTACTATGGTTATTGGGTCTTTTAGCTCTTCTTCCAAAAGTTTAACCGCTTCGAGGGATAGATTTACAGTGTTACCAATAGCCAGTATTGCTATATCTTTCCCATTTTTTATTATCTCAGCCCTTCCCACAGGTATCTTTACAAATTTATCTGGTATTCCCTTTCCTGTGGCTTCTCCCCTTGGATATCTTATAGCTACAGGTTTATCCAAATCCGTGGCTGTGTATAGCATATTTGCCAGCTCTTCTTCGTCTTTGGGAGCCATGACTATCATGTTGGGAATATGCCTCAGATATGATATGTCAAAGGCTCCGTGGTGTGTAGGACCGTCTTCTCCCACTATCCCAGCCCTGTCTAAACAAAAAATTACCGGTAATTTTTGAAGGGCAACATCATGAACTATCTGGTCATAGGCTCTTTGTAGAAATGTTGAATATATGGCGCATACGGGTTTAAAACCTTGTGTAGCTAATCCTGCTGCTAAAACCACAGCGTGTTGCTCTGCTATACCCACGTCAAAGAAC
>JALVKL010000085.1 GCA_027033775.1 bacterium | reverse complement strand
GAAGATATTTCACCCCATTTTTTATCAAATCTTCGCACTGTTTTATAGTATACTCTATCCCTGCCAATCTCAGCTTTTCCGGTTCATCTTTAAGGGACTCTATAATGTCCAATAATTTCTTAGGAATGGTAGCTCCACATAGCTTAGTAAATCTTAGTATCTGATTATAATTGGTTATAGGCATTATCCCCGGTATAATGGGTACTTGAATCCCTGCTTTTTGCGCCATATCCAAAAACTCAAAGTAATATCTGTTATCAAAAAAAAGCTGAGTGATTACAAATTCAGCCCCTTTATCAATCTTCAATTTTAAGTATTCAATGTCCTTTTCTCTACTTGGAGCCTCTATATGACTTTCAGGGTAACCTGCCACTCCCACACAAAAATCATAGTTCTTCTTTATAAAATCAACAAGTTGATAGGCAAACCTGAAACCATCCTTAGGAGGAATGAAATTCTTATCTTGGGGAATATCCCCCCTGAGAGCCAATATGTTCTCTATTCCTTCATTCTTCAGGAAGTCCAAAGTCTCCTTTATCTTTTTAACTGTAAGAGAAATACAGGTAAGATGAGCCACAACACAAAATCCTCTTCTAAAAAGAGAAATGGCAATCTTTATACTTTTATCATGAGTGCTTCCTCCAGCACCATAAGTTACAGAAACAAAATCTGGCTTCCATTTGCTAAGCTTCTCCACCGTATTCCAAAAGTTAGGTTCATCTTCGTCTTTTTTTGGGGGAAAAAATTCAAAGGACAAAACAAATTTTCTTTCTTTAAGAATATCACACACCTTCATGAACTGCCTCGTCTAATGCTTTTATCAGTTTAATGTTATCTGATCTTTTCCTAACGGATATTCTAAAAAATCTGTCCTCTAAAAATTCATACTCAGGAAAATCCCTTATAAGAAAACCTCTTTCCAGCAAATATCTTTTTAATACTGAAGCTTTAAAATTATGGGGAACTTTCAGAAAAATAAAATTAGTGTAAGAAGGAAAAGCTTTAAAGCCCAAATCCTCCAGACGCTTATATAAAAAGATTTTTTCCCTGTTTATAACACGTCTAACGACATCCAGATTCTTATATTCACCCAAAAGATTAAACGCCAACTCTTCAGCAAAACGAGGAACACACCAAGAAGGAACTAAATCTCTCAATCTATCCCTGATCACAGAATTCACCATCATATAACCAACTCTAATACCTGGTACAGAGAAAATCTTAGTAAAAGATCTTAAAATAAAAATATTCTCATTGCTTAAAACCAGTTTTTCTGTATTTTTCATCTCAGTAAAATCTATAAACGCCTCATCAAACACCACCCAAGCATTTTTTGATTGAGTCCATCTCAAAAGCCCCTTCATCTCCTCTAATCCAAAAAGGCCGCCTGTGGGATTGTTGGGATTACACACAAATATCAAATCCCCTTCTTCTACTTCCGATGCGAACTCACCAAGACAAAGCCTAAAACTCTCCTCTTCTTTAAGGAAGAATCTATGAACTTTTACATTATGCAACCTTGCCACCCTTTCATACTCATTAAAGGTGGGCACAGGAACAACCACCCTTTTGGGTCTAATCCCTTCTATCAGAAGATGTATGCCATAGATACTTCCAGGAAGAACAACCACACACCCTTCCAAATCCAGAAACTTTTCAATAGCCCTTTCCAATTGGTAAGGATAAACTGAAGGATGGCTTGTAAAATAAGAATCAGGCATAGATTTTAATGCTTTTAATATTTTCTTATAAGAGATGAAGCAGTTTAGATTAGAGCTGTAATCTATAAGAGATTTATCACTCCACCATATATCTCCACCATGTATTCTCACAAACTTGTCCATATCAAGGAAAAAGCTAATACCAGAGTTTCGCCTATTTCACAAGAAGATCCAAGTATATCCCCTGTAAATCCCCCCACCCTTTTATACCAAAGCTCACCGTAAAAGAGACCCAAAGACAAAACTATAAATAAAGAAAATAGAGTAAACCAGAAATCTCCAGAAAACAGCAACCCAAACATAAAAGAGAGTAAAAAAGCCATCAAAAATCCTCTAAGTGTAATATTCTGTTTAATGAAATAGCCCAATCCTTCAGATTTAGCAGAAGGAAATCTATAAGGAATAAAAACGAGAAGAAATCTTCCCCATATAGGGGCAACGCTTACATACTTTATACTGCAATCCCTCAAAAGGAAAAATTTAAACACTAAAACCAGAATCAAAGCTATTGTTCCAAAGGTTCCCACCCTTGAATCCTTCATTATAGAGAGTCTTTCCTCCTTTGTCCTACCTAAAGCCAAAGCGTCAAAGGAATCCGCCAATCCATCAAGATGAAAACCTCCAGTTATGAACACCCATGCAAAAAGGCATATGTAAGGAAAAGCTATTTTGGGTAATATAAGATAAATAAAATAGAAAATTAAACCTATGAAAGCTCCCACCAGAGGAAAAAACGAAACTGCCACATCCCAGTGCAATTTTTCATAATTAGAAATCCTTTTAGATAAAGGAACAATAGTTAAAAATTCAAATGCTGCTATTATCTCTTGTAAAAATCTCATTCTTCTCCTAATAACTGAAACTATGGAATGATATCAAGGAGGCTGTAATGACCAGGAAGCTCTTTATAACAGGAAAACCTGGCATAGGAAAAACAACCTTAATCTCAAAAATAGTAGAAAGAATGAAGGAAAACACCATAGGATTTTACACTCAAGAAATGAGGGAAGACGGCAAAAGAGTAGGCTTTCAGATTGTAACCACATGGGGAGAAAGATTCCCTTTAGCCCATATAAATATAAATGGACCGAAGGTGTCTCGTTATGGTGTAGATGTAAAGGATTTAGAAAATCTCATAAGCAGGTTGGACTCTTTAAGGGAAGGAAAGATCCTAATAATAGACGAAATAGGAAAGATGGAACTCTTATCTGCAAAATTTAGAAGATGGTTAGAACAGATACTAAACTCAGACCAAGATATATTAGCCACCATACCCATAAAATCCCCGCATCAACTGATAAATTATATAAGAAAAAACTATCCTGTATGGGAACTTACCAAGGAAAACAGAGATCAAATAATGTATAGAATTTTGGATTTCTTCTCTCCCTACTGCGAAAAGGCTTACTTAACCAACATCCGATGTAACAATCACTTATTAAACAAAAGAACCTACAGGTTTTATTAATTTGCTCATATAATGTGCATATCATAAATTGATTAATTCACTCAAATAGTGCATTAACTTCCCACAATATTACTCACAGGGGGAAGTTATGAGAAGAGTTGCATTTTGCCTTTTAATAACTCTAATACCTTTCTCCTTAGCCTTTGCACAGGCTCAGCCTTCCATAAATAAAGCGGATACTGTATGGCTCCTTATCTCATCAGCTTTAGTGCTCCTTATGACTCCAGGACTAGCTCTGTTTTACGGTGGAATGGTGAGGGAGAAAAATGTTCTAAACACAATAATGATGAGTTTTATTTGCATGGTACTGATAACCTTGCAATGGATAGCTATAGGTTATTCCCTTGCCTTCGGAAAAGGATCACTGGGAATAATTGGCAATTTTCAGCATATATTCTTTCACCAAGTTGGATTAAGCCCCAGTAGCAATTATGCATCTTCCGTTCCGCTTTTAGCCTTTGCCCTGTTTCAGATGATGTTTGCCATAATAACCCCAGCTTTAATATCAGGAGCCGTAGTGGAAAGGATGAAATTCTCTTCGTATCTTTTATTTATCCTACTATGGGCAACTTTTGTCTATGATCCTGTATGCTTCTGGGTATGGAATAAAGGAGGATGGCTTTACAAACTTGGAGCATTGGATTTTGCAGGTGGCACAGTGGTTCACATAAATGCAGGCATTTCCGCTCTTGTTGCAGCTATTTTATTGGGAAAGAGAAGGGGGTTTTTAAAAGAAAATATTCTCCCCCACAATATAAGCCTAACGGTTATAGGCACAGGACTTTTATGGTTTGGATGGTTTGGTTTTAACGCTGGATCTGCCCTTGAAGCTGGTAAGCTCTCCACTCTTGCCTTTGCCACCACACATATAGCCTGTGCCACAGCGGCTCTTGTATGGACAATGTTGGAACAGATTAAATACGGAAAACCAAGCACCATAGGGCTCTGTTCAGGAGCTGTAGCTGGACTTGTGGCCATAACTCCTGCTGCAGGCTTTGTGGGTATTGGAGGAGCCATAGCTATCGGTATAGGAGCTGGTGCTATATGTTTTTACACTGTAACCTTAAAGTACAGATTAGGATATGACGACTCCCTGGATGTCTTTGGTGTCCACGGAATAGGAGGGTTATGGGGCGCCATAGCCACTGGAATATTTGCTTCTGTGGGAGCTAAAGGACTGCTACTTGGTGGATTTTCACAATTCTGCAAGCAGTTATTAGCCAGTGCCTTTACCATCATATATTCAGGGGCTATGACCTTGGTAATACTTAAAATACTTGATCTCACAATAGGATTGAGGGTAGAAGAGGAAGAAGAAGTGTCCGGATTGGATTTAGAGCTACATGGAGAAAAGGGATACAGGCTTTAAGATATGGGTATAGAAGAAAGAATTATTCTGTTAAAGGATATGGGCAGTGAAATCAAAAAGGCTAAAAACAAGCTCATTAGATCCTTCGCCGAAGATATAGGGGTGTCTGTAAAGATAGGCAATATAGAAGTGGACATGACAGTGGATTATCTGCAAAGTATGGAGGAGGAAGCCCCTTGGATAGAAAAAAGAAAGCCCTATGGTAAAATAGGAGCTGTCCTGCCCTATGATGCTCCAACTATGATGTTTGCCCGAATAGCTGGATCTGCCATTCTTGGTCAAAATAGAGTTATATTGAGTTTTTCCAGCTTAAATGCCACCACAAGGGATATAATGGTAGAAATAATGGAAAATTTTAAAGAAGAACTCCACATAAATAGGTCTTTATCAAACAGAGATTTTAGTCTGTTTTGCACCAACGCCGAAGATGTAAAGGTGTTTTTTATATCGGGGGGAAGAGATGTAGGAGAGCTATTTAAAAACAGGATAAACAACTTTGAGAAGATTATTTTTGCAGGACCTGGTGGCATGCCCCCAGTATTGGTGCTTGAAGACGCAAATGTTGAAAAGGCAGCATTCTTTACAGCCAAAAGGGCTTTTCTAAATGGAGGGCAATACTGCACAACTATAAAAAGGGCTTTGGTACATGAAAAT
>JALVKL010000084.1 GCA_027033775.1 bacterium | reverse complement strand
TTGATTTTCATATTTAAAGAGAGAAAAAATTCTTGACTCAATTTAATATCCACCACCAAAATTTCTAAAACTTGGTAAATTAATGCCCCCGGGACGACTCGAACGTCCGACCCCGAGATTAGGAATCTCGTGCTCTATCCTCCTGAGCTACGGGGGCAGTCTAAAAAATTTTATAGATGACACATCCTTATTGTCAAGCTTAAAACAGTCCCACGCTAACAAAGAAGAGGGCAGGGAAGATCTTGCCCCCGATTATTTTATCTCTTTACCGTAATTGTAGCCAACATCAAAAGCTTTAAGGTTCATCTCTTCGGTTCCAGGAGGAACTGAAGTCTCAATGGATTTCTTCATGGCTTCAGGGCTAACAATACCGGTTACTGCTGTAAAAAATCCACACATAACAATATTTAGGGTTAGTCTCCTTCCCACCTTCTCTTCGGCAAATCTTGTTGCGGGTATCTTAAACAATTTCTGTCCCGGTTTTAGATCCTTTATATGAACCAATTCCTCCTCTATTATTAAAATCCCATCGTCCTTGAGGGTGGGATAATACTTATTGAAGGCTTCTTGAGACATGGCAACAAAAATGTCAGGCTTCACCACATAAGGATAGAGGACTTTCCCTTTAGATAACACAACCTGAGCGGAGCAGGCTCCACCTCTTGCCTCAGGGCCAAAACTCTGGGTTAGAGTAGCTTCGTATCCTTCAAAGATGGAGTAGGCCTTTCCTATTACATAACCCATCATTATGATTCCCTGCCCTCCAAATCCAGCAAGCCTTATTTCAGTTCTCTCATCTGTCATCCTACCTACCTCCCCAAGGCTGGAACTTGTCGCCCAGCTTTTTCTTCATGATCTCGTTGTAATTATCAAGGTAATCAGGCTTGTCTATATCCACAAACTCGCCAACTATTATCTCCTTTTCATAGGTCTCTAACCCCACCTCTTTAGTATCGGCTCCATGCTTTATTACACTCTTTTCCTTGAAATACTTCATCATATCTATGCTGCTGCCCAGTTTGTTCCTTCTAAGATAAAGGGTGGGACAGGGAGCTAATATCTCTACGAAGGAAAAGCCCTTTTTATTGAGAGCCTTAACCATAGTTTTTGTTAGCTGAATTACATGGTAAGTTGTCCATCTTGCAACAAAAACAGCTCCACAAGATGCGGCAAGATGAGGCAGGTTAAATGGATATTCTGGATCTCCATAAGGCGTAGTGGTTGCCACTTTCTCGTGATGTGTTGTAGGAGCCACCTGACCTCCAGTCATACCGTAATTGAAGTTGTTGACACAAATAACGGTTATATCAATGTTTCTTCTTGCTGCATGGATAAGATGATTTCCACCGATAGCTGCCAGATCCCCATCGCCAGAGTAAACCACAACATGAAGATCTGGATTTGCAAGCTTTAAACCAGTGGCAAAGGGAATAGCCCTTCCATGGGTTGTATGGAAAGAATCCAGTCTCAGATATCCAGCAACACGCCCAGTGCAACCGATACCAGAAACTATACAGAGCTTATCAAGATCTATGCCACATTCAAGGACAGCTCTAGCAAAACAATTGACAGAGGTGCCTATTCCACATCCAGAACACCATATATGTGGCATACGATCAGTTCTTAAAAATTGCTCAACCGGGTTCTCTTTCAAAGTAACACTCATTTTGCCGCCTCCAT
>JALVKL010000083.1 GCA_027033775.1 bacterium | reverse complement strand
ACCTTATAGCCTCAAGAACAACCTTTGCTTTGAGCTTGGCATTGCTCTTTTTCTTTCCCATGATGGCCCTCTCCTACACAGTCATAGCGAATTTTACACTTGGTCCAAAAATGGAGGGAGCATCTCAAAGCATAACAACTGAAAGTGAATAATAAATTGTAGATTTATTACAAAGAGAAGTAAATGGTTTATTAATTACCATTGTCACAAGATATAGCCTAGTTCTTGAACCACCAATAAAATTATATCCTTTTAAAGACTAAAACCCCCCTCTTATAATTCTGACCTTAGTCACATTTATTTAAATGTTTTTAGCCTATGAAACAATACTTTATCATACACATTTCTAAGACTTGAAACTGTTCTTTTTATATTAAAATTTCTGGCTCTATGAGAAGCGTTTATGCTTGTCTTTTTTCTGACTTTTGGATTTTCCATGAGATAGAGAATAGCCTTGAAGATTTCTTCTGGGAATTTTGGAGTAAAGCTTACAGAAGAATGTGTATCAGGGACTATTTCTTTTAAAGGTGGAATGTTGGAGGTCAAAGGTGTGAGGCCATTAAAAATATATTCTATTACTGCATTACCTAATCCCTCTTTAGAGGAGGGAAGTATTCCTAGATCTGCGTTTACCAAGTATTTTTCTATATCTTTGATTTCTCCTTCCCATTTTACTGGCAAATTTTGTGATAATTTTTCAAGTCTTTCTCTTTCAGGGCCATCTCCAATCACAATCAACTCTATATCTTGGCGATAATTCATGATTAACTTTAGTGTTTTTATTAAATCCTCTAGCCTTTTGAACTTAACAAGCCTTGCTATGACGATTATAGTTATCTTTTTGTGTTTTCTTTTTTTTGTGGGTTTATATGTCTTTGAGAAGTATCCATTGTATATAGTAATTATCTGCTTTTCATATAATCTGAGTTTTTTGATTATAAATTCTCTAACATATCGGGAAACACAGATTATATCAGATGAAAGAATTGCCAAGAATCTGTCTATTTCAAGTTTCCTTTTGCTTTTCCAAGAATAAGGAAAGTGATATTGGACGATTACAGGTATTTTACAGATTTTAGCTGCTATAAAGGATATAGGTATTATATCCTCCATTTTACTTACGTGGATTAAATCACATTTATAATCTTTGTAAACTTTACAAAGGTTTAAAAGGGTTGCGGGACTGTATTTCCCATTAAAGGGAATAGTTATTATATCAGAGACAACCTTTTTGTACTCTTCTTTCAGAGAAACAGGAGAAGAAAATGTGCCTATAAGGATTTCATAATTGTTGAGCTCTCCTGTTTTTAGAATTTGAAGGTACTGTTTTTGAACTCCTCCTACTCCCAAATTTGAGAAAAGCCTTAAGATTTTCCTTCTACCCATTTTTTTCTATCTTTCACTTCCAGCCATTTCTTTTTGGAGAATATAAAATCAAATTCACCAGGGATAGTTTTAATACCCAAAGCCAAAAAACAATCTTTTATCCAGCGTTTCATGGTATCGGGATCAAGCCCTAAGCTTTTCATATCTTGAGATACCATGGAGATCATTAAGCATAATCCTCTCATGTTTGGTCGGTTTTGAAAGACAACGTGTTGGAGATCTACAATTCTTATATCTAAAGTTTGAGGGTGAACAAAAATGTTGTTTAAATGAAAATCAAGGTGATAGTAATATACACT
>JALVKL010000082.1 GCA_027033775.1 bacterium | reverse complement strand
GGGATATTCGCTGAAGTAACCCTCATATTTGAGGAGAAAAGCTTCAAACCTTTACCATGGACATATCCCGATTACAAAACCCATCTTGCCATAGAATTTTTTAACAGGGTAAGGAAAAGATATATACAGAAACTGAGAAAGCTTAAAGAAGATGCCATCAAAGGTCTATAGCTTTTATATAGTAGGGATAGAACCTCTACTGGTTGAAGTTGAAGTGGATATAACCAGAGGATTGCCCAGTTTTAATATAGTGGGACTTCCTGACGCCTCTGTTAAAGAAGCACGAGACAGGGTCAAATCTGCCATAAAAAACAGTAATTTCGAGTTTCCATCCCAAAAAATTACTGTGAATTTGGCACCTGCTTATATCAAAAAAGAAGGGCCAAGTTTTGATCTTCCCATAGCCATTGGCATACTCGCTGAGAAAGGCATCATAAACAAAGAAAAATTGAGTAAATTTATAATAGCAGGGGAGCTATCCCTTGATGGAAAAGTGAGATCTGTGAGGGGCGCCCTTTCCATGGCTATAGGAACAAAGTATTTAAAAGACAAATCTTTAATCATTCCTGAAGACAACATATATGAAGCAAGCCTTATAGATTCTGTAAAAATTTACAAGACCGCATCGTTAATAGAAACTATAAACATAATAAACGAAGGGAAACAACCGGATAATATTGATCCTTCATACCTATTAAAATCCATTTCTCGAGAATATGACGTGGATTTTTCAGAGATTAAAGGCCAAGAAACTGCAAAAAGAGCCTTAGAGATAGCAGCATCTGGTATGCATAATGTTCTTCTTTTCGGTCCTCCAGGAACAGGCAAAACAATGCTTGCAAGAAGAATCCCTACAATAATGCCTCATATGACTGTGGAAGAGATAATAGAAACTACAAGAATATACAGTGTTGCTGGAGAGTTAAAAGACAGAAAAATAATAGCCACCAGACCTTTCAGATCACCACACCATACAACATCGGATATAGCCTTAATTGGAGGAGGAAGTATACCCAAACCTGGAGAGGTGAGCCTTGCACATAATGGGGTACTGTTCTTGGATGAGATAGCGGAATTTAAAAGAAGCACTTTAGAAGCACTGAGACAACCAATGGAAGACGGAAAGGTTACCATATCAAGAGCCTCTTTAACAGTAACTTTTCCTTCAAGATTCATGTTGGTAGCTTCTATGAATCCTTGTCCCTGTGGATACTTGGGACATCCAACAAAAGAGTGTAGATGCAATATATCCCAAATAAAACGCTACTTAAGCAAGATATCAGGTCCGATAATAGACAGGTTTGATATAATAATTGAAATTCCTCCCATAGATTGGGAAAAGTTTACACTACCAAAAAGCAAAAGCTCAGAGGAAATGAGAGAAACTGTAAACAGAGCCTGGGAAGTTCAAAAAGAAAGGTTTAAAGAAAGAGCCTTTAAATTCAACAGCAGTATGAAACCAAAAGAGATTGAATTTTTCTGTCAACTTGATGAAAATGCTAAGGCAACTATTGAGGAAGCAAGGGAAAAGTTGGGACTGTCTGTGAGAGCATACCACAGAATACTAAAGGTTGCCAGAACAATAGCCGACATGCAATCTGAAAAGAGAATAAAAACGGAACACATCTTAGAAGCAATTCAATATAGAAGAACAGATATTATAGAAGGCTATTTATAAAAAGGAGGA
>JALVKL010000081.1 GCA_027033775.1 bacterium | reverse complement strand
GAAATAAAAAGAAGGAAAAATCCCAAAGCTATTTGTACAGGAAAACCTACCATAAAAATGTTCATTTGGGGCACCACCCTGGCTATAACCGCCATAACAAGCTGTATTAAAAAAAGAACAAGAAAAATGGGAGCATTAACCTTAATGGCTATGACAAATATACTGCCAAAGAGGTGAGCTATATAAGAGATCCAGCCTAAACTTTGCAGTTTATATCCCACAGGTAGAATGGAAAAAGAATCACAAAATGCTGAAAAGAACCACAAATGCCCTCCTATAGCAAGAAAAATGAGTATGGCTATTATATTTTCAAATTGAGAAATTATAGGCATATGGGCTTCAGACTGGGGATCTAAAACATTTACTACAGCAAAACCCATCATATAACCTATGTATTGACCGCCAAACTGAATGCCATCAAATACAAGCCTGCTAACAAAACCTATAGACATTCCAATGATCATCTCTTTAAAGATCAATATAACCAAAGCGAAGGTTCCAATATAAAGGTTTAAATTATTAATTGTTATCAAATGATAAGCCATAAATGCTAAAAAAGCAGAAAGGGCGATCTTAGCCACTGAGGGAACCAATCTGCTCCCTATCACAGGAGCAAAAAATACTATAAAGGACGCTCTTATAAGCAAAAGGAAGAATTTCAAAAAAGCGGCTATATCTATAGTCATTTCAGATAATAGGGGATGCTTGAGATAAGCTGAACAGTGAAGCTGACAAGTATCCTTAACATCCAGGGGCCAAATATGAGAACCACCACAGCAACAGCTATAATTTTGGGTACAAAAGTGAGGGTCATCTCCTGAATTTGAGTGGCAGCCTGAAGCACACTAATTATAAGTCCCACAAGTAAAGCTGCTATTAAAGTGGGTGCAGCTATAAGCAGAGCCACCTTCATGGAAGCCATACCTATCTCTATTACCGTTTCTGGACTCATAGATGAAAGCTCCTTATCAGAGATCCTACCACCAGATCCCAGCCATTAACAAGCACAAAAAGTAATAATTTAAAGGGCAATGAAATCATTACTGGAGGTAGCATTATCATACCCATAGATAGCAGAATACTGGATATAACCAAATCTATAATAAGAAAAGGGATGAATATTATAAATCCAATTTCAAAGGCGGTTTGTAGCTCGCTGGTTATAAAAGCTGGAACTAACACATGGGTAGGAACATCCCGTCTGTTTTTAGGTTTCACTTTGGCAAGGCTGAGGAAAAGAGAAAGATCCCTTTCCCTCACTTGGGAAAACATAAAATCCCTTATGGGTATTAGAGCCTCTTTATAAGCCTCTTCAAAACTCAATTTTCCTTTCATATAAGGGGAAATAGAATTGGTATAAACCTCATTCCAAGTAGGCGCCATAACGAAAAATGTGAGGAAAAGAGCAAGTCCAATGATTACCTGATTGGGAGGCATCTGCTGTGTGCCTAAGGCTGATCTCAAAAGGGAAAGGACAACCACAATTCTGGTAAATGAGGTTATCATTACCAAGATTGCAGGGGCCAATGTCAACACAGTTAAAAGAAAAATTATTTCAAGGGTAACAGCAACATCTCTGGGATTTTTAGCAGCGCTCACGCCTATGGTGAGCTTAGGTACAGGAATCTGCGCAGATAAAGCCACACCTGAAAAAATAAAAAATATAAAAAAGAACAGACTAATCCGTTTCACTCTCCTCCCTCAGAATCTTAGAGAAGCTTTTATCCTCTAAATCCTGTTCATCGATACAGGAAATTAAATTCACATTCTCCCCACTTAATCCTATTAGGAAATACTTGCTCCCCACTTTGATTAAAGCCACTGCCCATTTCCCCATTAAAGACACAGTCTCTATAACCTCTATTTTTCTATCCTTATGAAAAGGATGAGCACCATACTTTATCTTCTTGAGAATGTAAAAGAACAGCAAGATTACACCTAAAACCACCAACAGAGAAAGAATTATTTTGAATGTGTAACCCCATATGGATGGAAGTTCTATGTGAGGAGCACCAGGTCTTTTAACAGCTTTATCAGCAGCATACACAATATCGGACAAAAATATCATTTATCCTCTGGGTCTATAATCTCGGTAATCCTAACTCCAAATTTTTCGTCCATAACAAGGACCTCACATTTCGCAAAGAGCTCCCCATTCATAAGAAGATCTAAGGCTTCCCCTGTGGATCTATCAAGTTCCACTATAGATCCTGTGGAAAGGGATAAAAGATCCCTTATGGTACACTTTGCCTTGCCCAAAATCACTTCAAATTCCAGCTCCACATCAGATAGAAACTCTATGGGCAATTTCTTTTTTTCCTTCCCCTCTTCTTCCTTTAATGCTTCTAACTCTAATTTTCTCTCTTTTTGCTCCATTATTGCACCACAAAATCTGTAAAATAAATATCCGTAACCTTACCGGTATTAAGAAGCATATTGATTCTTGCCATTATTTCCCTCTTCAGAGCCAATTTACCTGCAGGGGTGGCTATATCTTGATAATATTTGTTTGATATTACAGTAATTATAGCATCTCTTATTACAGGAAGCTTTTTATCTATCTCCTTCTCAACCTGTTTGTTGCTTAAAGCTAAGGTCATATCGACCTTAAGATATCTTGTTCCACCTTCATCCGCCAAATTTACGATAAAAGTATCGAGTTTATAGAAGAACTGGGGTGCTGCTGGAGAACCAGTTGTAGAAACAGGAGCCGCTGGAGAAGTGGCAGTTGCAGAAGGTGCAGGCGGTTTCTTTTTCTTTTTAAAGAAGAAGAAATAAGCCGCTCCCCCACCAGCAGCAAGAAGAATTATGATAAGTAAGACAATCAATATCAACTTGCCTTTTCCCTTTTTCTTTACCTCTTCTACCCTCTCTTCATCACCCATAACTTACCTCCCTATTCCACTTCTACTTCTGGTCCCATCTTACCCTCTATACCCTTTCCTTTAACAAGAATAACTATATCTACTCTACGGTTCCTGGCTCTATGTTCTGGAGAATCATTAGGATACAAAGGTTTGTAAGGACCGTATCCAGCCACCGAAAGTCTTTTTGGGGGTATACCCTTTGATATAAAATATTTTAAAACACTTACAGCCCTTGCCACAGAAAGCTCCCAATTGGATTTAAATTTCCCCCCCACAACCGGTGTATCATCGGTATGTCCCTCTATGCGGATAGGATAATTCAAATTTTTAACCAACTCAATTATTTTGTCCAATATCTTTGCTCCTTCCGGCTTTAATACATCACTCCCAGGATCAAATAAAATACCACCCACTATAGAGACTACAATACCTTCCTTTGTTTCCCTTAATTCTACAGGTCCCTTTTCCAGCTCCTCGGTTTTAAGATAACCCTCTTTGCTTCTAAAGGCTTTCCCTTTACCAGGCTTTATGTATTTAGAAAGCATCTTTCTCAATTTATTAAGAACAAGCTTTTTGGGTGGCACCAAACCAACAGAAGGTAAAATAAGCTCTTTACTAACTTCGGTTTTAAAACCTCCTTCAAGAACGCCCAGGGCGCCCTTTAAAGAACCTAAGGCCTCTTTAATCTTTTTTTGATCTAAAGAGGCCATAGATAATAGAAGAACAAAAAAGGTCAAAAGAAGACTCATAAGGTCAGAAAAAGTGGTCATCCACGGAGGACAACCGCCTCCGCCCTCTTCCCCTTTTCTCTTTTTAGCCACAGTATCTCCTTATTCAAACATACTCTTTCTCAGTTTAGGAGGAATATAAGCGTGCAACTTTTGCTCCAAAATTCTGGGATTATCGCCAGCCTGAATGGAAAGTATACCGGCAAGTATAATATCCTTAACCAATATCTCCTCTGAAGACCTTACCTTCAATTTATTTGCAAAAGGGGTAAAAAGCACATTGGCCATTACAGCACCATAAAAGGTTGTAATAAGAGCGACAGCCATAGCAGGACCTATAGTGCTGGGGTCATTCATGGTTCTCAGCATCTGTATAAGTCCAATAAGGGTTCCTATCATACCAAAGGCAGGGGCAAGGGTTGCCATAAATTCCATCATAGCAGCTCCATTTTTGTGTCTTTCTTCCACAAAGGCTATCTCTGTCTCTAGAATATCCCTCATAACCTCAGGCTCAGTTCCATCCACAGCCAGCTGTATAGCCTTCCTAAAAAATGGATCTGCTATTTTTTCTATTTCATTCTCCAAGGCTAAAATGCCCTCTTTTCTAGCTATTTGAGCAAACTGAACCAGCTGTTGAATTATTGCTACTGGATCCTGAGGTTTGAAAAGAAATGTGTTCTTAACAACATTGATGACTCCAAGCACATCCTTTAAAGGATAACTTGTAAATGTAGCCCCTAAAGTTCCACCAATGGTTATCATCATGGAGGGAACATCTATAAAGGCATTAATGGATCCACCCATCAAAATGGCAGTAAACATGAGACCAAAACAGGCAACAATCCCCACTAAAGTTGCAATATCCATTTACTAAACCCCTATAAATATGTCACATTCTTTTAGTTTTTCTTGAATCTCCTTGTTCATCTCCTTCCATCTATCTTCATCAAGTTCAAGCACCCTCAAAGCATCGGCAAAGTTATCCAACTCCGCTAAAGGATCCACTACGCTATATCCCCAAGTGGCACAAAAAATATTGGAAAGGCAGATACAAGCTATTGAAGGATCCTCCGGTTTTTCATGATGCTTTCCCACAGCATTGACTATTTCTATAGGCAGACCCCACAAACCCAACACCATTGCACCAACTTCAGGATGTGTTACACCTAAAAGATCTTTTTCCACTTCATAATAGCTCCTTCCTTCTTCTATAAGCTTTTCAACAAGCATTTCATACTCTTTAGGATAAAATCTCAAAAGCACAACCTTCCCGAAATCATGCAAAAGCCCCAAAATAAACATATCCTCAGCATTTAATATCTTTTTCTTCAAAGACATGGCTATGGATCTGCCTACCACAGCAGATGCAGCTGAGTGCTTCCACAAATCACTCCATAGATGGCTTTTATCCTTGCTCGTTGTATAAAGACTCCTAATGGCTATCATTATAGTGAGGCTCCTAATTATAGCCATTCCCAAATAGCTTATTGCATGCTTCAGAGACACTATAGGCTGCCTTGGAGAATATAAAGGAGAATTGGCCAATTTCAGAATTTCGGCAGTCAAGACTTGATCATACGCGATAACTTTCTCCAAATCGCCAGCAGAAACATCGGGATCTTCTGCCATCTCCATGACTTTCATGGCGATGTGGGGCATAGTCGCAAATTCTT
>JALVKL010000080.1 GCA_027033775.1 bacterium | reverse complement strand
TTTTTAATCAAGCAGCAATGCAAATTGCCTTCTTTTCTTTAACAATGGATTTATAAACTTTTTCGTAATCATCCACCATTCTTTCAACGGTGAAATGCGCTTCAAAATGCTTTCTGCACTGGTATCTGTCAATTCTATGAACCTCTTTCACTGCTTCCACTAAGCCATCAAGATCCCACCTCAAATAGCCCACCTTACCGTCAATTACAATCTCAGGAAGAGCACCACAAGGCCTTGCAATTACAGGAGTACCACAGGCAAGAGCCTCTATGGCTGTTAAACCGAAGGGTTCTGGCCAGTCTATAGGCATTATAAGAGCCAAAGCTTTCCCTATAAGGTGATTCTTTTCCTTATCGTTAACCTCTCCTATGTATTCCACCAGTGGATGTTTCATAAGGTCTTTGACACAGCTTTCATAATACTCCCTGTCTGCCCTGTCTATCTTTGCAGCTATTATCAATTTTATACCCGCCTTTACAGCCACCTTTATTGCAAGATCTGGCCTCTTCTCAGGGGAGATTCTGCCCAAAAACAAGAGATAATCTTCTGGATCAGAACTGTAAGTGTAGAGATCCTTGGGAAGACCATGATAAACGGTGGCTACAAAATTCGCATTAGGTAATGGTTTTCTTTGGCTGTTGCTTATGGAAACCAACTTTAACTCTGGGAACTCCTCAATGAGATGAGGGTAAAACTCCAAATCCAGCCTTCCATGCATGGTGTGTACAGTGGGAACTCCAGTAATTCTTTCAATGGGAAATCCATAAAAATCTATATGAGAATGAATAATGTCGAACTTATCCGCATCTTCAAGTATTTTGCTTAATTGTAGGATAATATAGGGTTCAGGATATTTAACACCTGCAAGCCTTAAAGCCTTAGGCACTATGGATACCAGCTTAGCGGAGCTTTCAGAGTCTCCAGAAGCATAAAGAGTGACATCGTAGCCCCTCTTAACGAGCTCTTCGGTTATATAGTGAACAACCCTTTCTGTTCCACCATACAATTTGGGAGGCACACTCTCAAAAAGTGGCGCTACCTGAGCTATCCGCATTTTTCCTACCTCCCTATTGGATTTACCAAAAATAAATATTATTCCCACAGCAAAATTTAGCAACACAGCTGTTGAAGCGATTCTCCCAATTTCAAATCATCCAAAACTCCTCACAAATCCAACACTGAGGGTGTTCTAAGAATATGGGGGTTGACGTCAGGGAGCCATAGTTAAGCTCCCCTGACATGAGGAAAAGCAAACTAAACCTGAAAAACCATTTACACTATAACCAAAACCATCATAAAAGAAAAGCCTCAAAATCTTAGAGGTCGTCCAAAAGTTTACTCTGAAACTTTCATCTGCTATGATAGCATTGAGGTTATGAAACAGCTTATAGGTTTAGGAATAAGACCAGCCATAAAGGTAAAAGAGACCTTAAGGAAAGGCGTCAGGCATCCATTGCGTAAGGAGTCTGCAAAGCTGTGGGAGGAAATAGGTGTAAACAGATATTTGATAGAAAGTCTGTTTAGTAATTTGAAGCAGGCTGTGGGTTCTCACTTCAGGGTGAGGAAGGAAGAGATAGCACAGAAAGGGGGCTGGTGGTATTTGTGCTTCACAACATGTATCTGCTGATAACCATATAAAATTCCATCCTGAAATAATTGCTCTTAAAAAAACTAACGTATTTTTAGGGCACCCTCAAA
>JALVKL010000079.1 GCA_027033775.1 bacterium | reverse complement strand
TGACCAGTGCCAAGCACAATTATTCTGCTTTTACTTTTTGGAGAAAAACTGGTGTAAGCTTTAACATAAGCATGAACACAATTCCTGATATCAAGATGAGGAACAATTATACCCCTAAAATCTCCCTGTGATTCTTTACCAGAAAACAGATTCTCCAACCACTCCTTTAGTAAAGCTTTGCTGCTGGGATAAAATTCCCCTGCGTAAACAGGTTTTCTTAACTCTTGCGCCCTGAATTCCTCTTCTATACGGGATTTAACACGCTCAAATCTGGGTGATTCAAGGAGAAGATGTTCGTCCAGTAAAGAGAGCACTTTTTCTATTTCACTGCTAAAAACAATCCTTCCCTTTAACCTTGTTAAGGCAAGCTGTATATCCCTGATATCATGACGCCCATCAAGAAAAGGAATTATCTCAGCAAATTCACCAGGAAGAACAATAGTGTCCTCTATATAACCTACAGGATCTCTTACTATAAGAACATTTCTGCCATCCACATTGGAAGGAATAATATCGAGGGGCCTTAACTTATACATTGATTGGAATTTAAATTATTTAGAATCTTTCCTGTCTTGGTCTTTATATATTCCATCAACTTTATATCATGCTTTCTCTCATGTATCATAAACCAGTTTTTAATCACATTGGTCAAATTTAGCAACAATTCTTTCCCAGAATATCCGTGAGTTATTTTCAGATTTTCTAATGCATTAATAACCCTGTAATGATGAGTAAGATGATCTTCAATATCAGGATATTCAGACCTCCTCATAATGTTTTCCTCAACCTTAGTATGATACACCAAATGTTCATATGTAAGCCTTCTAAGGGATTCAAACTCATCTATAGAAAATACTCTCTCTGTTTTTAAAAGTCTGTAAAATCTATTTAGCAGGTTAACAAAGATCATATGCTGTGTGTCTATAGCATAACTGCCAACGGAATACTTGGCTTCATCCCACACTATGAAACTCAGCTCTTTATCCTTTTCTGGTTTGTTAACTGCCATAACAAACTCAATAAAATCATCTATGAATAAAGGCTTAGAGTAGTAAAAGCCTTGTATAATTGAACACCCCATTTTGTGCAACACCTCAACCTGTTCAAAAGCTTCAACCCCTTCCGCTGTACTTTTTATTCCCAATTTATCGGCAATATATATTATCCCGGCCACAATTGCCCTTGTCTTTCTGTTCTCAAGCATCTTATCTATGAAATGCTTATCAATTTTTATGGTATCTATGGGAAATATGTCTAAATAGGTGAGAGAAGCATAACCTTTACCAAAATCATCAAGGGAAAATTTAAATCCCTTCTCCTTAAGCTCCTTCATCTTAGATAAAGCAGAAGGAACATCCCTTATTAAAGCAGTTTCTGTTATCTCTATCTCAAAAGATATGGGAAATCCTTTGGATAAATTTATAATCTCATCCATTTTTGACACAAAATCCGAAGCCTCAAAGTGTGCAGCAGAAACATTAAATGAAATCTCTATCGGTTCCTGAACTTTGGTAAATATATACATGGCATCCTGTCTCACCCTCTTAAACACCTGATTTTCTATATCCATTATACTACCGTCCCTTTCTGCTTGAGGTATGAATTCACCAGGGAAGATGAGCTTTCCATCCCTAATTTTCCTGACCAAAGCTTCTGCAGATACAACCTTCTTAGCTTTTACATCCATCTTCGGCTGATAGTGTAAAATTA
>JALVKL010000078.1 GCA_027033775.1 bacterium | reverse complement strand
TCTTACATACTGTTTGGTTCTGTTTTTCCCAAAATCCACTCCCGGGGTAATGGCAACCTTTGCTTCAGAAAGCGCTCTTAAAGAGAAGTCATAACCATCTTCACAAAAAGACGAAATATCAGCAAATATGTAAAATGCTCCTTCAGGCTCATAATTTATGCCAAATTCCAATTCCTTTAAAGCAGGAATCAAAAAATCTCTCCTCTTCCTGTATTCTTTAACGTATCCTCTGCACACCCTTACGACATCATGATGAAAGAAGGTAAGGGCTGCCTTTTGTAAAGGAGTAGGGGCACATATGAATAGGTTCTGAGCTATACACTGCATAATTCTAATTTTATCCTTAGGCACTATAATCCAGCCAAGACGCCATCCTGTAGCTGCAAAAAATTTTGAAAACCCGTTTATTACTATGGCTTCGCTGGTAAATTCCAATATGGAATGGATTCTGTCTTTCCCGTAGTTTATGCCGTGGTATATCTCATCGGAGATTATAGAGAACTCCTTCTTTTGTGCCATGAATGCGAGTGTTTCCAACTCATCAGCAGAAAACACACTGCCTGTAGGATTTGAAGGAGAATTTATAATCAACACATCAATATCCTTTATTTCTTCAAAGTCAGGCTTAAAACCATTATGTTCAAACACCTTAATAGGACACTCCTTGAGACCAAGAAATCTCACCATATTCTTATAACAGGGATACCCGGGATCAGTAAAAGCTATTCTTTCTCCCCTATCATCAGCAAGGATTCTGATCGCTGACAAGAGGGCAGGGGAACTGCCAGGGGTTACAAATATCCTCTCAGGCTCAACATGAACGCCGTACGCTTTAAGGTAGTATTCAGAAATTGCTTCCCTTAATTCGGGTATTCCCATACTTTGAGAATACTTATTGAATCCTTCTTCTATACTCCTTTTAGCCGCTTCAGCCACTTTTTCTGGCACCGGGAAGTCTGGCTCTCCTACCTCTAAATGAATTACATCTTCTCCCTGTCTTTGCATATCTTTTGCCTTTTCAAGTATATCCATGACTATAAAAGAGGTCAGGTTCACGCTAAACCTCCGAGAGCCTTTCAACTTTTAAACTTCTCATTCTGTTAAGAGCAGATGCCATCTCAAATCTTCTAACCCAGGCAACACCAAAAGAAAAGCTTCCACTTATGGAATCAAAGCCTTCCTTTATAACCTTCTCCTCTAATTCCTTTAAAATATCAAACATGGGAATTTTTCTTTTCTGTTTTTTCAAGAATTTTAAGATCTCAGCTATCATTCTGCATTGAGAATCATCAACAAGCTGTTCTACAAAAGAGACATCTATAACCTCGTCTCCGAAAATAATCTCTCTAATACCTTTACTCTTTACCTTCTGTTTTTTTCTCATCTCAAAGCTCTCAGGCAATATTACCCTCTTTTTAATATCTTTTAACATAAAGGGAGTCTCCTTCAACCTCTGTGTAGGAAGCTCAGAAGCAATGGCTTTTGCTAATTTTGTCACATCCTCAGCCCTGTATTCCTTCAGAGCAATAACAGTATCGGCAACATCCAAATAATCTCCAGATCCGCCTATAACCATAACAGTAGAAACATCCAACACAGAATAAAGCTCTCTAACCCTGTCTATAAATGGTGTTATAGGCTCAAAATCTTTGGATATCAATCTTTGAATCCTGGCATCTCTTATAAGAAAATTGGTAGCTGTTGTATCTTCGTCTATTAAAAGAAGTT
>JALVKL010000077.1 GCA_027033775.1 bacterium | reverse complement strand
ATCAATTACTTTTTATACAGGCCATTTACAGATTTTTGGAACAGAAAATTTATGATAAAGGGAGGACATAATGGCCCTCGCAAATGATAAGAATGGTAAGCGTAACAATCAAGGTGGTAGTGGATTTACTCCCAAGCCTATGGATGTACCGGATGTTATGAATACGTTTCTTAGCTCTACGGTTAGTGAGTGTTTGAAGAGTCTTTTAGGGGAGGCGAAGGGAATAATAGACAGCAGGGCTACGAGTAATTTAGTGACGGGAAAGTTTGCGGCTATGGATATATTTCTGGCTTATTTGAATTATAGGGAGAAGATAGAGCAGGGAATGAGAAAGATTTGCTTATGTTAAAAAAAGAGTTATATGTAGAAGATTATAATTCATGTATTGTTGAAAATGTACTAATATTACTAATGTTCGTGTTAGTTATCTATTTTAAGTATTGTTGGTATGACCCCTATAATTGGTATTGGAGGGTAGGGATTGTAGTAATTTCATTTGGTTTTATATTTTTTATTTGTTCTACAATCTATAAAATTATGGTTCGAAAATTTTGTAATCCTATAAAAAGAATGGTTTATGTTTCAGGTAATAAATTGTTTGTTAACATCAATAATAGTGAAAAAGATGAAATTGTGTATATAGAATTCTTTGATAATTTAATCTCTCTTTTGACTCCACGCTTTATTTTTACAGATCTCGAAAATGCCATTGAACATTATATGAAAGTTTCGAGAATATCATCTCCGACATTATATCCAGTTTTTATTATAGTTACATTGCCTTTTGGGTTAGTATTTCTTTTGGTTTATTCAATAGTTAAGGTAATAGTGGTGATAACATTGTCAATTGTGATGTCAACCTTAAAAGATAAGGAAATAATATGTAGAATAAATTATTTGGGAGAGATAAGAACAAAAGGATTTCTCGCAAAATCTGTAAAGGATTTTCGGAAAAAACACATATTAACATTTTTTACAAAAGAAGAGAAAGAAAGATTTATAACACTTTTTTCTGCTTACATCTCTATAAAAGAGGTATAACGTATGATAGAAAACAAAGTCATGCTGTATAAAGCAAAAGCGGATAAACAAGGAAATATAAAAGAAGTCCAGCCAATGAAGACTTCTATGATACCAAATCCGCCTGACTATCTTTCTGTCACCAGGGATATTATGGGGACTATAATAGAAGAGGTTGCAAAAAGTGGAGGATTCTCGGAAAGTGATATACTTGTTGTTCGATATGCTAATCAAGCTGTATGTATTCCGTTGTCGGTAGGAGCAGGAATAGTATCAGATGTGTATTATAATAAAGAGAGTTTAGAGCGGGCGATTGTTAGTAGCACTGGGGCTACAGCAGTTGGTATTTTAACTGCTGAAGGCATAAGTTGGCTTGCTAGTGGTTTGGCTGCTGCAGCTGGTGTCACTATTTCTTTTCCGTTTTCTCTTGGAATAGGAGTATTAGCGATAGCTGCGGGAATAATAGCTTCTAATTGGGCTAATAATAACATATACGACAAGTTATGGGAGTGGTCGGAGAATGGAGGATTACTTGATCTATGGGATGAAATATTTAGAAAGAATGTTAATTCCTCGTATGCCGAGAAGGTGCGGGGGAATGTGAGGGAGGGGACGCGGAGGATAGATCCCCTGGTGATCGATCTTGACGGAGACGGGATCGAACTCAGGGACATAAAGGAATCTCGGGCCTTTTTTGATCTTTCGGGTT
>JALVKL010000076.1 GCA_027033775.1 bacterium | reverse complement strand
TTACCGCAAGAGCTACAAGGGTTCCTTCCTCCACCCTTTCAACTGGCAAGAAATTTTCTGGATCCACAATTTCAACATAATCAATATTTGCTAAAGGCTCCGATTGGATTATTTTTGTTATTTCTTGCTTTATCTTTTCAGCATCCCTTTCTCCTGACTGAAAGAGCTCAACAGCCTTTTTTAAGGATTTGTAAAGGCAAAGGGCTGCCTTCCTTTCTTCCTTTGAGAGATAGGTATTTCTTGAACTCATAGCCAGGCCATCTGGCTCTCTAACTATGGGCATTGGTATTATTTCAAGATCCATGTTTAGATCTTTTACCATATTCTTAATCACCACAAGCTGTTGAAAATCCTTTTTTCCAAAATAGGCTCTTGTTGGTTTGACTATGTTAAAGAGTTTGCAACATACAGTGGTCACCCCTTTGAAGTGTCCTGGCCGGGATGCTCCGCATAGTCTTTCTGTTATATCTACTACCTCTACAAAGGTTTTGTATCCTTCCGGATACATCTCTTCCGCTGAAGGATGGAAAACCGCATCAACCTTTAAAGGTTCAAGCAGTGAAAGGTCTCTATCTAAATCTCTTGGATATCTTTCAAAATCTTCCCCTGGACCAAATTGGGTGGGATTAACAAATATACTGACCACTACAATGTCGTTCTCTTTTCTTGCTTGCTTAACCAAAGATAAATGCCCTTGGTGCAAGTAGCCCATGGTGGGAACAAATCCAATACTTTTTCCCTCCTGTTTCCACTTTTCAGAAAGGGCTTTCATGTGGTTTATATTTTCCACCAAAATCATAAAGAGCCTCCACCTCTATCTATATGAGTGCTCTTCGTCTGGAAACTTTCCATCTTTCACTTCCTTCACATAATTGGAGACAGCATCTATTATCTCTTTTCTTAGATTTGCATATCTTTTGACAAACTTTGGCTTAAACTCCTGATAAATTCCCAGAATATCGTGATACACCAGAACCTGCCCATCACAGAACGGTCCTGCTCCTATGCCTATAGTGGGGATATTTAGGCTTTCTGTGATTTTCTTTGCAAGATCTACGGGAACCGCCTCAAGAACAATGGAAAAGCATCCAGCCTCTTCTAAAAGCTTAGCGTCTTTTGCCAATTTTAATGCCTGTTCTTCTTCTCTTCCTTGAACTCTGTACCCTCCTATTCTGTGTATGGATTGAGGGGTTAAACCAATATGCCCCATAACAGGAATACCAGCAGAGGTTATCTTATTTATAGCTTCTATGACCTCTTCTCCACCTTCAAGTTTAACAGCATGTGCTTTGGCCTCTTTTATGAAACGGCCAGCATTTTCCAAAGCCTGTTCTGGAGATAACTGGTAGCTCATAAAAGGCATATCCGCAACCACCATAGCCCTTTTGGCACCTCTGGCCACAGCGGCAGTGTGCCTTAACATATCCTCCATGGTTACTGGAAGCGTATTTTCGTATCCAAGAACAACCATACCCAATGAATCACCTACAAGGATTATGTCCACCCCCGCTTCATCAACCATCTGAGCAGAGGGGTAGTCGTAGGCGGTTATCATAACAATGGGTTCTTTTTTCTTTTTCTTTTCAGAAAGTGTTATTACGGTGATTTTATCCACTTAACCACCTCCCAAAATAAAAAACGGTTCTCCGATTTAAATCGGAGAACCGCTAGTTTCATTCATCCCTCCCGTCTCGGTCCCCTTTAAGGGGATCCAAGCGGATTCTTTATTTTATTGATATTAAATGCCTTGGGTTAAGTCAAGCCTTTTCTTTTCTATATCCTGAGCTTCAACTACACCTATTGCAGCGAGATTGGCGATTTCTGACGAAGTCGCTCCTCTCTGGAGAACGTGGACAGATTTAGAGAGTCCCTGTAGTATTGGTCCTACCACAATGGCGCATCCCAGTTTGGAGCAGATTTTATATGATATATTTCCTGCATTAAGATCGGGGAATATCAATACATTGGCTTGATCCTTGAGTATGGCAAATTCGTATGTTTTAAGAAGTATATCTGGATCTAAAGCTGTGTCAGCCTGCATTTCTCCATCTATTGTTATATCTGGTCTTCTTTCATGGACTATTTTTACAGCTTCAGCAACCTTTTTAGCTTCCGGGTGATTAACACTTCCAAAGTTGGAGAAGGAGAGCATAGCCACCCTTGGTTCTACTCCGAATTTTCTTGCTGTGTCTGCTGTACAAATGGCTATCTCTGCCAAATCTTCTGCGGTTGGATTGATGTTCACTGTGGTATCGGCGAAGAAGTAGACTTTGTCTCTCACAATAACCATATAAACTCCTGATACAACCCTTATACCTTCAATAGGTTTTATTATTCTTAAAATGGGGGCAAGGGCATCGGAATAGTGCCTGTTTTGTCCTGTAATAAGCACATCAGCATCTCCCTTATACAGCATAAGCGCTGCTAAGGTTTCTGGGTCGTGTTCCACCAGTCTCATAGCTTCTGCATAGGTTACTCCCTTTCTGTTTCTCAATTCATAAAGGGTTCTAGCATACTCTTCCTTCTTTTGAGGATCCATTTTGAGGGGATCCACTATAGTAATATCATTGCTCAAATCAAGTCCTACCTCCTTCATTCTTTCCATAATTAGCTCTGGATTTCCTATTAAGATGATCTTTCCAAAGCCTTCATCTTTTACTATTTGACAAGCACGAAGTATCTCTTTATCTGCTCCTTCACAGAAAACAATTCTCTTAGGAGCTTTCTTTGCCCTGTTCATAATTCTTCTCATAACCTCACCAGCTTTGCCTTTAAGGCGTTTCTCAAGCTGTACCTTGTATTCCTCAAAATCTTCTATGGGAACTCTGGCTACTCCACTTTCCATAGCTGCTTTTGCTACTGCAGGGGCTACCCAGAGAGGAACCCTGGGATCTACAGGTTTAGGTATGATATAATCTCTGCCAAACTCAAGCTGTTCCAAATCGTAAGCCCTTAAAACAGATTCTGGAACCTCTTCTTTTGCCAACGCTGCCAAAGCCTTGGCAGCTGCAAGCTTCATCTCATCGTTTATAGTAGTAGCCCTTACATCAAGGGCTCCTCTAAATATATGGGGAAATCCTAATAGATTGTTCACCTGATTGGGATAATCTGACCTTCCTGTAGCCATTATGGCATCATCTCTCACTTCATACACTTCCTCTGGGGTTATTTCAGGATCGGGATTGGCGCAGGCGAATATTATGGGGTTTTCTGCCATCTTTTTAATCATCTCCTGGGTAAAAGCTCCTTTTACAGAAAGTCCTAAGAGAACATCCGCTCCTTCCACAGCTTCGTCTAAGGTTCTTACAGGAAGATCTGTGGCAAACTGCTCTTTATAGGGATTCATTCCAACAGTTCTTCCTTTGTATATAACTCCTTTGCTGTCACACATAATGATATTCTCTTTTTTTACTCCAATTAACAAAAACATCTTGGCACAGGCTATTCCTGAGGCTCCTGCTCCATTTATCACCACCTTTACCTCTTCTGGCTTTTTGCCTGCTAACTCCAGTGCGTTCATAAGGGCAGCTGCAGTTATTATAGCTGTTCCATGCTGATCATCATGAAATACAGGAATGTTCATAATCTCTCTCAATTTTTCTTCTATATAGAAGCACTCAGGAGCTTTTATATCCTCTAAATTTATTCCACCGAATGTGGGCTCTAAGTTTTTGACCACAGTTATAAACTCATCAGGATCTTGGGTATTCACTTCTATATCTATGGCGTCAATATCGGCAAATTTCTTAAAAAGCACACACTTTCCTTCCATTACAGGCTTTCCTGCTAAAGCGCCAATATTGCCCAGTCCAAGAACAGCTGTTCCGTTGCTTATCACAGCAACGAAGTTCCCCTTTATTGTGTAAAGATAAGCTTTATCTGGATCCTCTTTTATTTCTAAACAGGGCCATGCCACACCAGGTGTATAAGCTATAGCTAAATCTCTCTGGGTTACACAGGGCTTACTCACTATAATTTCCAGTTTCCCAGGCCTTTCCCTCATATGATATTCTAAAACTTCATCCTTTCGGACACTTACTTTCTGCATAATGTGTTCCCTCCCCTTCAATTTTCATATACTATTAACATCATAAATCGCTTATTTGCAACATTGACAGATGTTCAAGGCTATAGACAAAGACATAAAACTTGGTTTGAAGAGGGTTTCGTTAGCGGTTGACTATCTCAAGTTGAATCAGCCTCATTTTAAGACCGTTCTTATAGCTGGAACCAATGGTAAAGGTACCACCGCCTTTTATATAAACAATATATTAAAACATCACGGCTATAAGGTGGCTCTGTTTACTTCCCCTCATCTGATTAATGTTAACGAAAGGCTTATAATTGATGGTTTTCCTGTGGATATAAATCTATTGAAGGATACTTTTGAGTGGATAGGTTCTTTATCTGATAAAAAGGGATGGAATCTCACTCCATTTGAGCGCTTCTTTTTGGCTTGTTTTTGGCTCATTTTTAAGAAAAAAGATATTGAGTTTTTTATTTGCGAAGTGGGTTTGGGTGGAAGGCTTGATGCCACCAATATAATTAACGCCGATTTATCGGTTATAACCTCCATATCTTATGATCATACTGATATTTTGGGAGATAATATAAGAATTATAGCTAAAGAGAAGGCAGGGATAATAAAAAATAATTCCAAAGTCGTTATAGGAAATATTCCCTGTGAGGCAAGGTCTGTTATAGAAGATACGCTGATAAAGACAAGTTCTTCAGCCTATTGGATGGGTGAAGACTTCTCCTATGAAATTCAATTTAGTAGCTTGGAAAAGGCTGTATTTGACTGGTTTGGCAGTGGAAGGCTGATAAGAGCTTTGGAAGTTCCTTTCGGTTTTACATTCCTTATCCATAATATTTCCCTTTCAATTATGTCTTCTCATTTACTTATAAAACTTGATGAAGATAGATTGAGGGCTTCTTTAAAGGACAAATTGGAGGGAAGGTGTGAGCTTTTAAATTACAAAGGCAAAAAGATTGTACTGGACGTTGCTCACAATCCATCTGCTTTATTGGGTTTATTAAAGGATTTGAGCAGGTGGGAAAAAGATCTGATTATTTTTCTTTCTCCTTTAAGGGACAAAAATTATGAAGATATGCTGAAAATAGCTAAGCTCTATGGTCATGTTTATTTGATTCCTCAGGATACGGAAAGGGGAATTACTCCTGAAATGGTGAAGGATGTAAGCTGGATAGATTTAGAAGAGGCTTTCTCCCTTGTGGAAAAAAGGTGTGCCTTATTTGTTTTTACAGGCTCATTCTGGATAGTAAGAAAGGTAAAGGAGCTTTTTAAGGTTGGTAACCTTTTCCAGGCTTAGAAGAATAGCAGGTGTATTGAAGAAAAGACAGCCGGATCTTGTGGTT
>JALVKL010000075.1 GCA_027033775.1 bacterium | reverse complement strand
CCTTCCGGGCTCATGGTTACTGGTTTGCAGTTGATATAGTAGTTGCTGAGTTTTCCTGAAGATAGCTTAAATATGGGAGTTTCTGAGTAGATAAATGATTTTTTGGATAGAAGCTCTATCAATCTTGCTTTTAGGTTGTCCATCTGTTCAGCCCCTTTGAAGTTGATGGAAAGGGTCTTTGCTGTTAATAAACAAAGCTATGGAAAATGTAAAGGCGAAAATTTTTTCTTGGGTTAATGCGTTTAAGCTCAAATTTGTGGGAGACAGAATACTTGTTGAGGCTTCTGCTTTAACATATGTTACCCTTTTGTCTTTTGTTCCTCTATTTGCTGTTTTAATCTCTATCTTTGGTGCTTTTATAACTAAGGCTGAGTTTGATCAAAAATTATTAGCTTATCTGGATAAGTTTTTTCTTCCTGAGTCTGCTCAGGTAATAATGCTTTATCTTAAGGAGTTTTCTGCAAAGGCAAAGGCTTTGGGTATTACAGGGTTTATTATTTTGATATCTTTAGCTTTGGTTTTATTTGAGTCGGCGGAGAGTACCATGAACAAAATTTGGAGGGTTAGAAGGGGAAGAAGTTTTTTAAATAAGCTTTTTGTGTTCACCAATTTTGTATTTTGGATACCTTTACTCTTGGGACTCGCTGTTTATTACTCTTATGTCTTTGTTAAATTTCAGTTTGTTGGTGGGCTTTTGCTCTCTTTAGCATTAGTGTTTTTGGGTTTTTTTATATTCAATTTTATAATCCCGAACTGTAAAGTGGAGATTAAAGCAGCGGTTTTGGGAGCTTTCATCTCATCGGTATTGTGGATTTTGTTAAAGCATTTTTTTGATGTTTATGTAACTTACGCTTTGTCCTTTAGAGCTATGAAGAATATATACGGTTCTCTTTTTATTCTTCCTATGTTTATGGTGTGGGTGTATTTTTCTTGGGTAATAGCCCTTATAGGCTCTATTATTGCCTATATTAAGCAGTTTGGATGTGAGGTATATAACGATTCTTATGGCGTTTGTAATTTTTGGAATCTCTTTAAGGTTCTTAAATTACTAGATATAGCCTTTGAGGAGGGAAAGGTGTTGACATTTAGTGAGCTTGTAAAAAGAACAAATATTCATCCAGATAAACTGTCAAGTGTATTAAATCTTCTTGTTGATTGTGATCTTGTGGCTTCTTCAGACGAAGGATATCTCTTAAAGAGGGATTTATCCAAAGTTGAGGTGAGACAGATATTTGATTTGTGTTTTTCTAACAGCACTTCAGATTTTATAGATAAATTTTTATCCTTCTATTCTTCTGTTTCTATTAAGGAGTTTTTGCGTGCCAGCAACTAAGGCTTTTATCGTAGCAGGAGTATCCAGTGGATCGGGAAAAACCACCATCTCCTCTGCTGTAATTTATGCTTTGAAAGCCATGGGTTACAAGGTTCAGCCCTTTAAAGTAGGACCCGATTATATAGACCCTGCCCATCTTTCTTTTTTAGCGGAAAGACCCTGTAGAAGCCTTGATGTGTGGATGATGGGAGAAGATGGAGTGAAAGACAACTTTTATAGAGGAATAGAAGGAGCAGACATTGCTGTTATAGAAGGGGTTGGGGGGATATATGACGGTCTTTCTTCTGGAGAGCTTGCTTCCACTGCTCAGATTGCCAAGATTTTGAAAGTTCCTGTTGTTCTTGTGATGGATGTTTGGGGAATATCAAGAACAGCTGCTGCCATAATAAAGGGGATAAGGGAGTTTGACAA
>JALVKL010000074.1 GCA_027033775.1 bacterium | reverse complement strand
ATAAAATCGGAAGTGGAATTTGCCGCTATACTTGATAAATACGTAAATATGAACTTTGCCAGGGTTGAGTTTGTGGCAAAACACGAAGAATGGTTTAAAGTAATGATAAAACTTATTGAGATGTGTAGAGAAAGGCTCGACTGGGCAAAGGAAGTTCTCAATAAAGAGATCCCAGTCAAGCCTTCTCATTAAATATCAAACCTATAAACTGCTCCATCCTGTAGTATCTTTCCAAAGCCTCTTCAGGAGGTATCTGTAAAATAACCTCTCCTGAGCTTTTATCTATTATCTTCACCACGATTTCTTTGGTTCTATCGTCTATCACAAAACGCCTTTCAACATTGAAAAGCTCAAGCACTTTGTTAAGCTTGTCCATGGCGTTTTTCAGCTGCTTGGAATCCACCTTGGTTTTTGCAGGTGCAACATTACTTCCCTTATTCTGAGGCATAGAAGCTCCTGTATCCTGAACGGGATTCACTCCCTTTATATTTGCAACCTTATCCACCATCATGGCTTATTCCTCCTTGAATTTAAAAGGGAGGGCAGTGTGCCCTCCCCTACTCTATATTACCTCAAAAGCTGAAGAACCTGCTGAGGAATAGCATTAGCCTGAGCCAGCATTGCCATAGCAGTCTGACTAAGAATCTGATACTTGGTGAATTCGCTGGTTTCAGCAGCCATGTCAAGGTCTCTGATACGGGACTCAGAAGCCATCATGTTTTCTCTCTGGATATTGAGGTTGGATATGGTCTTCTGGAGTCTGTTGATGATGGCACCGAGTTTACCTCTTTCTGAGGATACAAGCTGGATGGCTCTATCCACCTTGGTGATAGCCTCTTCCGCATGCTTGGGATCTACCACCAAAAGATTATCCACACCAAGGGCAACTGTGTCCATTCTGCCTATTACTGTGCTCATAACCTGGTTCTGGTTAGGTCCTATGTGGAAGTTTATGGAGTAATCAACTATGTGTAGATAGTAGGTTTCAGCGCTGGCAGACGAGAATGTGAAGGTTTTGTTGTTGGAATCCCAAGATACATTTATACCCACTTCAGGAGAGATCTTAACATCAACACCTTTTATCACACCTCTTAATATGTTATCACTTATCGTATCTTCTCCCACAGAGTCTCCTGTATGGGCATTGTAAACTCTAACAGTAGTTTGAGGATCAATAGCTTCCTGTATTACCTCAATGCTCAATGCCTTAATGAGGTTTTCGTCTCCGCTTAAGGTTATCTCACCAGCTGTACCTACCATAGGGGATCTTATAACTATTGTACCCTTAACAGCCGCTTCTCCTGTGGGAGCCACATTACCGTCAGTAATATATTCTGCAACATGTTTTATAACATCGGCAGGGGCAGTGGCTCCCAATCCAAGACCGTTGACGATGGCGTTTCTTATCTTTTCCGCCACCTCTGCAATGGTGTCATCAGCATCAAGGTAGATGTCATAATAATTAGGACCATTCCAGATGGTGAGTTTTTGTGGTGTGGAAAGGATAAAGTTGCCGTCTGGATCATAGAATCTTGCTATGTCCCTTAATCTTGTGGTGGATGTCGCTGCACCCCCGGCCCCACGGACAACAAATTGTATGTTGCTTTCCGGAGTGGAAACACTTCCATTACTAACCACTGAATCTATCCAATCAATCTTGAAAGAACCCCAGTGAAGGTTTCCATTTTCTGTGTCAAGGGTAACAAAGGGAACCTCTGTATATCCGCTAGATAAACCGCCTATAGCGC
>JALVKL010000073.1 GCA_027033775.1 bacterium | reverse complement strand
TATGAGAAGGTGAATAACAGCGAAGAGATGGCTATGGCATGGGAATTGAGTAAAGATAAGGCATTGGAGTTTGTAGAAGCATTGAAGAAAGAAGGAATAGACGCTGAGCAAGTAAACGAACTGGCAGGTAAGATTTACAGAGAGAAATTGCACTGGAAGTATGCAAAAGATGGATATTATTTGTGGTATGTTACATCAGTCGGATCTTCTCGAAGCAAGATTTCCCAAATCCCAGTGAGGGAAAAGGGTAGACATAATCCGAAGATCAAAAGGAGGATCCTTCGGAGGCGTGACGCTGGAGACAGAGAAAAACCACAGAAAATTAGTCTTCCCGATAGTCTGATAACTACGCCTCGTAAGACGATGGTTAGGGATGAAGAATTGGTAGGTAAAAGGATAAGTATTCCCGAGGTAGATCCTATAATTATAAAGCGGTTTCTGAATGCAATAGGTGAAGGGGTAAGGCCTATATGGAAGTACGGACAAGATGGCAACCGATTGGCCTTTCGCAAGTTGGTTGAAGGCAGATTAGAACAAGCTTTTGTTAGGAAAATTTACAAACCTGGAGAAGGCGATGTTGATGTCTACCTCAGTGTTGACATAAGCGAATCTACGCAAGAAATAGCTGATCAATTGAGGGAGGCACTTATAGCTATAGTAAGCATAATGGCTGCTGCCAACCAGATGAATGATAAAATAAACCTATATCTTTCCTGTTTCGGAGATAACTTTTATCCTATGGGTTCTCTAACGGAGGAACTTATGGACAGAGAAAGACTTGAGCAGGTGGTGGGCAACATCATATCAAGGATAGGTACAGAAGGAACAAATATAGCCAATGCGGTGAAGGCCATAAAAGAGCAGGCAAAGGAGAGCAATGCAGAGAGAAAGATAGCGATAGTGTTAACCGATGGCGAAGACTTTTCAGGTTTGGATGCGCAAGGGTGGAGAGAGCTTTTGGAGGCGGCTGAAAGAGAAGGCCTGTCGGTTGTGATGTGGGGTTTTGGAGGAGAGTCGCTCTTTGAGATGGAAAGATTTAATTACAGGCACTATATAGTGCAGGAGGAAGATATAAAACCGAAGGATATCATAGAAGGGTTTATGGAATTGATGCTGGCCCTTAAAGATAAAAATACATTGCCTGAAGGTGATATAAGCAAAGAGGTAAATATACCAAAAGCATTGGCCAATGAGAATACCCGTAGGGATACTTATATGATGATGGAAGAGAGTATGCTAGAGATGTCCGGATGGAGGGAGCCAGAAAGCAAAGAGCCCTTGCGAGTAAATAATCTGCTTGAGAAGTTGAGGAAGAGATGGGGAGAAGAAGCGCAGGAGGTGTTGTTCGAGATAAATAAAACCGTTGAAGAAATAGGCAATGGAAGGATGAACAGGATGTTAAATAACCATTATGATAATCCTGGGCAGGTTTTCAGAGAGTTAGGTGAGACAGAACTAGCAGATGCATTTGAAGAGGCGGATGTATATAGGTTGCTTGAACTGCTTCTGCCAGAGGATATTGACAATAGAGATGAGATAATAGAAGAGGTAGCTGTTGAGTTAGATGGAAAACAAAGTTGGGAGCTGATAGCAGCAATAGCCAGGGAGTTAGCCAGAAGGAACCTGACCTATGAGCTGGTTAAAGATGATAAAGATGAAACATCCTTATTGAAAGACCGCCTGAGTGTCCTCTACACAGCGCTCTTCTGGTGGATTGCCAGAGGAGGAGAGCCTGCGCAGGAATATGTATTTGGG
>JALVKL010000072.1 GCA_027033775.1 bacterium | reverse complement strand
AATAAACGATCTGGGGAACTTCCTTCCTTTGAAAGAACTAACAATCCTCCTTTAAATTTATCTGTAGAACCATCCTGTTTGGAAAAACCAAAAAAGAGATAATCAGTATTCCCATCACCGTTAATATCAACACCCTCTTTAAAAATTCTACCCGCGAAGGCATTTGTAATACCAGTATCTATCTTGGATACTAAATTACCAGATACAAGATCTAAAACAAATAATTTTAATGTGTTAGAAAATCCTGAAAATGTAGCATCATAGTTAATAGGACCTGAAGCAAAAATAACATAATACTTCCCATTTTCTTTAACTATACCCGGACCCGAATAAGAGAAACCAAGATCTGAAGAAGTAAATTCCCACATAAATGAGGGCTTCTCAGGATTCGTTACATCAAGAGCAAAGTAAGAAGACAAACCTACACAAGAGAATCCATCACAAGTATCAGATGGAGGAGTTATAGCAGATAGATCACTTGATCCAGTAGCTCCTCCTAAACGCATTCCTCCTATAAGTATTTTTCGCTTTTTACCGTTTATATTCACATCTATAACGTAAGGTGTTAAATCAACATAATAGATGTGACAGTAATCTTTATCAGCAAGATATCTCAGATACGGCAAAGCATTCTTTGGTATGAATGCCCAGAGTTCTTCTCCTAAAGAGTCTTTTCCTGTATCACTGCTACTATTATCTAATTCCACAGGATGTAAATAATCAAATTTCTTTCTTAGGTATCCAAGCCTAAAAGCATGAAGCATCCCATCATTAGCCCCTACGAACATGACACTATAATCTGGATAATTCACAATAACAGGAGAAGAGTAAGTACTATCCCCCAGTTTCCATGTATTCCCAGCACTGTCTATAGTTCTAACTCTACAACCAGGAATATCCTCTCCCCTTATATAATTAATAAGGGTTTTCTTATCCCCCCCTAAACAATCTGGAAGCTCACTACCAAGATATTGAGAAAACTCATCAAGATGAGAAGTATCAAAAGGAACTAGAGAACCATTGGCATCTGTATAAATTCTTCGCTCTTCAGAAGGTGTACGAGCCAACCTCTCCCCTACTTCAAACACAGGGTTAAGTTCAGCAAAAGTGTCATAAGTCCCAACTTTACTAGAAATATCACCCTTTAAATTACTACGGTATTTGTTAATTACAAGCTCTCCATCGTTATAAGCCCAGTCTATAATATAATCTTCCAATATATCAAGAACTTTATTCCTGTTTGTGTCTTCCCTAATATTACGAATATTTTTCGTGTTTAAAAACCACCAAGCATAGATATAACCTATCCAAGATAGCCTATTCTCAGGAAAACCTTTATATGGATAAAAAACACTTTGGCATAGAATAGCACCTCTCAAATTTTTTTGAGAAAGAGAAGCTACAGATGTACCTGAAGCTGGAGCAAGAATTTTTTCAAAAACTTTTATTAAAGCTTCCTTAAGTTCTTCACCATTACTAACGTAAAAGAAGTTATCAGGAATACCATCGCCGTTCAAATCCCATTCAGAACAGCAGTTATTATAGGAACCATTAGGATTACAACTATTCCGAGGCCAGTTTACAGTCTTTGAATTAGATGGATAACCTTGAAATGAATATGGCCAGCCATCAACACATCCTTCCTCATCATTAAAACCACCAAAAGCTGCCACAGTCTCCATAGAGTTTTTACCTTCAGTAGAAGTATCAAAAGCGTAAAAAGCAAACACATCAGCTGTCTGTTTTCCTTTAATATCATTTCTAAGATCGTTCAC
>JALVKL010000071.1 GCA_027033775.1 bacterium | reverse complement strand
CTCTGGAGTCCTGCATCCAGATTGCCAAATGAATTGTATTTGTCGGATACCAGTCCAAGCCAAAGCGAAATCTCCCAAGTAAAAAGCCATCCTGCGCTTTGCCGTAAGGTGGATTGTCTCCGTAATACTTTTGATTAAAATTGTTCCTCAATTCATATCTGAACCTTATCTGTGAGGAGAATTTTATCTTGGCTCCTTCAGCTTGGATGGTGCATATGCCAAAAATAACAAGACTTAAAATAACCGCATATCTCATCCTTTTCTCCACAAAGGTTATAATCGCAATTTAATTAAAATTTCAACCTTGATATGTCATATGCAGTTATGCTAATATGCAAAATATGAAGAATTTAGAAAAGGTATTTAAAGCCTTAGGTTGTGAGCCCAGACTTTGGATACTGTGGCTTTTAAGTCAAAGCTCCCTTTGTGTTTGTGAGATTATGGGTATTTTAGGCATTACTCAGACAACAGCTTCACGGCATTTGGGTTATTTAAAAAACGCTGGATTGGTGGAGTCAAAGAGGCAGGAGCAGTGGATGATTTATTATCTTAGGAAAGATCTGCCTTCGAGAATAAAGGAGATCGTTGACCAAACTATTAAGGCCATTTCTGAGCTTCCTGAAGCTAAAATTTACAAAGAGAGGCTAAAGAGCATAACTTCAGATGAAAGCTATAGACTAAATCGGGTAAGGAGGTAAGCCATGTTGGACGAGAAACTTTTAGAGTTGGGATTTGCCTTTCACGGGCATAAGTGCCCTGCTATGCCTTTGGGATTGAGGGCAGGCTTAAGGGCTATGGAGATTTTGGGTGTGGAAAGATCAAAGGACAAGGAGCTTTATGTAATTTCAGAAACGGGCAAAGGCCATGCAGCTAGCTGTTTTTTGGATGGTGTAATGGTTGCTACAGGATGCACTTATGGAAAAGCCAACATTGAAAAGAGGTATTGGGACAAGATGGCCTTTACTCTAATCGACACTAAAACAAATAGAGCTGTAAGGGTGTCACTGAAACCTGAGTTTTTTGCCAAAGCTTTACAGTCTCCCTTTGTTGAGCAAAGAAAAAAGGGAGTTCCTCCTCAGGATATTCCCTTTGAAATCTTGAAACCTCTGCTGGATAGAATTGTTAGTATGCCCTATGAGGAATTTCTTAATGTAAGCGATATATTTGAGTACAAATTTGAGAAAAAGCCAGGATGTTTCACCGCTGTTCCTTGTGCAATTTGTGGTGAGCTTACCTTTGAGAAGTCTCTAAGGGTTAAAGAAGGCAAGCTGGTCTGCATACCTTGTTCTGGATACGATAAATGAGCAAAATACTTTTAATCGTAGCGGTATTCTTGGGTATAGCCTTTGTCTTTTCAATGCTGGGGATGGGAGGCTCCCAGCTCTACATCCCCATTCTTTACTGGTTTGGCATGAACTTCAAACACGAAGCCATACCTTTAGGACTTTTTCTTAACATCCTTACCTCAGGCTCTGCCGCTTATACCTATTATAAAAGCGGACTTGTGAAGGTAAGGTTGGCGCTTCCTTTTGCCCTCACCATGGTGGTTTTCGCACCTATTGGAGCTTTCTTAGATTTTAAGGTTAATGTGGCTTACGTGATTCTTGTTTTTGCCCTGTTCACTATAGCCTCTGCTGTTCTTGTTGTCTCTGGGTACAAGCCGAAAAAGAAGGTGGAAAGCAAGAAGGCAGAAATCATTTTGGGAGTTACGGCAGGATCTGTTTTGGGTTTGGTGGTGGGTTTTGCTGGAAGAGGTGGTGGAGCCATGGTTGTTCCTATAC
>JALVKL010000070.1 GCA_027033775.1 bacterium | reverse complement strand
TTTAAAGTGTAATTTGGTATCCTTAAAGTTGCTATTGAGGTGACGATAAGTCCACTAATTGATGCTAAAAATAACCATTCTTTGATTAACTTTTTATACATTTTTTAGTGGTAAATATTCTTTAAAAAAGAGGTTTTCTCCATCGTAAGACAATTTAACAGCGTATATTTCAACTCCGGCTCTTTTCGCCTCTTGGAGTTTTTGGGAAAATAAAGGATCTGTTTCCCAATTGGGAGAAAAGAATTTAGCATCGTTTCTGAAAACCAAAAACAAAACTGCTGCTCTTTCTCCATTTTGTTTTAACTCTATTAAGTGTTCTAAATGCACCCTTCCCCTTGCAGTAGGAGCGTCAGGAAACAAAGCTACATTGTCTATTGCCAAGGTGCAACCTTTCACTTCCAGCCATATGTTTTGCTTATTCTTTAACAAAAAATCTAATCTGCTTCTTTTGTATTTGGGTTCTGCTTTTACGTTGCTAATTCCCTCAAAGGGGGAAAGCAATGGATTGCTTAATATAGCTTCTGCTATTTTTCTATGGTATCCTGAATGTATTAAAACCCATGAGTTGTTAACTTTACCAGCCACAACATCCCACTGGGTTTTCCTTTTAGAATTTTCTGCCCTCTTTAAAAGAAGAACATTCCCAGGAAATAATATCTCTTTGAGCCTTCCTGGATCATGAATATGTACAGGTACTTTAGATTCTTTAAATGGAGAGATTATGTTGACATAAGCTAAAAAGCGGTTTTCCCTGTTTATAAGAATGGCTTTTGCTTCTGCAGGGATATAAGCGATTCTTTTCAATTCTTTTTGCCACTACATTCTTTACATATACCTTTAAGGTATAGGTGAACCTCTTCTACTATATGCCCTTCTGTTGTGAGTTTATCGGTTATATCTTCACTAAGCCATACATTAAAAACTTTTCCGCATTTTTTACACTTGAAGTGGCCGTGGGTTTCTGTTTCTAAATCATATCTTGCCTCTCTTTCATCTATGGTTAAAACTGTAACTATCCCCTTTTCCGCAAACAGATTTAGAGTATTGTAAATGGTAGTTTTGGACAAAGTAGGAATCTCTTTATGCAGGTCTTTATATATAGTCTCAACGGTAGGATGGGATTTATTTTTCATAAGGTATTCCATTATTTTTATTCTGTGATATGAGGGGTGAACTCCCTTTGATTCCAAAAACCTTCTTATCTCTTCCATTTCTTCCTCCTCTTTTTAATTTTACTTGGTTTATTTAATTTATAAATAATTTATAATTATTTCAAATCTGTTTTCCCTCTATAATTTTTAAGAGGGCATTAAATATAGCCACCGCTGGTGGAGTACCTCCTCTATTTCCCTCTATTACAATACTTGGAATGCTTTTTTCTAAAAGGAGATTTTTAACCTGGGATGCTCCTACGAATCCAACAGGAGTGGCAATAACAGCGGTAGGTGATATTCCTGTTTCGTATATGTTTATGGCCTCTCTCAACGCTGTAGGGGCATTGCCTATTATAAGGATGCTTTCGTGAAGCTTTTCTTTAACATTCCTTATTCCAAGGGCGCTTCTTGTTATGTGAAGGGAGGATGTTTTTGGTCTTGGAATAACTTTCAGCTTCCAGTTGGTGCATTTTGCTAAAAGTCTCCTGTTTATTCCATGATAGGCCATTTCTGTGTCTGTGAAAACATATATGTTTTCATGGGATTTATTTACCATAATGTTTATAGGATTGTTATTAAATCTAATAAAAGAGGCGATGGAGAAATCTCCTACAGAGTGGATAACCCTTG
>JALVKL010000069.1 GCA_027033775.1 bacterium | reverse complement strand
GCAAAATCCCTTGGATTGACACAGCTAACCGAAATTAGCCCTTTATCTATAGCCTTTCCAATAACGCCGTGGTTTAACGCGGAAAATATCTCTGGAAATATGGTAATAACATAGAATCTCATACAAGCCCTTCAGGAACCTCTACGGTTATCAAGTTTTTGTTCTTTTCTATACTTTTCACAAACACAGATGGAATAAGAACTTCTCTGTTGCCTTCAGCTTTCACTACATAAATATCATGGGCTGCTGTAGCCATTATATCTTCCACTACACCTATCTCTTTACCCTCCGCTGAACAGACCTTCATCCCTATTAACTCAAATCTATAGAACTTACCTTTTTCCAGAGGAACAAGATCCTCGTATCTCACTTCTAAAAACCAACCCCTGAAATACTTAACAGCCTCAGGGGTATCTATCCCTTTAAACTTGACTATAACCCCTTTATGGTGGAGCTTAATATATTCCACTTCCATAAAAAGCCTCTTCTCGCCCTTTCTCAAATAGAAAGCCTTCTGTTTAGTTATGTTTTCCAGAATATCCGTCTCTATAGAACACTTAGCTTCTCCTTTAAGTCCAAAAGAATCCAGAATCTTACTTACTATGGCAAACTCTTCCTTCATCAACAGAAAAGATAAATAAAAATTAGGACGGGACAAGCCCGTCCTTCAATACAGTTGATAACTCCCCACCCCCTTAAGAGGAACGGTTATTCCAATATTTCAAGGACTGCTCTTTTACCCTCTTTGGTGGCTGCAGCAGAAAGGATTGTCCTTATAGCCCTTGCAGTTCTGCCCTGACGTCCTATTATCTTGCCTAAATCTTCAGGAGCAACTCTAAGCTCAATGACACATGTTCTTTCACCTACAACTTCTACCACTTCAACTTTGTCAGGATGATCAGCGATTGCCTTAGCAATTTTCTCAACCAGCTCTTTAAACATATCTCACCTCCAAGTTCTGCTTCCAACAAGTAAGGGGGTAGGGAGACTAACTCACCTTAATTCCCGCTTTTCTCATAACCCATTTAGCCTGACTGGTAGGCTGAGCACCTTTTTTTATCCACTCCTTAACCTTTTCCTCGTCCACCTTTATTTCAGGGGGTTCTTTTACAGGATCGTAATAGCCAATTATGTCTATAAATTTACCGTCCCTTGGAGCTCGGGAATCAGCCACTACCAGCCTGTAGAAGGGTCTGTGCTTCTTTCCCATCCTCATCAACCTTATCCTTACCACAAGATCACCTCCTTTATTTAAACATATTCATAAAATCCACATCCGTGCCAAATGGCAAGCCTTTTAATCTCTTCTTTTTCTTGCCCTTCTTCATGCCTTTCATCATCTTCTTCATTTGCTGATACTGCTTTAAGACCCTGTTCACCATTTGAACAGATGTTCCTGATCCCTTTGCGATCCTCCTTTTCCTGCTGGAATTTATTATAGAGGGATTAAGCCTTTCCTCCTTTGTCATGGAATTTATAACAGCCTCCATATGGATTAAATCCTTCTCGTTTATCCTCACATTTTTAAGCATGCTCTTTATACCGCCGAATCCAGGAAGCATTTTAACCAGACTCTCTATAGACCCCATGTTCCTTAAAGCTTTTAACTGCTCCCTCATATCCTCCAAGGTAAATTCGCCTTCAAGCAGGCGCCTTTCCATCTCTAAAGCCTGCTTTTCATCAAAAGCCCTCTGAGCCTTCTCTATAAGGGTAAGCACATCTCCCATCCCTAAGATTCTGGATGCCACCCTGTCAGGATGGAAAGGCTCAAGGGCATCAAGCTTTTCTCC
>JALVKL010000068.1:6790-15618 GCA_027033775.1 bacterium | reverse complement strand
CCTCCCCCGTAATCTAAATTTCTTCCATGAAATAGAGCCCTATCCTTTGTAACATCAGGAAGAACAACAAAAGCAGAGCAGCTTATAGGAATATGGGGGATGGCTATATCAAAGAGATCATTAGCCACAGCAAGAAGACAATTAAAAAAATCAGGGAAACAAAAGGTTGAAACTGCTCTTCTGTAAGGAACACCAAATTCGTCACTAAAGGCTTTGAGAAACTCCTTATCCTCTTTTCTAACCTTGAAAGAGACCGCATTTAACCCAATTTTAAAAAACTTCTCCAGAAAAAACCTTCTTAAAGAACAATGGGGTGAAAGATGAAGGGCTACCCGCTCAGGTTCCTTAGAATAATAGTCAAAAGCAGCCTTTGCATTGCCACTTTCCTTCAGTATTTCAGCCCATCTTTTGCCCATCTCATAATAAGACCCTTCAAGAAAGAATACTTTCAATCAAAACCTCCAGCTCCCTTTTGCTCTTCTCCAAAGATTTTATTCTCTCCTCCCCAAATTTTTCCTTCGCCTCATGAAAGGCCTCTTCAATCTTTAGCCCTTTTTCTTTGGTAAGCTTAAAAATATAGAGTATCTCTTGGGTGGGTTTGATACCAATTCCTATTAGCGATTTTATAAACTTTACTGTTTCTGGATCCCCTGTTGCTCCGATCTTTTTATCACCTCTGAGGCTTTAACAGTTCTGTTTTTACCAGACTTTTTGCCAAAATATAACGCCTTATCCGCCCACAACAGTATTTTGTTAAAATCTGGATCCTCAGCAGGATAATAAGAAGAAACACCTATGGTAACTGTTATCTTTCTGTCTATTCCAAAAAAGGTGTTCTCCACAGAGACCCTTATCCTTTCAGCCGCTTTAAAGGCAGCTTCCTCCTCTGTAACAGGCAAAAGGGCAACGAATTCTTCCCCTCCGTATCTTCCTGGTATATCCACTTCTCTCAAACTTTCCCTTATGATCTTACCCAGTATGGACAACACCTGATCCCCTATCTGATGACCGTAAGTATCGTTTATCTTCTTAAAATCGTCTATGTCCAGCATAAGTATGGAAAAGGGCATTTTGTACCTTCTTGCCTTTTTAAATTCCTTTTCGGCAAGCTCAAACCAATACCTTCTGTTGTAAAGCCCTGTTAAGGAGTCAAGTCTTGCAAGCTCCTCAAGTTGCAATTTAGTCCTTATTGAGAATATGGCATGGGCAGCGGCATCTGCCAATATATTCACCATAACCATATCATCCCTTGTAACTTCCTCATTGGAAAATCTCCTATCACCCGCTATAACCGCTACCACTTCTTCCTTTATTTTAACAGGAACCACAACAAAGGACCTTGACCTGAAGGCTTTTATCTTATCGTAAGGGGGCTTAAGTTTATATCTTTCAGAAAGAACATCGTCTTTATTGTAAAGGATGGAAATACCCTTACTGCAAGCTATGGCTATAGAACCCAAGCGCTCATCGCAAGGCAAAAGATCGTAAAGCAAAGGATGCTGTTCACTCTGCTTTATCCCCCTTGCCTCCACAAGCTGAAGATATGTTCTGTCTTCCCTCACCACCTTTCTCATTACTAAGACCCTGTCAAACCCTATTACTGTATTAGCGGACTCCGCCAATTTATAGAAAACTTCATCCTCCTCCTTTGATTTTGCCAAATCCCCAATAGCAGAGGAAAGGCCCATCATTCTCTCTTTAAGCTTTAGATAATCCCTCTCATACAGTTCCTTCAGCTCCTTTATCTTGACATAGGCTTCGTTTATTCTGTCCACAAGAAATACAATTATTGATATGAAACCCAAAAAGACTATGAGGGTTCCAGAAGCCATATATATAAGCAGGATGATCTTATAGGTCGAGTAGTTTAAAGAAGTGCCTATTATCCTATCCAGTATGAGCCATCCTAAAGGAGCACCTAAACTCAAAATTATGGAAAGGGGAATGAGAAAAAGGGGATGTTCAGTTAAAAAATCTACAAATTTATTGGCCTGCTTCATTATTCTTCTCTTTTCCCCTTCTCACAGCCACATCTATCTCACTTCTTACACAGTTTTTTCCATCTAACTTGGCAAGATAAAGGGCTTCATCGGCTCTCTGAATAAGGGTTTCTGGCCTGTCATTCTCCTTAACTTCAGCAACACCAAAACTTGCTGTAACTCTTATAATCTCATCACCCCATTTTATAACCATATCCTCCACACGTCTTCTCAACCTCTCCGCAACCACTACAGCTTCCTTTAGAGTAAGGCCTGGAAGCAATATGGCAAATTCCTCACCTCCATATCTGCTCACTATATCGCTCATCCTCAGATCCTTCTGAAGGATGTAAGCAAACTCTCTTAAAACCTCATCTCCAGCCCTATGGCCATAGAGGTCGTTCACCCTTTTAAAGTCATCCAAATCACACATTATAAGACTGAACTTTTCTTTGGTTTTGTCGAATTTTATAAGCAATCTCCTGATTTCCCTCTCAAATTTAGATCTGTTGGCAGCACTGGTTAATGGATCAAAGGAGGTCTTTTCTATCACCTTTTTAAGCTGATCCCTTAAGGTATTTATTTTTCTTGCAGACTTCTGCAATTCATTTCTTAAATTGAAATTCTCCTGTCTTAAAGCCTTAATCTCTTTGAGCAACATCTCCATAAGAGAGTGAAGCTCTCTTATCTCTTTTGCGGCAATTATGCTCTTTTCCTTCTCCTCCAAGAACTTGTCATGGGTGTCCAGAAGCTCAATGGACCTTAAAATGCTCTCCCCTGAATATTTTAAAACCCTTCTGGTCTCCTCTTGGAGTTCATGGATCGCCTCTGGAGGCTCCTTATATTTTTTTATCTCATTCAAAACATAATTATAGACATCGAGAATTTCGCTTTCAGTTGGTGCTGTAATGCCCCTAAGCATAAGGTGTAAAAAGACTAAAAACCAAATCTCAAAATTGGAAGGGATAAGGGGAATCTCTAAGGATATCATATGCTTTAAAGCCTTTCTTGTGGCTTCAGAAAGAATAATGGCTTCTTCTTTTGTTATGCTTCCCCGAACAGCCTTTTCTAATATCTGTTCAACGGCTTTGTCCATTCAGCTTCTCCATCTTCACCTTAAGCACCCTCTTGCCATCCGATTCCAAAACTTCAAACAAAACATTTTCTATTCTTATTACCTCGCCCCTTGACGGTATTTTTTCCATAAAATACATAAGAAGTCCAGAAACAGTCTCGTATACATCCTTTTTAGGAAGAGAAATTTTTAAAACCTCCTCCAGCATATCAAGTTCAACATCTCCAGAGACCACATAGGTTTTATCGTCTAACTTCACAATTTTTTCACCCTTGGAATGGGAAAGATCGTATTCATCCTCTATCTCTCCAAAAACCTCCTCAAGTATATCCTCAACTGTTATTATCCCAAGGGCAGCCCCAAACTCGTCCACAACAACACATAAAGGATGTTTTCCTTCCTGCATTTCCAGAAAAACGCTCCAAACATTTTTGAATTCTGGAACGAAAAAGGCATCCTGAATATAGGATGAAATCTTATCCTTCAAGGAAGCTTCTATAAGGGAGAATATATTCAATATTCCAACAATGTTATAAATGTGATTCCTATAAACAGGAAACCTCGTATATCCAAATTTGTGTGCAAAGATCACTGCCTCTTCCACAGTGGAAGACTCATTTAAAGCCATCACCTGTACTATGGGTTTCATAACCTCCCTTGCCCTTATATTTCTTAAATCCATTATGCGCTGTATGAGCTCTTTCTCCGTATCCTCTATCTCCGATACACTCTCCTTTTCTATAATCAAGGAAAGGGCTTCTCTGCTCAAACGCACATCCCTTGAAAGACCTTCTTGACCAAACAACTGGGAGATCTTGAGAAAGATCTTTGTTAGAGGGGATAGAACAATATAAATGGAAGCAAAAATATGGGAGATTCTTGCTGTGAAGGCATAAGGTCTTGCCCTTGCCACACTTTTAGGGATAGTTTCGCCAAAAATCAGTACAAGGGGAGAAAGGATGGCAACTGCTATATACTCCTCTTTTATACCGAAATATTTGCCCAAAACATAAGTGAGAATAGAGGAGTTCGCCACCACACAAAAATTGGTTCCTAAAAGGGTGGTTATAAGAAGTCTGTCAGGGTGCTGTATAAAATAATGGATTTCTCTATTATTTCTTACCTTTAATGGATCCACAGAAATAAAGGCCATCTCACTTCCGGAAAAGAAGCCCTCAAAGAGAAGAAGAACAACAACTATAAAGAGCCAGAAAAAGAGCATTAATCTCCAAAACCAAAGGCTCGTTTTTTAATGAGTGGATACCCCATCTCTTCTCTTTGCTTCACATAACCTTCAGCACAAAGCCTTGCCAACTGCCTCACCCTTCCGATAAAGCTTGTTCTCTCCTTAACGCTTATGGCACCCCTTGCATCCAAAACATTAAAGGTATGAGAGCATTTAAGGCAAAAGTCATAGGCAGGCCACACAAGACCTTTCTCTATCAATCTCAAACACTCTTTTTCATACATATCAAAGAGTTTAAAGAGCATAGATACATCAGCTTCTTCAAAGTTGTAAATGCACCACTCAACTTCTGACTTATAATGCACATCCCCATAAGTGACATTATCCACCCATACAAGATCAAATATGTTGTCCACCTCCTGAATGTACATGGCTATTCTTTCTATACCGTAAGTGATCTCAACGGATATGGGATCAAGATCTATACCCCCTGCCTGCTGGAAATAGGTAAATTGAGTGATTTCCATTCCATCCAACCACACTTCCCATCCAAGACCCCAAGCTCCAAGAGTTGGAGACTCCCAGTCATCCTCAACAAATCTTATATCGTGCTTTAAAGGATCTATCCCTAATGCTTTTAAGCTATCAATGTAAACATCCTGTATATCATCAGGGGAAGGTTTCACTATAACCTGATACTGATAGTAATGCTGCAACCTGTTTGGGTTTTCACCGTATCTTCCATCAGTGGGCCTTCTTGAAGGTTCAACATAAGCCACCTTCCACGGTTCGGGACCCAATACCCTCAAAAATGTGGCTGGATTCATGGTTCCTGCACCCACTTCAACATCGTATGGCTGCTGAATAACACAGCCATAATCAGCCCAGAATTTCTCCAGCCTCATTATAACCTCTTGAAAATTCACCCTTCTCCTCCCTTGTTTTGAGTCTTCTTTACATTAACAGCACTTTTTTGTCCTCGTCAACTATGGATTTTTTCAAAAAAGATGATAAAAGAGTAGCCATGCAAAAACTTTTAACTATAATAATAGGTGGAATAGCGGATCACGCAGTGGATGGGCTTGGCAGGAGAACTCCCCTTCAGGTAGCAAGAACTCCCAATCTTGATCACCTTTCCATATTGGGAGGGTGTGGAGTTTACCATCCCACTGCCATAGGGGAAGCCGTCTCCCCAGATTACTCTTTATACATAATGTTGGGAAACCCGCCAGAGAGATACCCTGGCAGAGCAGCCTTTGAAGCTCTTGGGAGAGGGCTGAAGCTCACAGAGGGAAAATACTATATACTATTTGAGCCTGTGGTGGTAGAAAAAGGGGTGCTTATTGAAAGAAAGCCCTTTGAATCCCATGAAGAAGAGAAGAGCTTCTTTCAGCATATAAAAAAGAAATTAAAAGATATCCACAGGTTAGACTATGGGTTATATCTATACGAAAGTAGCGAATTTATAACATCATGCCATCCTTGGGTAGTGGGAAGATTGGTTAAGATAAAAGATGAAAATTGTGCTATTTGCAAACTTCCAGAAGAGTGGGAAGGAAATAAAAACCGGATAGCAAAAGGGCTTCAACCTATAAACTATCTTCTGCCATATGGATGCGGTAGGTATCATGAAAAGGATTTCAGTAGGCTTCCATTAAATCTACTATTTTTAACAGACTCCCTCTTTTTCTGTGGTATGATAAGATGGATGGGATATGAATGTCAGAAAATAGAAAGTGAAAAGCCCAGAGAGCTGATGCTTGAGATGCTGGAGAAAGCTTATAAGGCTTTGAAAGATTTTGACGGGATCTTCATATACACAGATTATATCCACAGATCCAACGTTCAATTTAGAGCTTGGAAAAGAGTTGAGATAATTGAGGATGTAGACGCTGCCATGGCCTTTGTTATAGACAAGTTTCTCTCCGAAGATGTTGTAATTATGGTATCCTCTGATGTTACCACTCCCAGTGTCAGCAGTATACCTTATTCTGGACTTCCTGTTCCTGTAATTCTTGCTGGAGAAGGGGTAAGAAGAGGGATAGCATCCAAATTTGACGAAGCAATAGCACCTACAGGCTCCTTAGGCATATTGAGAGGAGGAGAGCTTCTGCTCACCCTCCTCTCTTATATGGGAAAGATTTCTCCTACAGGATTTTAGGTCTCTGTAATTTTGAGCTCAATACCCTGAGATTCAAGCTGCTTTCTGTAAAAATATCTGTTGACAGCGTTTATATAAGCTTTAACTGACGCCTCTATAACATCCACGCTACTTCCCTTGCCTGTGACAACGGTGCCGTTGAAACTCACCCTAACTGTAACCTCACCTATGGCGTCCTTGCCCTGAGTTATTGCCCTTAACTGATAAGAAACAAGTTTGCCCGGAGTTTGGGTTATTCTGTCAATAGCTTTATAAGCAGCATCCACCGGTCCGTCACCAATGGCAGAATCCTGATAGATCTCCTCACCCCTTCTTAATCTTACAGTGGCTGTGGGAAGGAGCTTATTGCCGCTTACTGTATGAACATACTCCAGTTCAAAGGTCTTAAAGGGAATGGCTAAAATCTCTTCCTGAGCAATCACAAATATATCATCGTCAAAGACTTCCTTTTTTCTGTCGGCCAGCCTTTTCACCCTTTCAAATATCCTGTTCAACTGATCTTCAGTAACATCGGTGAAACCAAGAGCCTCTAATTTTTTCTTCAACGCATGCCTTCCTGAATGCTTGCCAAATACTATCCTGGAAGATGGAAATCCTACACTCTCAGGAGTCATTATCTCATAGGTTAAAGGATTCTCAAGAACTCCATGCTGATGAATACCCGCTTCATGGGCAAAGGCGTTTTTACCAACAATGGCTTTGTTGGGCTGAACGTAAACCCCTGTAATATGGGACACCAGCTGACTGGTTCTGTAAATTTCACTGGTGTTTATACTTGTGGTAAGGCCGAAGAAATCCTTTCTGGTTCTTAAAGCCATAACAATCTCTTCAAGGGCAGCATTCCCCGCCCTTTCCCCTATACCGTTTATGGTGCATTCAACCTGCCTCGCCCCTGCTTCAATAGCTGCCAGAGAATTGGCTACAGCCAAGCCAAGGTCATTGTGGCAGTGAACGCTTACTATAACCTTATCTATGTTCGGGACCTTATTCATTATGTAAGAGATCTTCTCCTTGAACTCCGAGGGAATGGCGTATCCTACAGTATCAGGAATATTAATTGTTGTAGCTCCTGCATCAATTACTTTCTCTATAACCTTACAGAGAAAATCAAGATCAGACCTTGTAGCATCCTCAGCGGAAAATTCCACATCGTCTGTAAAGTTCCGGGCAAACTTAACAGCATCCACCGCCCTTTCAAGCACCTCTTCCTCAGACATCTTAAGTTTATACTTCATATGGATCTCACTTGTAGCAATAAAGGTATGGATTCTTCTTCTTTCAGCAGCTCTTACAGCTTCAGCTCCTATCTCTATATCCTTCCTGTTAGCTCTGCAGAGCCCTGCTATAATTGGACCCTTCACATTTTCAGCTACAGCTCTCACCGACTCGAAATCTCCAGGGGAAGCGGCAGGAAAACCTGCTTCTATGACATCCACTCCAAGTTTAGCAAGTTGTTTTGCAACCATAATCTTCTCGTTAATATTCATGGAAAAACCGGGAGCCTGCTCCCCATCCCTCAATGTGGTATCAAATATTACCACCTTTTCCATCTGTCACCTCCAAAGAATTTTTAAAATAAAAAAGGGGTCATAAGCCTTTTAGGCTCATGACCCCTCAAAATTAAAAAGGGCCACGAGCGGTTCGGACCCGCCCGTGGCCCCTTTTATTCACCAAAGGGACCGCAGACGGGTCCTTCTAAGTAGCAGGAGAGCTAAAAGACTTAATATAGCTTCCTTTCTCATAAACACTCCTTCAACAAAGTTTTCTTCTTAAAAAACACCCTAAAAATCAATTGTCAAGATTTTAGTTAATATTATTTGGTAAGCTGAATTCCCAAAAATTTTTGTAAAGAAGGAAGCTGTGGAAAATATTAAAAAGGCATCACTTTATTTGACGGTGATTCTACTTTTTACCCAATCCACTGCCATGGCAGCAGGTAACTATACCCTGCCTCAATCCACCATTGCCTATCTGAAACACAACAGGAAAGAAGCTGAAAGAATATTTAAAAAGGACTGCACCAAATGCCATTCTGCAAAGACTGCACTTTCTCGCAGGGCTTACCAGGACTGGCTTTTGGGAATTACATACAGACATGGAAAATCAAAAGGATGGATACCCGAAAAAGACGCAAAAAAGATATTTTTTCACCTAATAGTCCATCTTGAACCTGAGTTTAAACAGCTAACTGGATCAAAAAACATTATAGTGATAAAGAACTGGTCAATCCTACTATGCACCATAACTGGCATATCCACCTTTTTACTACTTTGTCTTACTCTTCTTTTTGCCCACAATAAATTCTTAAGAAGAAAGTGGTTCAGTGCTCACAGAAACTTTGCCAAGGCTACCTTTGTGATAGCGCTATTTCACGGAGGGTTATGTTTTTACCTGTTTGTGTTAAAATAAATTTATCAGGCTATCTAA
>JALVKL010000068.1:0-6690 GCA_027033775.1 bacterium | reverse complement strand
ATTCTTAAGAAGAAAGTGGTTCAGTGCTCACAGAAACTTTGCCAAGGCTACCTTTGTGATAGCGCTATTTCACGGAGGGTTATGTTTTTACCTGTTTGTGTTAAAATAAATTTATCAGGCTATCTAAGTTATAAATTTATTGTTAATGTCCCCCATCCTTTACGCCAAGGTACACAAATACACCTTTGTGATTAGCATTGGGGAATGGAATGTGCTTCCCGATGTTAAGGTAAAATCCCTTATGATCAACAACACCATCCCAGGGCCCACCATTGAGGTTACCGAAGGGGATATAGTGGAAGTTAAAGTAATAAATAAAACACCCCTTCCACACACCATTCATTGGCACGGCCTTGAGGTCCCAAACGATCAGGATGGTGTTCCCTATGTAACTCAGGATCCCATTGAGTGGGGAGAGTCATTCACCTACAGGTTCGTTGCCAAACCTGCTGGCACCCACTTCTGGCATTGCCACTGGAGTACTCTACTTCATATAAGCGGAGGAATGTATGGAGCTCTTATAATACATCACAAGGATAAAAACAAATCTTTAAACGGAAAATATAATGTCAAAAAAGATATAACATTATTGGTGGATAGCATAGACCCAGAGTGGCAAACAAAGATGTTAAACATGATGATCAAAATGCACAAAAAGGAGAAAGAAGAAAAGACATTCTCTACTGTTAAAGAGTATAAAGAAGCCATAAAAGCAGGCTACAAATCCCCCTATTTAAAAGGTATACCTAAACCTGAATACAAGTATCATTTGATTAACGGGCACTCTTATCCTCTGATAAAACCCATTATAACCAAAGTGGGTGAAGCTGTTAGAATCAGGATCATAAATGTAGGTAACATTCCCCACTATTTCCATTTCCACGGTATGCAGCTTTTGGTAGTAGCAGTGGATGGGAACACCTTAAAATCCCCATATTATGTAAATACCGTTCCAAGTTTCCCTGGCCAGACAATAGATGTAATTATGAGACCTCAGATAAAAGGATGGTGGGCAGTGCACGATCATGCTGAGTGGGGTTCAACCAATAATGGTCACTTTCCTGGAGGCACTGTCTTCTTAATAGGGGTAGCCGATGAAAAGGGCTTCATTTCAAATTACAGGCCTAAGATTAGCTTAACTCAATAAAGATGTAATATACACAAAAACTCAACCAAGCACCTGCCAGAAAAGGCTTGCGTTCAAAAATACTTGCTAAATTAAGTAAAGTATATTATTTTTATAACATAAAGTAGGGGAGTATGTCCTATGGAAAGTTCTAAAGCTTTACATAAAGGGCACAAACATCATAAAGATCACAAAAGCCACATGCACCATAAAAACCATGATCATCCACACAAAAACCACAAACATGAGCATCACAAGCATGCGGATCATCATGCCCATATGGTATCCGATTTTAAAAAACGCTTCTTTGTCTCGGCAATACTCACCATTCCGATACTGCTTCTATCTCCTGCTATTCAGAGGTTTTTAGGATTAAGGAAAGCACTAATATTTTCTGGTGATCTTTACATTTTATGGGTTCTGGCAACCCTTATCTTTCTATATGGCGGGTATCCCTTCTTAAAAGGCTTTTACGATGAAATTAAGGCAAAACGGCCCGGCATGATGACCCTCATCAGCATAGCAATAACAGTGGCTTATGCCTACAGCAGTGTAGTTGTGTTTGGTTTAAGCGGAAAGATATTCTTCTGGGAGCTTGCAACCCTTATTGATATTATGCTTCTTGGGCATTGGATCGAGATGAAATCGGTAATGAGCGCATCCAAGGCCTTAGAAAGGCTTGCAAGCTTGATGCCCCAAAAAGCACATAAGATCACGCCAAATGGTGAAGTAAAGGATGTGCCCCTATCTGAACTTAAGCCTGAGGATGTGGTGGTTGTGAAACCTGGTGAAAAGATCCCAGCAGACGGTGTGGTAATAGAGGGAGAAACCGCAGTGGATGAATCAATGCTAACTGGTGAAAGCACACCGGTGGAGAAGAAAAAAGGTGATGTAGTAATAGGAGGGTCAATTAACGGCGAAGGTTCAATAAAGGTTAAAATTGAAAAAACGGGAAAAGACTCATTTCTTTCACAGGTAATAGATCTTGTCAAAAAGGCTCAAGAAAGTAAATCAGAAACACAGAGCCTTGCTGACCGTGCGGCTGTCTGGCTCACCATAATCGCTCTTACTACAGGTGCCATCACCTTCATCGCTTGGATTTTATGGGCCAACAAGGATATAGCTTTTTCCCTTGAAAGAGCCGTTACCGTTATGGTTATCACATGTCCCCATGCCTTGGGTCTTGCCATACCTTTGGTTGTTGCTGTCTCATCAGCTATTGCTGCAAGACACGGCTTTCTCATAAGAAACAGGACCGCCTTTGAAAGGGCAAAGGATGTACAGGCTGTGGTTTTTGACAAAACAGGAACGCTAACGGAGGGAAGATTTGGTGTAAGTGATATAGTGAGCCTTTCTGATCTTTCGGAAGAAGAGGTTTTGAAATATGCAGCATCCATTGAATCACGCTCAGAGCACTCCATCGCCAAAGCTATATCCTCATGGGTAAAGGATTTAATGGAAGTAGAAGAGTTTAGAGCCATACCCGGAAAGGGAGCAGAGGGGAAGGTAAATGGTAAGTTGGTGCAGGTGGTGAGTCCTGGCTTCTTAAGAGAACAAGGGATTGGATATAAAGATGAAAGGGTTAAAAGGCTGATAGGTGAAGGGAAGACGGTGGTTTTTGTCTTAATAGACGGGACTTTAAAGGGAGCCATTGCCCTATCTGACAGAATCAGAGCCGAGTCAAAGGAGGCTGTCCTTAGCCTTAAGAAAATGGGGATAAAAAGCATTATGCTCACAGGGGATAATATGAAGGTTGCTGAGTGGGTGGCAAGGGAATTGGGCATTGACGAGTATTTCGCAGAGGTTTTACCCCATGAAAAATCAGAAAAGATAAGGGAAATTCAAGAAAGGGGCCTTGTTGTTGCCATGGTTGGAGATGGAATAAACGATGCCCCTGCACTGGTGCAGGCAGATGTGGGAATAGCGATAGGGGCTGGAACGGATGTGGCCATAGAGTCAGCGGATATAGTGCTTGTTAAAAATGATCCCAGGGATGTGGTAAATGTGATAAAGCTTGCAAGGCTCACCTACCGCAAGATGATCCAAAACCTTATATGGGCAACAGGCTATAATGCTATAGCCATCCCCCTTGCTGCAGGTATCTTATACAGTATGGGTGTTCTTCTAAGTCCGGCAGTGGGAGCTGTTTTTATGTCCTTAAGCACTGTCATTGTGGCAATAAATGCCAAACTATTGAAAGAGGTGTAGCATGGATGTGAGAGAGGCCATAGAAAAAAGAAGAGCCTATAGGTCTTTGGATAAGGTGAAGATAACAGAGGATATGATTTACGATCTTGCAAGGTGTGCATCCCTTGCCCCGTCTTGCTTTAACAATCAGCCGTGGCGATTTGTCTTTGTGAAAAGCCCCCATATGCTTGAAAAAGTCTTTGAAGCACTGCCAGAGGGAAATGCTTGGGCAAAAGAAGCCTCGATGGTTGTAGCTGTTCATACAAAGAAGGATTTTGATTGTGTGTTGGATGACAGGATTTACTATCTCTTTGATACTGGAATGGCTGTTGCCTTTATGATTCTCAGAGCAACGGAAATGGGGTTGGTTGCACATCCCATAGCAGGTTATGATCCAGATAAGGTGAAGGAAGCCTTGGATATACCCAAGGATGAAGATTTGATCGCTCTTATAATTGTGGGAAAGCACTCTGACAGAATAAGCGATGTTCTCTCAGACTGGCAAAAGGAACAGGAGCTGAGAAGACCTGATAGAAAAAAGTTTGAGGAGTTCTGTAGGATTGTGTAAAAACAATTAAAGTGGGAGGTTTGCCATGAAAAGACACTGGTTACTTTTGATTTTGGTGGTGGGATTTTTTCAGCTGTTGTATGGGCTCAGAATCATGAAAATATGCAACATGAAAAGCGCTATAGAGAAGGAACAAAACACCAACAGGAAACTTCCCATAGGCACGGCATGATGGGGCATTATCACGGTATGATGAGGCATGATATGATGGGTTGTCCCATGATGATGCCTTCTTCTCCAAGAGGGGTTTCTCCCGAAATGCTGAGAGAAAGAGCCAAGATGATGCGGGAGATGGCTCAGGAAATGGAAGCTATAGCCAAAAGGATGGAATCCGGAAATATAACCCAAGAGGAATGGAGCAAATTCCGGGAAGATCTGTGGAAAAAATGTCGCCGCTGTTTTGGCCATTGGAGAATGCACCCTTATAATCATTCTGAAAATTGACAGAAAAGCTCAATTTGCTTATGAAATAGAGCCTGGATTTAGTCTTAGGAGGCAAAGATGAAGAGGACCTATCAGCCAAGCAGATTAAAGATGAAAAGAAGGCATGGATTCAGAGCCAGGATGAGAACAAAAGCTGGAAGGGAAATTATTAAAAGAAGAAGGAGAAAAGGAAGAAAGAGATTGACAGTGTGACAGACCAATCGTTCCCTAAAAGGGTAAGGATAAGAAAGAGAAGGGAATTTCTAAAAATTTACAAAGAGGGTAAGAAGATTCAGAGCAAGTATTTGATAATACATTATATGCCCAATAATTTGGGACATCCCAGAATAGGCATTACTGTAACAAAAAAAGTTGGAAAATCAGTTATTAGAAACAGATGGAAAAGGCTTATAAGGGAAGTTTTCAGAAAAAATAGAGGAAAGTTTCCCCCTTATGATATTGTTATAACCGTTAAACGAGGGTACACTCCCCCTTCTTACAAAGAACTTGAGGAGGATTTAATAGGTGCTGTTGCTGGGATTGGTTGAAAGATTATTCTGTAAACTGGCTCTAACAACGATCAAGATTTACAGAGTGTGCATCTCTCCCATTTTTCCCAAAAGCTGTAGATTCGCACCCACATGTTCCCAATACGCTGAAGAGGCCATTAAAAGATACGGTATATTAAAAGGGGGTATCCTTTCCATTAAGAGGATTTTAAAGTGCCATCCCTTTAATCCTGGTGGTTATGATCCTTTACCTTGAGGAGGTTTTTAAATGGATGAACAGAAGGCGAGTTTTCTTATACTGATTCTATCCTTGGCCCTTGCTCTGCTCCTTTACTATTACTTTGGCAACTACTTTAGTCCCTCTTCCACACAAAAACAAACAAAAAAGGAAAAACAAAAGGTCTCAAAGCCCATAAAGACGAAAACTACAGAAATTCCTCACTTTAAGGGAAAAGATATTGCCTTGGAAACCGAGAAATACAAAGTGATAATAAATTCTCAAGGCGGAATATTAAAAAGTCTAACCCTTAAAAGATACATGGATGACAAAGGCCACCCCATGGAGCTTATTCCACCTAAAGGTTTCTTTTATAACCTTGCTGACAATGAAAAGCTCACTGAAAAATTGAATAACGCAATAATGAAATACAAAATAAGAAAATCTAAAAGTGCAATTACAGTTATATTTTCTCTTCCTTTAGATAACTCCACCTTCAAAAAAGAGTATACATTTTACACCAATGAATACAAAATGGATATAAACATAAAAACTCCTCACATAGGCGTTTTCTTTGGACCTAAGGTGGCACCCAAGGATAGAAAATCCAGATATTCCTTTTCAGGACCACTGGTCTATAATGGCAAAAAGGTGAAAGAGGTTAAGCTCAAAAAACAAAAAGAAGCCTCTTTTGAAGATCCTGTGTGGGTTGCTCTCCAATCCTTATACTTTACAGTGAGTGTAATACCTAAGGTTCACACAAAAATAAAGATAACAAAGGAAGGCAAAGGAAAATACTATCTTTATATTACTCCTAAAGATAAACTATTTGTATCATGGGCTTTTGTAGGTCCCAAAAGATATGATCTTTTAAAAAGCTATGGGTTAAGGCTTGAAGAAAACATCAGATTTGGCATATTCGGATTTATATCAAAACCTTTACTTCAAATAATGAACTTCCTTTACAAATATGTGCACAATTATGGTGTTGCCATTATAATTTTAACCATACTCATTAAAATCGTTTTCCACCCCCTAACCGTTAAAGGATACAAATCCATGAACAAGATGAAAGAGATACAGCCTCTTATACAGCAACTAAAGGAGACCTATAAAGATGACCCCAATAAACTGAACCAAGAGATTATGGCACTTTATAAAAAATACAAAGTGAACCCCTTTGGTGGATGTTTGCCTATGCTTTTACAGATTCCTGTATTCTTTGCCCTTTACAAACTTTTAATGGTCTCCATAGAACTGCGCCATGCACCCTTTATATTGTGGATCACAGACCTTTCTGCAAAGGATCCTTATTACATTACACCCATTGCAATGGGAGTCACCATGTTCATACAGCAAATTTTAACCCCAGGGCAGGATCCCATGCAGGGAAAGCTTATGTTTTTCCTGCCTGTCTTTTTAACAGTTATATTTTTGAACTTTCCATCAGGACTTGTTCTTTATTTTCTGGTAAACAATATTATTACCATAGGCGAACAATTAATGATAAAGTATATCTACAAGTAAATGGAAAAACTGACAGACACTATAGTTGCCATTGCAACACCTTTAGGGGAATCCGCCCTTTCAGTAATTAGAGTGTCAGGAGATGAAACCTTTTCCATAATGGAAAAGGTTTTTAGAAAGGGAAAGGAGAGAA
>JALVKL010000067.1 GCA_027033775.1 bacterium | reverse complement strand
ATGAGAGTCTGTATTCCGAAAGATTTAAAAATGTGTATGGAAACAAAAAAGAATGGATGGACTTTAGAAAGAAAGATCTACCGAAACTGAAATACATTGATATAATTCTGGATAATCTATGTGTATTTAAAATACCAGATTCCAACTATTATGTAGCCATCTTTGATCAGATTTACAGAAGCAACTTAAAGAGAGTAGACAGCAAAAAAGCTCTAATTATAAAATTAAAAAACGGATTTCCAACCATCATAAACGAAGCAGTGTTATAAAGAGGATGTAGAGCGTGAGGTGGTACCCATTTTTAAGACCACCAAAAGCTTCTTTTTAATTCATGCCACAAAAGCCTGCCTTTGTCCATAATACATCTCATACGGTGTCCTATATCCCAGTGCTTGATGGTACCTTTCCTCGTTATAGTATCTTACCCATTCTCTAGTCTTTTCCTTAATCTCTTTAAGATCCATCTTATCCCACAAATACAAGCACTCGTACTTGTATATCCTCCAGAACCTCTCAATCAGTATGTTACCCTTAAAGCCTTCCTCAGAAACAATTAGCTTAATCCCAAAGTCTTTGAGAAGCTTTAAAAATTCACTTCCCACAAATTGCTTGCCTTTGTCCGTGTGTATAACCTCAGGAGATCCGTGCTTGCATATAGCCTCCCTCGCTGCTTCAACGCAAAAGTCCGTACAGAGAGTGTTGGATATCCTCATGGATATCACTTTCCTGGAGTAGGCATCCATAAAAGCTACACTATACCCAAATCCTCCCTTCACCCTCACATATGTTATATCTGCAAACCACACCTGATTGGACCTTATTATGCTTTTCTCCTTCAGAAGGTTGATGTAGTGAGTCGCTGTGCTTTCTGTGGTCTTTGGTGCAGGAGAGACAGCCTTCAACTCCACAATCCTCATAAGTCTTCTTACTCTTTTGAGAGAAATCCTTCTGCCAACAACCCTCATGGAGATACTCCTTCATTCTTCTGACTCTGTATATGGAATCTTCTGTGTACTTCTGGGTACTTCTGGTCTATTAGTTCCATTAGTTTAAGATTTTCTTTGCTTTCCCCTTTGGGCTTATAGTAAAGGCTGGATCGGAAAATTTGTAGTAATTTTGCCACCCTCCTAAAACTCATTCTGTATTTTGCCGACATATCTTTTGCCATTTCTCGTCTTTTCTTCTTGTCTATGCCATTTTCAAGACATCCGATAAAAAATCCCGTTCCAGCTCTAGTTCCCCTATTTTTCTATAGGCTTTTTCAAGCTCCTTCTTGATCCCCTGAGTTTCCTTATGGTCTTCAAATATCTTGGACGCATTCTTGAGGAACTCTCTTTTCCAAGCCCTAACCATTTGGGGATATATGCCATAGTGTGAAGTTATTTCGTTGATAGTCTTCTCTTCTAGCTTCAAGAGCAACCTTTGCTTTGAGCTTGGCACTGCTCTTTTCCTTTCCCATGATGGCCCTTTCCTACACAGTCATAGCGAATTTTACAACTGGTCCCAAAATGGGGGCACCTCAGGTTTCCCAATACAAACTCACATCCAAGAGCGAAAAAGCATACATAAGGTGCTTCCTAGTTCTTTAAGTTAGCAAACTTTTATAAAGCTCTATTAGTTTTTTTGCCATTACATCAGCAGTAAATTCCCTTTTAAATCTTATCAGCGCATTCTTGGAAAAAACTTTATAAATTCTTCTATTTTCCAGCACAAACGTAATAGCATCAGCTAATGCTTTAGGATTTCTTATTTCCACATTTAAGCCAGTTAACCTGTTCACGTTAACCCAATCAACACCAGAC
>JALVKL010000066.1 GCA_027033775.1 bacterium | reverse complement strand
AGATACTAAAGCTTTGTGGGGAAATCTGTACTCAATAGGGGATGTTAATGTAAAAAACAAAAACATAGATGCCGATTTTGACCTCTACAGCGATACTTTAAATCTTGATGAAATAATAAAAAATCTTACATCTTCTAAAAAAGATAAAAACAATTTTCCATTAAAATTGCAAATAAATTATTACATAGGAACCACTAAATATAATGGCTTTCTCATAGACGACCTTACAGGGGAAGCTTATGTAGATTTCAAAAAAGAAACGGGAGAGATTAACATAGAAGAAACTAAACTATGTGGGATAAGAATATCTGGCAATATAAAAAAGAACAAAAATCTTTTATCAATAAAATTGTATTCCTATGGAAAAAGCCATTTTGAAGATACTTTAAATTGTATAATGGAAAAACCAAAAAGGATTATCACAGGAAAGTTTAAATATAAAATTCATCTAAATGCTAAAGGAACGAAAAATCCACTTTCTGAAGACTCTGAAGGAGATTTCTCCATCTATTCCAAAAAAGGAAGGATATACAAAGCAACAGTTTTGGCAAAAATACTTGAGTTTTTAACTATAAAAAACCTCATAAAATTTAAACTCCCCAGCTTTAAAAAAGCTGGATTTTCTTATAAAAAACTGAAAATTCAAGGTAACATTAAAAACGGCATAGCATATTTTAAGAACTGTTATATAGACAGCTCTGCTATGAAAATATTCTTTGAAGGAAAGTGGAACTTCGTATCCGATAAACTGAATTTACAGGTTTTAATTGCCCCCTTTACAACAATAGATGCTATTTTAAGCAGGATCCCCATATTAGGCAAAATATTAACAGGAAAGTCCAAAACCTTCATATCCATTCCTTTAAAGGTGAGTGGATCCAGTAAGAATCCAAAGGTGGCACTTTACCCTGGCAGTATCGGATCTGGATTAATAGGGCTCATGGAAAGGACATTAAAAGCCCCTGTTTATATTCTCAAGCCCTCAGAAACCAAATAGCATTACACCATTTGGAAAACAGATCTCAAAAAAGCGCCTGTATATGAGTCTTTGCTTTCAGCTATTTTCTCGGGAGTTCCAGTAGCTACAATATAACCTCCTTTATCTCCCCCTTCGGGACCTAAATCTATTATGAAATCGGCGTTCTTTATTACATCCAAATTGTGCTCTATAACAACAACGGTGTTGCCTTTGTCCACCAACCTGTGAAGTATTTTTACAAGCTTGTTCACATCGTCCATGTGAAGCCCCACTGTAGGCTCATCTAAAATGTAAAGCGTTCTTCCTGTTGCTCTCTTAGAAAGTTCTTTAGCCAATTTAACCCTCTGAGCTTCCCCCCCTGAAAGAGTTGTTGCTGGCTGACCCAACCTTATGTAGCCCAAACCAACATCGGATAGAACTTCTAACTTATTCCTAATTGAAGGGATGTTCTCAAAAAACCTTTTCGCTTCATCCACAGTCATATTCAGAATATCCGCTATATTCTTGCCTTTATACAGAATCTCCAGCGTTTCACGGTTGTATCTCTTTCCTTGACAAACATCACAGGTCACATAAACATCTGGAAGAAACAGCATCTCAACCTTTATAAAACCTTCTCCCTTGCAATGCTCACACCTTCCACCTTTAACATTGAAGGAGAACCTTCCCGGCTTATACCCTCTCGCCCTTGCCTCAGGAGTGGATGAGAAAAGCTCCCTTATAGGGGTAAAAACCCCCACATAAGTGGCAGGATTAGAACGGGGTGTCCTTCCAATGGGAGACTGATCCACCAAAATGACCTTATCTATCTTCTCCCATCCAATGATCTTATCATACGATCCTTCTGGAAGCTTGGCTTTGTAAATTCTGTTGTAAAGAGCAGGGTATAAAAGCTCCACTATAAGAGAACTCTTGCCGGATCCAGAAACCCCTGTAACACACACAAAACAACCTAAAGGTATCTTTACATCTATATTCTTCAAATTTCTATGCCTTGCCCCCTTGATTATGAGATATTCTTTAGAAGATCTTCTTCTATCCGGCACACTGATGCTCCTTTTTCCAGATAGATATTCACCTGTTAAAGACCCTTTTGCCTCCAATATACCTCTAACATCACCTGAATATACAAGATAACCACCCTCTTCTCCCGCTCCTGGCCCAAGATCAACAATATAATCTGCGGACTCTATAACCTCCCTTTCATGCTCAACCACAATAACGGTGTTGCCAAGATCCCTTAATCTTTCCAGATTTCTCACTAGCCTTCTAACATCCCTTGGATGAAGACCAATGGTGGGTTCATCCAACACATAAGTAACCCCTGACAAAGCGGATCCTATTTGAGTGGCAAGTCTTATCCTCTGAGCCTCTCCGCCTGAAAGTGTTGCAGACTCCCTGTCCAAGGTTATATACCCTAAACCAACTTCATCTAAAAACTTTAGCCTTTCCCTTATCTCCCACAAAACCCTTTCCGCTATTTGGGCTTTTATTCCTGAAAAGTTTAAGTTTTCAAAGAAGTTTTTGGCATCCTCAACGGACATTTTAACAATTTCCCATATGTTCTTCCCATTTATAAGAACCGATAAAGCTTCCTTTTTTAGCCTGCTTCCCCCACAGCTTTTGCATATAGATTTAACAGTATAGGTCTCAAATTCTTCAGGATTGGTCTCCAATCTCTTCTCAATATAACCATAAACACCATCGTAAAAACCTGTGAAACTTTTTCTTCTGCCCCTCCAAACATAATGAAAGGTGATGGGATCAATGGATCCATACAGGATAATGTTCTGTTTATCTTTGGGCAATTCTCTAAAAGGTATATCTAAAGGAATCTTGTAGTAATCACACACACATTGCAAAATCTGCTGCCAGTAATCGGAATCTCTGAACACAACCACTGCACCCTCAGATATGGAAAGATCAAATCTGACAGCTAAAGAGGGGTCTATCTCCTTTTTATAGCCTATTCCTTTGCATTCTGGACATGCTCCATAGGGTGAGTTAAAGGAAAATAACCTAGGAGAAAGCTCCCCAATGGTGAATCCGCAGTAAGGACAGGAGAATTTCTCGCTGAAAAGGATCTCTTTGTCTTCGTACAAAAGCTTAACTATCCCTTGAGAGAGTTTTAAAGCCAGCTCAACAGAGTCGGTAATCCTGACTCTTTCTTTGGAAGATATCTTTATTCTATCAACCACAACCTCAATGGTGTGCCTTTTATTCTTGTCAAGAAGAATCTCCTCGTCCAGCCTCTTAATCTCTCCGTCAACCCTCACCCTCACAAAACCTTCCCTTCTCAACCTCATAAAGAGTTCTCTATACTCTCCCTTTCTCCCTATAACCAGAGGGGCAAGGATAACGGCCTTTGTCCCCTCAGGTAGAGCAAGAATAGCATCCACTATCTCCTGAACGCTTTGTCCCTTTATAGGGATTTTACAGGAAGGGCATATAGGATCTCCTACACGGGCAAAAAGGACCCTCAAATAATCGTATATCTCTGTTACTGTGGCTACAGTGGATCGTGGATTTTTGGAGACTGCCCTTTGATCTATTGCTATAGATGGAGTTAAGCCATAAATAGCTTCAACATCGGGTTTATCCATAACCTCAAGGAACTGTCTGGCATAGCTTGAAAGAGACTCAACATATCTTCTGTAGCCTTCTGCATATATGGTGTCAAAAGCCAAAGAACTTTTGCCAGAACCAGAAACCCCTGTAATTACAATTAACCTTCCTTTAGGAAGCTCAAGGTCTATTCCCTTTAAATTATTCTGCCTTGCCCCTTTTATTACTATCTTATCCTCCAAGCTCCTTAGACCTCCTATAAGCTTCCTCAACGGCAGACATAATAATGCCCTTAAATCCATTTATTTCAAGGGTGTGTAATGCGGAAATGGTGGTACCACCAGGAGAAGTAACCATATCAATGAATTTTCTGGGAATTCCTTCCTTTCTTTCAAAAAGAACTAAAGAACCTTTCAATGTTTGTAAAGCCAACCGTAAACTCACATCCCTTGAAAGCCCCACTTTAACACCAGCATCTGAAAGAGCCTCTAAAAATAGAAAAACATAGGCTGGGCCAGATCCAGAAAGGGCAGTTACAGCATCCATATATACCTCATCCAATACAAAAACTTCTCCCAAAGGCCTAAACACCTCTGTAACAAGCCTTTTCTCTCTCTCAGTAAAGCCGCCACAGAAAGAGAGCACTATAGCCCCCTCTCCCACCAAAGCTGGAGTGTTTGGCATTACCCTTACAACCCTGTCAATACCCAAAGCTTCTTTTATGGTATCTGACCTAACACCCGCTGCTATAGAGACTACGAGTTTATCCGAAGATATATGGGTTTTTATTTCATCGAGAACATCTTTTATAACCTGCGGCTTAACGGCAAGGATAATTAAACTTGAGTTTTTAACCAAAGAAACGTTGTCCTCAAAAACTGTCAATCCCTGCTCTTTGGCAAATTTTACCCTCTCTTGGTCAATATCAAAAACTCCTATCTTCTCTCCTAAACCTTTTAGTCCCAACGCAATGGCCTCTCCCATCTTTCCAAAACCTATAATCCCTATCATAGCAGCCTCCATTTATTTTCAAATTAAATATAGATTTTTCCCTCATTTTTAACATAATCTGGCCCAAAATCTCTTGACAAGCCCATTTCCATACACATATCATTTTTTACAGAAAAATACTATTATTTAGGAGGTCGCCATGACCAAAGCAGAACTTGTCAGTTATATTGCAAAAGAGGCAGGAATAACTAAAGCAACTGCTGAAAAGGCCCTCTCCGCATTTATCAAAGCTGTTACTGAAGCTCTTTCTAAGGGGGACAAGGTAACCCTGGTGGGCTTTGGTACCTTCTATGTAGCGGAAAGAGCAGAGAGAAAGGGTAGAAATCCCCAGACCAGAGAAGAGATTATCATACCCGCTGCTAAGGTACCCAAGTTTAAACCTGGTAAGATTCTCAAAGAGAGTGTAAAATAACTAACCTTTCACAGGGAGCGGGTCTCCGCTCCCTGTAGCTAAAAATGAAATCAACTCTAAAATTTATCATAACAAGTATTTTTCTCTTTTTTACAATCTCCACCAGTAATGCAAAAAACACTTGGATATTCGATTTTGAAGCGTGTCAGGTGGGTAAAATCCCTCCTCAATTCTATCCTGAAAAGACAGGAAAACATGGAAAAATCGCCATTTGGAAGGTTATTCGCTGGCACAAAGCTCCCTCAGGGGAAAAGGTTGTTGCTGTGTATCCAGATCCCCGCTCAAACTGGGGCAATACCTTCAATCTGTTAATACTAAAGGATGTTAAACTCAAAAATCTGGAAGCCTCTGTATATATAAAGGCTATTAAAGGCAGAGAAGATCAAGGAGGCGGTATACTCTGGAGAGCTTTAGACAAAAACAATTACTATGTGGTTAGATGGAATCCCCTTGAGGACAATTTCAGGCTCTATTTTGTGAAAAATGGCCATAGAAAAATGTTGGCTTCCAGTTATTTAAAAGCTGATCCTGAAAGATGGCATGGTATAAAAGTTGTACAAGAAGGCAATCTTATAA
>JALVKL010000065.1 GCA_027033775.1 bacterium | reverse complement strand
TGTGAACATATACGTTGAGCTGATATATCCTGTGGCATTGGAGCCTGGGTTGAGGTTTGCCATAAGGGAAGGTGGCAAGACAGTGGGGGCTGGAGTAGTGACGGAGGTGATAGAGGATTAAGCCATGAGGGATACAATAACTTTGGCCTGTACAGAGTGCAAAAGAAGAAATTATACCACTACCAAGAATAAGACCAACACTCCTGAAAGATTGGAATTAAAAAAGTATTGCAAATGGTGTAAAAAGCATACATTACATAGAGAGATAAAGTGAAATTTTGCAGGCCGGTAGCTCGAACTGGTAGAGCGCGGGACTCCAAATCCCGTGGTTGGGGGTTCGAGTCCCTCCCGGCCTGCCATTTTGTGTTTTGAGGGTATGGATATGGGAGTAAGAGAATTTAAGGATTTTTTAAAAGAGTCTAAAGCTGAGATAAAAAGGGTTGTATTTCCTTCAAGAAATCAAACCATAGCAGCTGCTATAGGGGTTATATCCTTCTCAATTTTTGTGGCCATTTATCTTGGGGTTCTTGACTTTTTATTTTCTCGTCTTATAGGTAAACTTCTTGCGTTTTAAAAATTCAGGTGGAGTGTCAATGGAGGAAAAGAATTTTAAGTGGTATATAATTCACACCTATTCTGGCTACGAGGAAAAGGTTAAAAAAAGTATAGAGGAAAGGGCAAAGGCTAAAGGGCTTTCAGATAAAATAGAGGAGATAGTGGTTCCCACCAGAGAGGTGGTGGAGCTGAAGAAAGGAAAAAGAGTCTCTACCAAAAAGAGGGTTTTTCCTGGTTATGTTCTGGTAAAAATGGTTCTGGATGATGACACCTGGTATCTTATAAGAAGAACCCCTTGGGTTACAGGTTTTGTTGGCACAGGAAAAAAGCCCACTCCTATACCTGAGGAAGAGGTGGAGGAGGTTCTTAATCGTATAAGCTCAAGAGGTGGCAGAACGGATTATGAGTTTATGAAGGGAGATTATGTCAAGGTAATAGATGGTCCCTTTGAGAACTTCACAGGGATAGTGGATGAGGTTTATCCTGATAAACAGAAGTTGAGGGTATTGGTGAGCATCTTTGGACGTTCAACACCTGTAGAGCTTGATTATCTGCAGGTTGAAAAGCTTTAGATCATTGGAGGTATCCTATGGCTAAGAAGAAGGTTGTGGCCAAGATAAAACTGCAGATTCCTGGGGGACAGGCATCTCCTTCCCCTCCTGTGGGTCCTGCTCTTGGTCAGCATGGGGTTAATATAATGGCGTTTTGTAAGGAATTTAATGCCAAGACAAAGGATAAAGCAGGAATAATAATACCTGTGGTAATCACAGTTTATGAGGATAGATCCTTTGATTTTATTATGAAGACTCCTCCTGCCTCTGTGCTTTTGAAGATGGCAGCAGGTGTGGCTAAAGGCGCCCATGATCCCCTGAGGGAAAAGGTGGGCAAGGTTACGAAATCCCAGGTGAGAGAGATTGCTCAAACTAAGCTGCCTGATCTTAATACTGATGATATAGAAAAGGCCATGAAGATTATAGAGGGAACCGCAAGGAGTATGGGAATAGAGGTGGTTGAGGATTAACCACAATACTGTGGGAGGCTGTTATGCCGAAAAGGGGAAAGAAATATTTAGAAGCGAAAAAGTTGATTGATCCCAACAAAAGGTATTCCTTAAGAGAAGCTTTAGAGCTTGTTAAGAAAATGAGTGAGGTGGCTGGCAGGAATTTTGATGAGACGGTGGAGATGGCTTTAAGGCTTGGTGTGGATCCCAGACACGCTGATCAAATGGTGAGAGGAGCTGTTACACTTCCTCATGGGACAGGTAAAACCGTTAGGGTGTTGGTTTTTGCTAAAGGGGATAAAGCAAAAGAGGCTGAAGAGGCTGGGGCGGATTTTGTAGGTGCTGAGGAGCTTGTTCAAAAGATTCAAAAAGAGGGTTGGCTTGACTTTGATAAAGCTGTGGCTACTCCTGATATGATGAGCCTTGTGGGTAGATTGGGAAGAATTTTGGGTCCCAGGGGCCTTATGCCAAATCCCAAAAGCGGAACAGTTACATGGGATGTCGGTAAGGCGGTTACAGAGCTTAAAAAGGGGAAGATTGAGTTTAGGGTGGACAGAGCTGGTAATATTCATGTACCCATAGGCAAGGTCTCTTTTGATGTAGATAAATTGTATGAGAACGCAAAAGCTGTTATAGAAGCCGTTTTAAGGGCAAAACCAGCTGCAGCTAAGGGACAGTATATAAGAAGTGTTACTGTTTCTTCTACTATGGGACCGGGGGTTAAGGTAGATCCCAACCAGGTTCTCGATGAGATTAAAAAATAACAGTCTAAGAAAGCAGGTACCTGTGGGGTTTAATAGGGTGCACCCTGCCTGCCGAGACTGGTTGGAGTATACCCCCGAGAAAAAGGAAAGGGGGTGAGAGGTATTGATTCCTAAGGGGCCTAAAACTAGAAGGCTTGAAGAGAAAAGGAAGATTGTGGAGGAACTAAGAGAAAAATTTGTAGGTTCAAAGGCTCAGATACTTGTTGATTTGTGTGGACTTACAGTGGAAGAGGTTACGCAGATAAGAAAAGAGCTGAAAAAGGCAGAGACTGAGCTTAAGGTGATCAAGAATACCCTTGCTAAAATAGCTGCTGAAAATACACCAGTAAAAGCTGTGGAGGATCTATTTAGGGGACCTACAGCAGTTGCTTTTGCCTATGGTGATCCTGTTGAAACCACCAAGATAATTGTTAAATTTGTCAAGGAGTTTGAGAAGTTTGATCTAAAGGGCGGTTTAATAGAAGGCAAACCTCTTACTTCTGAAGAACTTGAGAGAATTTCCCAATTGCCTCCCAAAGAGGTGCTTATGGCTCAGGTGGTGGGAACAATTAAGGCACCACTTCATGGTTTTGTGGGAGTTCTTGCAGCTAACTTAAGGAATCTTATAGGTGTGCTCTATGCCATTAAGGAAGCAAAGGAAAAACAATAAAAATAAGTTTCAGGAGGTTTAAAGATGGCAGAGATAACAAAAGAAGATGTGATCAAATTTATAGAGAACATGACAGTTCTTGAATTGGCAGAGTTTGTAAAGGAGCTTGAGGAGAGGTTTGGTGTCACTGCAGCGGCTCCTGTAGCTGCGGTTGCTCCCGCTGGTGCTGCTGCACCTGCTGCTGAGGCACCAGCTGCTGAAGAAAAGAGTGAGTTTGATGTGATACTTTCCGATATTGGACCGCAGAAGATACAAGTGATAAAGGTGGTAAGGCAAATAACGGGGCTTGGACTTAAGGAGGCTAAAGAGCTTGTGGAAAGTGCGCCTAAGCCTATAAAAGAGAAAGTCTCTAAAGAGGAGGCTGAGGCTATAAAGAAACAGTTAGAGGAAGTCGGCGCTAAGGTTGAAATTAAATAAAAACTGGACAAATTTTAAATGGGTTTTTGATGGGCAGAAGGAAGGGTATACCCTCTTCTGCCCTCAAGCTGTTTTTAAACTATATGTGTGAGGTGATTTTAGTATGGTGAGGGTAGAGAGGAAGAATTTTGGTAAGATCAAAGAGATTATGGAGCCACCTTTTCTTCTTGAACTTCAAAAAAGATCTTACGAAGATTTTCTTCAGTACGATGTTCCTTGGGATGAGAGGGAGGAGAAAGGGTTAGAAGCAGTTTTTAGGAGTGTTTTTCCTATTGAAGATTTTACGGGAACTGCAAGACTTGAGTACATTGGGTATGAGGTTGGGAGGTGGCGTTGTAAGTGTGGAGAGTATAAAGGCTTAGGTGGCCCCAATATAGTTTGTGAGAAGTGTGGGGAGAAGCTTTTCTTCATTCCCAAGTATTCACCTCACGAATGTAAAAAGAAAGGGCTAACTTATGGTGCTCCTTTAAGAATTCTTTTAAGGCTAATTACGTACGATAGAGATGAGGAGACCGGTGAGAGAACCATAAGGGATATAAGGGAGCAGAAGGTTTATCTTGGCGAAGTTCCTTTAATGACCGAAAACTATACCTTTGTTATTAACGGCGTTGAGAGAGTGGTTGTTAGCCAGCTCCACAGATCACCTGGTGTGATATTTGAGGAGCTTAGATCTGCATCTGGAACATCAAGGCCTTCAATACTTGGTAGGATAATTCCTTATAGAGGATCTTGGCTTGATTTTGAGTATGACAGCAAAGGCTTGATGTATGTTAGGATAGACAAAAGGAGAAGATTTTTGATAAGCACCTTTCTCCTTGCCCTGGGTATGAGTCCAGAGGAAATATTAAGAACCTTCTATGAGACTGAAACTATTTATGTTGTGGATGGGGGAGCCAGATTTGAGAAAGAACTCAAGGAAACCATAATAGGACAGCGTCTCTCTGTGGATGTGCTTCACCCTGAAACTAAGGAAGTGCTCTTCAGGGGCGGAAGAAAAGTGACTCAAGCTGCTTTTAGAAGAATGAAGAATGCGGGGTTAACCCGCATACCTATAGCAGAGGAGGATATATGGGGCAAACCTGTGGCCAATGACATAGTTGATCCAGAAACGGGAGAAGTCTTGATTGAAACCAATGAGCCCATAACTCCTGAGAAGCTTGAGGAGATTAGAACCAAGGTTGATAAATTTGAGATTCTCGTTGTAGAAGGAGATTTTGTGGATCCTTCAATAAGGGAGGCTTTAAGCCAGGATAAGGTCAAAACAGAAGAAGAGGCTTTAAAAGAGATTTACAAAAGGATGAGACCAGGCGAGCCTCCTACCTATGAGGCGGCAAAGGAGTATTTCCATAGACTATTCTTTGATCCTGATAGATTCGATCTTTCTGAGGTGGGAAGATTAAAGATAAACAGGAAATTTGGTTTCTCCGATGAGGAGGTTCCACTTTCTTACAGAACTCTGCGAAAAGAGGATATAATAGCCGTTGTAAAATACATGATGAAACTCAAAGTGGGTCAGGCTCAGGTGGATGACATAGATCATCTTGGAAACAGAAGGGTTAGACCTGTAGGGGAGCTTCTTGAAAATCAGCTGAGAGCGGGTCTTATGCGGATTCAAAGGACCATTAGGGAGAAGATGAGTATTGAGGATATAGAGTCTATGATGCCCTATGAGCTTCTCTCTGCCAAGCCTTTTACTGCTATAGTAAAGGGCTTCTTTACTTCTGGTCAGCTTTCCCAGTTTATGGATCAGACCAACCCTCTTTCTGAGGTTACACATAAAAGAAGACTTTCCGCTTTAGGTCCTGGTGGTCTTACCAGGGAAAGGGCGGGATTTGAGGTTAGAGATGTTCATCCTTCTCATTACGGAAGGATATGCCCCATTGAGACACCAGAAGGACAAAATATTGGTTTGATAACATCGCTTTCAGTTTTTGCAAGAGTGAACAAATATGGGTTTATAGAGACTCCTGTAAGGAAAGTTGTGAATGGAAGGGTAACCAATGAGATTGTTTATCTTTCCGCTTTTGAGGAGGAGAATTACACTATAGCTCAGGCTAATGCTCCCATTGACGAAGAGGGTAGATTTACAAAGGATAGAATACAAGCAAGAAGAGCAGGGGAGTTTGTCACAGTTCCTCCAGATGAAATAGATTACATGGACGTTTCTCCTAAACAGCTTGTTAGCGTTTCTGCTTCTTTGATACCTTTCCTTGAACACGATGACGCTAACCGTGCCCTTATGGGATGCAATATGCAGCGTCAGGCTGTTCCTTTAATTCGTACAGAGGCTCCCCTTGTGGGAACTGGTATGGAGAGAAAGGTGGCACAAGACTCTGGTGTTCTTGTGCTGGCTAAAAGGCCAGGCGTTGTGGTTAGTGTGGATGCGAAAAGAGTTATAGTTGTGGTTGATGAAGAAGCTGGAGGAGGTATAGACGTTTACTATCTTAAAAAGTTTGACAGATCCAATCAGAATACCTGTTATAACCAAAGGCCTATAGTGGAGAAAGGACAGAGGGTAAAGGCAGGGGATGTTATAGCTGATGGAGCTTCTACTGATGAGGGTGAACTTGCCCTTGGAAAGAATGTTCTTGTGGCTTTCATGCCTTGGAGGGGTTACAACTTTGAGGACGCCATATTGGTTTCGGAAAGACTGGTAAGGGACGATGTTTATACCTCTATCCATATAGAAGAGTTTGAGATAGAGGCGAGGGATACCAAGCTTGGAAGAGAAGAGATTACAAGGGATATTCCCAATGTCAGTGCTGATGCCCTTAAGAATCTGGATGAGCATGGAATTGTTAGAATAGGAACCAAGGTAAAACCAGGGGATATTCTTGTGGGCAAAGTTACCCCAAAGGGAGAGACTTACCTTTCTCCTGAGGAAAGGCTGATAAGGGTTATTTTTGGAGAGAAGGCAAGAGAGGTTAAGGATAGTTCTTTAAGGGTTCCGCCAGGAGTTGAGGGATTCGTTATAGATGTTCAGGTCTTTGCCAGAAAGACAGGAGAGCCTGATCCTGCTAAGGAAGCGCAGGTGGAAGAAGAGAAGAAAAGGATAGAGGATGATTTTGCCAATCAGATGGACATTTTATGGCAAGTAGAAAAGGAAAAGCTTATTCCCTTCTTTGAGGGCAAGAAGGTTAAACAGGATGTTATAGATCCTAAATCAGGTGAGCTTCTTGTAGAGGAAGGCGGCATATTGACAAAGGATGTTTTGGAAAAACTCCCCGGATATTTTGTGAGAAATATAAAGGTGGATCTTACTAAAAAAGAAAAGGAAAGGTACGAGGCTATAATCTCAAAAACCAATGAAGAGATTGAGAGATTAAGACTTCTTCGCGATGAGCTAATCGATGCTCTTTATAAACCTGATGAGTTGCCTCCAGGTGTTTTGAAGAGGGTAAAGGTTTATGTGGCAACGAAGCGTAAGCTTCAGGTTGGAGATAAGATGGCAGGACGCCATGGAAACAAAGGTGTTATTTCTAAAATCGTTGCCATAGAGGATATGCCTTTTATGGATGATGGCACTCCTGTGGATATGGTCTTAAATCCTCTTGGTGTTCCTTCACGTATGAATATAGGGCAAATACTGGAGACCCATCTTGGTTGGGCTGCCAAGGAGCTTGGCAATAAACTGAAAGATATAATTGATAATTACAAAGATAAAGCCATAAAACATGTTCGTGCCTTCTTAAAAGATGTCTACGGTTCATCTGGAGCGTGGATTGATGATCTTGATGATGAAGCGGTTATGAACCTTGCAAAGAAACTCTCTGAGAAGGGCATTCCTATGGCTTCTCCTGTGTTTGATGGAGCATCTGAGGACGAAATTAAAGACCTTTTAGAAAAAGCGGGATTGCCGAGGATGGGAAGGGTGAGGCTTTACGATGGAAGAACAGGTGAGCCTTTCCATCATACTGTTACTGTAGGATACATATATATGTTGAAACTGCATCATCTTGTTGATGATAAGATTCATGCGAGGTCCACAGGACCTTACTCTCTTATCACGCAACAGCCTCTTGGGGGTAAAGCCCACTTTGGCGGACAGAGGCTTGGTGAGATGGAGGTATGGGCCCTTGAGGCTCATGGAGCAGCCTATACCCTTCAGGAGATGCTGACAGTTAAATCCGACGATATAGTGGGGAGAAATAAGATGTATCAGGAGATAGTTAAGGGTCATCCTATCCTTAGGCCTGGTTTGCCAGAATCCTTTAAGGTTCTGGTGAAAGAGCTTCAGGGCCTTTGTATAGATGTTGACATTATAGAAAGAAAGAAAAAGTCTTAGTTTGGAGGTATAGAGGTGGTAGAGGATATTTTTTGGATGTATGAACAACCACAGGATCCGTCCAATATAGAGGCTATTAGAATAAGGCTTGCCTCCCCTGAGAAGATAAGGGAGTGGTCTTATGGGGAGGTAAAGAAACCTGAAACTATAAATTACAGAACCTTTAAGCCTGAAAAGGATGGTCTTTTCTGTGCAAGGATATTTGGACCTGTGAGGGATTGGGAGTGTTTGTGTGGAAAATATAAGAAAATAAAGCATAGAGGAGTGGTATGTGACAAGTGCGGCGTTGAGGTGACCACATCTAAGGTTAGAAGGGAAAGAATGGGACACATAGAGCTTGCCGCTCCAGTTGCTCATATATGGTATGTGAAGGTTCTGCCCAGCAAGATAGGAATTCTGCTTGGGCTTTCTATGAAGGATCTGGAGAGGGTGATTTATTATGAATCTTATATTGTTGTGGATCCAGGAGAGACACCTTTAAAGGAGAAAGACATCCTTTCTGAGGCAAGATACAGGGTTTTGAGGGAGCAGTTTGGAGACGCCTTCGATGCCAGAATGGGAGCCGAAGCTATAAGGGATCTTCTGAAGAAGATTGATCTTGATGAGCTTGCAGATGAGTTAAGAAGGCAGCTGAAAACCACTGCCTCTAAACAGGCTGAAAAAGATATCATTAAAAGATTAAGATTGGTGGAAGCCTTTAAGGAGTCTGGAAATAGACCGGAATGGATGATTCTTGAGGCTATACCTGTGATTCCTCCAGATTTGAGACCTTTAGTTCCCCTTGATGGGGGAAGGTTTGCCACTTCCGATTTGAACGATCTTTACCGAAGGGTGATAAACAGAAACAATAGGTTGAAAAGGTTATTGGAGCTAAAGGCACCTGACATAATCATAAGAAACGAAAAAAGGATGCTTCAAGAGGCCGTTGATGCCCTTTTTGACAATGGAAGGATGGCTCGTCCTATAAAAGGTTCCAGTGGAAGGCCTTTGAAATCCTTATCTGACACTTTAAGGGGAAAGCAGGGTAGATTTAGACAGAATCTACTTGGTAAAAGGGTAGATTTTTCTGGAAGGTCTGTGATTGTTATTGGTCCTGAATTGAAGCTTAATCAGTGTGGGCTTCCCAAAATTATGGCTTTAGAGCTCTTTAAACCTTTTATTTATCACAAGCTGATATACGAAAAGCAGATATGTCCCACATTAAAGTCTGCCAAAAAGCTTGTAGAACAAGGTGTTCCCGAGGTTTGGGACGCTTTGGAAGAGGTGGTGAAGGAGCATCCTGTAATGCTTAACAGAGCTCCTACACTTCATAGACCATCTATTCAAGCCTTTGAGCCTCTTCTTATAGAGGAGAAAGCCATAAAGATACACCCTTTGGTTTGTGTTCCCTATAATGCAGATTTTGATGGGGATCAGATGGCGGTTCATGTTCCTTTATCTTTAGAGGCTCAAACTGAGTGCCATACCCTTGTTATGGCTAATCATAACATCCTTTCTCCTGCTCATGGTAAGCCTCTCACTTATCCTACTCAGGATATGGTTTTGGGTCTTTACTATTTGAGTAAGCCCAGGGCAAAGGCTAAAGGAGAGGGAAAAGTGTTTTCTTCTCCTGAGGAGGTTAGACTTGCCTTTGAGGAAGGAGCGGTTCATCTTCAGGCAAAGATCAAAGTAAGAATAAATGGCAAATACTATGACACAACTGTGGGAAGGGTTCTTTTTTACCTTATAGTTCCTCCAGTTATATCCTTTGATGAGGTTAATAAAATCCTGAACAAAAAGATCTTGCAGAACATCGTCTTTGAGGTTGTTAAACGTGGTGGAAACACTATGGCTGTTGAGTTTTTGGATAAGCTTAAAGACCTTGGTTTTGAGCTTGCCACTGTGGCTGCCATTTCTATATCTATAGATGACCTTGAGATTCCCCCTGCCAAATATGAGATTATAGAGGATGCCTTTGTCAAGGTCTCAGAGGTGGAAAGACAGTTCCGTGAAGGATATCTCACAAGGGGTGAGAAATACAATAAGGTGATTGCCATATGGGCTGAGGCTACAGAAAAGGTTACCAATGAGTTGATGAGTATGCTTGAGAAGAAGGACCAAGAGATAATGGAAGTTAATGGATTTAACGAAGATGGATCTCCCAAGGACTTTAATTCCATCTATGTCATGGCCGACTCAGGAGCTCGTGGAGGTACCGCCCAAATAAGACAGCTTGCCGGTATGAGAGGTTTGATGGCTAAGCCTTCAGGTGAGATCATTGAGACACCTATTATCTCTAATTTTAGAGAAGGTCTGTCTGTGCTTCAGTATTTCGTATCCACTCATGGAGCAAGAAAGGGTCTTGCTGACACAGCATTGAAGACGGCTAATGCTGGGTATCTTACAAGAAAGTTGGTTGATGTGGCTCATGCTGAAATCATAGTTGAGGACGACTGTGGAACAGTTGAAGGGCTTTATGTGGAACCTCTTGTAGAAAGTGGTGAGGTTTTGGAGTCTCTTGCCGATCGTATAGTGGGTAGAGTCTCTCTTGAGGATATAAAAGATCCCTTCTCTGAAAAAGAGGAATATATTGTGAGGGCTGGAGAGGTTATCGATGAAGAGAAGGCCAAAAAGATAGAAGAAGCAGGTATAAGAAGGGTTGGAATAAGATCTGTTCTTACCTGTGAGTCAAAGTATGGGATATGTGCTAAGTGTTATGGATGGGACCTTTCGAGACGCAAGCTTGTTGATAAAGGAGAGGCTGTGGGGATAATAGCTGCTCAGTCCATTGGAGAGCCAGGAACACAGCTTACCATGAGGACCTTCCATATAGGTGGCACTGCTACAGTGAGTGAGATTTCTCAGCATGAGGCGAAAACCTATGGGATTGTCAAGTATCATAACTTGCGGGTCATTGTTAACAAAGAGGGTGAGCTTGTTGTTCTCAATAGAAACGGAGAACTTAAGATAGTGGATGAGAATGGGAAGGAAAAGGAATCCTATCCTGTTGCTTATGGTGCTATCCTTAAGGTTAAAGATGGGGAGAAGGTGAAGCCTGGGGATCTTTTGGTTACTTGGGATCCTTATAATATACCTATACTTTCTGAAGTTAGTGGAAGGGTGAAGTATGGAGATATTATAGAAGGCGTCACCATGAAGGAAGAGGTGGATGAAGTAACAGGTATGATTCAGAGGGTTATCGTAGAATCTAAAGAAGAAAAGAGAGTTCCCAGAATCTCTATAAAGGCTGCGTATAGAAAATCCGAGATAACTGGAAAGGTGAAGTTTGAAGGCATAGATTACAAAATTGTTAATGATGAGATGGTGGTGACCACAGATAATGGTAAGATAATAATAATTGGAGATGAGCAGACAAAGGAGTATCACATTCCTAAAGGAGCCATATTAAAGGTTAAGGAAAAGGATGTGGTAAACAAGGGAGACCTTCTTGCTGTGTGGATTCCTGCCCCTGATGAGAAGGATGTTATAACCATAGGAAGGTATCCTTTACCTGCTGGTGCATATATTATGGTTAGAGAAGGGGAGATTGTTCACGCTGGCGATATAATTGCCAAAATCCCTAAAGAGATGGCCAAGACGAAGGATATAACAGGAGGTTTACCAAAGGTTGTTCAGTTGTTTGAGGCAAGAAGACCTAAAGAGAAAGCTATTATCTCAGAAATAGATGGGTTTGTGGAGATAGGGCCTATAGTGAGAGGTAAAAGAAAGATCACCATAAAGGGCGAGGTGGAATCCAGAGATTACTATATTCCTCTGACTCAAACCATTGTGGTTAGAAATGGTGATTATGTGAGGGCTGGAGAGAAACTGGTTGAAGGAGATATTGATCCCCATGACATATTAGAGACCTTGGGTGTGAAAACTTTAGAGCGGTATCTTGTGGATGAGATTCAGAAAATATACAGACTCCAAGGCGTGGATATCAACGACAAGCATATAGAAGTGATAGTCCGTCAGATGTTGAAAAAGGTTCTTGTTGAAGATCCTGGGGATACTAAGTTTTTGCCAGGAGATGAGGTGGATAAGTTTGAGTTTGAAGAGGAGAACAGAAGGGTTGTAGAAGAGGGTGGAAGACCAGCTATAGGAAAACCTATCCTTATGGGTATAGCAAGGGCTGCTGTTCAAAGCGAAAGCTGGATTTCTGCTGCTTCTTTCCAAGAGACCACAAGGGTTCTGGCAGATGCTGCTGTTAAGGGTAAAATAGATCGTTTAAGGGGACTTAAGGAAAACATAATAGTTGGAAGGTTGATCCCTGCAGGAACTGGTATGGAGAGGTATAGAGAAACTGAAGTGAAAATTAGTGTGATACCCGAAGAAGTGGCAGAAAAACCAGAAGCAGATCTTGACAGCTAATTTAAGCATATATATATTGTCAAGCCGCTTTTGGCTGCTTTAAGGTTGGAGGTGTTAGTATGCCGACAATTAATCAATTGGTGAAGTATGGAAGGGAGAAGAAGAAAAAGAGGAGTTCAGCTCCTGCCCTTCAAGGGTGCCCACAGAAAAGGGGTGTGTGCACCAGGGTTTACACGGTGACACCCAAAAAGCCCAATTCTGCTTTGAGAAAGGTGGCAAGGGTAAGACTAACTAATGGTATAGAGGTTACAGCTTATATTCCTGGTATAGGACACAACTTGCAGGAGCACTCTATAGTGTTGGTTAGAGGAGGTCGTGTGAAGGATCTTCCTGGTGTTAGATATCATATAATAAGGGGTGCTTTGGATTGTGCCGGTGTTGAGGGAAGGAGACAGTCCAGATCCAAGTATGGAACCAAAAAACCTAAGAGGTGATAGGTATGCCGAGGAAAGGGCCTGTTCCTAAAAGGGATGTTAAGCCTGATTATAAATATAACAGCAAGATTGTTACTAAATTTATAAACTGTATGATGAGGGGCGGAAATAAGAGTGTATGTGAGTGGATATTCTATTCGGCGTTGGATCTTATAGAGAAAAAGACAGGAACTCCCGGTATAGAGATATTCAATAAGGCTGTGGAGAATGTAAAGCCTATACTGGAAGTGAGACCAAGAAGGATAGGCGGAGCAACCTATCAGATTCCCATGGAAGTGAGGCCTGATAGGCAGATCACTTTGGCTATAAGGTGGCTGATACAGGCTGCCAGGGAGAGAAAAGAAAGAACCATGATACAAAAGCTTGCCAATGAGTTGATAGACGCTGCCAACAATACAGGTGGTGCCATAAAGAAGAAGGAGGATACCCATAGAATGGCAGAGGCTAATAAAGCTTTTGCCCATTACAGGTGGTAATTGGAGGAAGAGCTGATGCAAGAGAAGATTCCCATAGAAAGGATAAGAAACATAGGGCTTATGGCTCATATAGATGCTGGCAAGACCACCACAACGGAAAGAATCCTCTATTATACTGGTAGAACGCACAAGATAGGAGAGGTCCACGAAGGAACTGCCACTATGGACTGGATGGAGCAGGAAAAGGAGCGTGGTATTACTATAACTGCCGCAGCTACTACCTGTTTTTGGAGAAATCACAGGATAAACATAATAGATACTCCAGGGCATGTGGACTTTACCATTGAGGTGGAGCGTTCTTTAAGGGTTTTAGATGGAGCTATAACTGTCCTTTGTGCTGTGGGAGGTGTTGAACCTCAGACCGAAACTGTGTGGAGGCAGGCCGATAAATATAAAGTGCCACGCATTGTTTTTGTGAACAAAATGGATAGAATCGGAGCCGATTTCTTCAATGCTGTTCACATGATAGAGGAAAGGCTGGGGGCTAAACCTCTTGTTATTCAACTTCCCATAGGTGCTGAGGCAGATTTTGTGGGTGTTGTTGATCTTGTGGATATGAAAGCCATTGTTTGGGAAGAGGAGACCCTAGGTGCTAAATATCATTACGAAGATATACCTGAAGAGCTTAAAGATTTGGCTTACGAATATAGAGAAAAGTTGTTGGAGACCCTTTCTGATATAGATGAATCTATCATGGAAAAATATCTGGAAGGAAAGGAGATAAGTTCAGAGGAGATAAAAAAGGCTATAAGAAAAGGAACCATATCTTTACAAATATTTCCTGTTCTTTGCGGGGCCGCCTTTAAAAATAAGGGAGTTCAGCCTCTTCTCGATGCTGTAGTCGATTATCTTCCATCTCCAGTTGATCTTCCTCCTATAAAAGGTATCAATCCTGAAACAAAAGAGATAGAGGAAAGAAGGCCTTCAGAAGATGAACCTTTCTGTGCCCTAGCCTTTAAAGTGATGGTTGACCCTTATGTGGGGCAATTGGTGTACTTCAGGGTTTATTCTGGGGTTATGAGAAGTGGAGATACTGTTTTAAATATGAGACGGGGTAAAAAGGAGAGAATAGGCAGGCTCCTTCGTATGCACGCAAATAAAAGAGAAGAAATAACAGAGGTTAGAGCCGGCGATATAGCAGCGGCTGTTGGCTTGAGGGATGTTGTAACTGGTGACACTATATGTGATCCTGCTCATCCAATAATATTGGAAGCCATGGAGTTTCCAGAGCCTGTTATATCTGTGGCTATTGAACCAAAAACAAAGGCTGATCAGGATAAACTTGGTAATGCTTTGTCTAAACTTGCCCAGGAGGATCCTTCCTTTAGGGTTAAGTTTGATGAGGAGACTGGACAGACTTTGATAGCTGGTATGGGAGAACTTCATCTTGAGATAATAGTGGATAGGTTAAAGAGGGAATTCAAAGTGGATGCCAATGTGGGCAAGCCACAGGTGGCTTATAAAGAGACTATTAGAAGGCCTGCCAAGGCTGAAGGTAAATATATAAAACAAACGGGGGGACGTGGTCAGTATGGACATGTTGTCATAGAGATAGAGCCTGGTGAGCCTGGTTCGGGTTTTGTTTTTGAAGATAAGATAGTTGGTGGGGTTATACCTAAGGAATTTATTCCCGCAATTGAAAAGGGTATAAAGGAGGCTTTGGATACTGGTGTTCTTGCTGGTTATCCCATGGTGGATGTGAAGGTGAGGCTGGTGGATGGGTCATATCACGAGGTTGACTCTTCAGAGCTTGCCTTCAAGATAGCCGCCTCTATGGCATTTAAAGAAGCGGCTTCTAAGGCCAAGCCTGTTCTTCTTGAACCTATAATGAAGGTGGAAGTGGTGGTTCCTGAAGAGTATATGGGAGATGTTATAGGCGATCTTAATTCAAGAAGGGGTAAAATTCAAAGTATAACCGAAAGAAAAGGGGCAAGGGTTATAGAGGCTCTTGTTCCCCTTGCAGAGATGTTTGGATACGCTACTGCGTTGAGGTCCCTTACTCAGGGTAGGGGAACCTTTACCATGCAGTTCTCTCACTATGAAGAGGTTCCTGAAAGTATAGCTCAAGAAATAATTGGCAAAAGGAACAAAGCAGCTTAAAACCAAAGGAGGTAGCAATGGGAAAGGAGAAGTTTGAGAGGAAGAAGCCGCATTTAAACATAGGGACGATAGGGCATGTGGATCATGGCAAGACGACATTGACGGCGGCGATAACGAAGGTGTTATCGACGAAGGGATTGGCTGAGTATATTCCATTTGAGGCGATAGACAAGGCGCCTGAGGAGAGGGAGAGGGGAGTGACGATAAACGTGGCGCACATAGAGTATGAGACTGAGAAGAGGCACTATGCGCACATAGACTGTCCTGGTCATGCTGACTACATCAAGAACATGATCACAGGTGCGGCACAGATGGATGGAGCGATCTTGGTGGTGAGTGCGGCGGATGGACCTATGCCGCAGACGAGGGAGCATGTGTTATTGGCGAGGCAGGTTAATGTACCTGCTATAGTGGTGTATATGAACAAGGTGGACATGGTGGACGATGAGGAGCTGTTGGACTTGGTGGAGTTGGAGATAAGGGAGCTGTTGAGCAAGTATGACTTTCCTGGGGATGAGGTACCTGTAATAAGGGGCAGTGCGTTGAAGGCGTTGGAGGGTGGATGTGGGAGCAGGGAGTGTGAGTGGTGTAAGAGCATATGGGAGCTATTGGATGCTGTGGATGAGTATATACCTG
>JALVKL010000064.1 GCA_027033775.1 bacterium | reverse complement strand
CATGCCCCCAGTATTGGTGCTTGAAGACGCAAATGTTGAAAAGGCAGCATTCTTTACAGCCAAAAGGGCTTTTCTAAATGGAGGGCAATACTGCACAACTATAAAAAGGGCTTTGGTACATGAAAATGTCTTTGACGACTTTATGGAAATCCTTCTTTCAGAGGTTGATAAAATAAAAGTGGGGGACCCCTTTGATCCTGAAACGGATTATGGTCCTATAAAGGCTAAAAGAACGAGGATTCTTGTAGAGAGAGCCTTAAACACCATAAAAGGGGATATAATACGGGGCAACAACTGGGATAAAGGAGAATTTATACCTCCCATAGTGATGCTTACAGATGAAATTCCGGATCTGGAGATGTTCGGTCCCTTTTTAGCAGTTAAGAAATACAAAAGCAAAGATGAAATAATAAAAGATGCTTTAAATACAAAATATCCCTTTATAGTTTATGTCTTTGGCAGTCTATCTGAATCCGAGAAATTAAAGATTAAAGAGACTTATGGAATGCATCATTTTAATCCCGATTTTCTGTTTCTGCCGTTAAGGGGACCCTTTGGTGGAAAGAAGGAAAGCGGATGGATTTTAGAGAAAAAAAACAATCATATAATCAAAAGAGATGGAGCGATAATATACTCTGTGGAATTCACAAAACCGCTATAAACCAGAAAGAAGACCCCCATCAACAATTATGCAAGATCCTGTTATATAGGAGGCTAAAGAGGAGGCTGCGAATAGAACAACATTAGCGATTTCTGGGGGATCTGCAAAACGTCTCATGGGAATCATAGATAAAAGCTGATTTCTTAAATCATCTTTAGAAAAAATCCCTTTGGTCATATCTGTTTTCACATAACCCGGGCATATACCCACCACCCTTATACTATAGGAAGCCCACTCTATAGAAAGAGCTTTTGTGAAATTAACCACCGCAGCTTTAGTGGCACAATAAACCGCTATCTTCTGAGCCCCTGCCAAACCTACAACTGAGGCAACATTTATTAAAACTGGGTCCCTGCCCTTCTTCAATAACTCAAAGGACAGCTTCGCATTATTTAACACCCCTTTTAAATTTACACCTATAATTTCATCCCAATCACTCTCAGGAGTTTTATGAAAGGATCTAAAATGAGGGCTTATACCAGCATTATTAACCACTACATCAAGAAATCCATATTTTTCTTTAACCTTTGAGTAAACTTCCTCCATCTCACTATAGCTACTAACATCAGCACAAAAGAACTCCCTCGCCTTTACCTTTTGTGCCACAACCTCAAGCCTTCCTTTATTTCTGGCTACCAAAATAAGGTTAGCTCCACATTGAGAAAAGGCTTCAGCTATAGCTTTGCCAATGCCTCTACTTGCACCGGTAACCAAAACGTTTTTGTTGGTGAAATCTAATCTCAATTCCGCTCTCCAAACAAAGATTTCTGAATTCAAATAGCAAAATTTAACGCTTGACACAAATCTCCACAGGTTTTATAGAGCCTTCAAGGATATGCCCGGGTGGCGGAACTGGTAGACGCAGGGGACTTAAAATCCCCTGGGCGCAATGCCCGTGCGGGTTCGAGTCCCGCCCCGGGCATTGAAAACCAACTATAATAACTTTGCTGATTCCGTTGGTCGCGGGACTTTTATAACAAGAAAACGCAAAATATTATCCCCTTTGTTATACCAGCAGTGAGGAATTTTTGCTGGACTTTCAATTAGTGTATCTGGTCCAACCTCTCTTTTTTCATCCCCTATTTCAACAATACCGGTTCCTTCCAGAACATAAAAGACCACATCTACAGGTGTTATATGTTTTTTGAGG
>JALVKL010000063.1 GCA_027033775.1 bacterium | reverse complement strand
TATCTTCGGAAAACTGTTTTATAAGCTTTTCAACAATCTCTTTGGAGCATGGACAGTAATAATTCACCTCTTTTAACCCCACAAGATGTGGGTTCATATCCTTCAAGATTTCCATCACAATCTCTTCGGGTCTTTTTCCTTCCCTCATCAGCGTTGATATAGGAGGAAGCTCCTTTACTCTTTTTTCTATAAGTTCTAAGGTCTTGGGGGTGGTTCCACCAAAGCTTTGAATCATAAAGCCACCTGCGTGTTCAATAATACCCCTTTCATCTATCAGCACTCCTACGCCAACGGCAGAGGGTATCTGTTCCGATTGTAGAAGATAATAGGCTATATCCTCTCCTATCTCTCCTGAGATAAGGGGAACCACTCCTGTGTAAGGCTCTCCTATACCTAAGTCTTTTACCACTGTAAGGGTGCCTTTTCCTATTATTTTGCCTATATCAAGCTTCTTTGTTCCATTTATATCTTTGATTTCCACTTCTGTATCCTTATACAAAGCGAAGCAACGAACATTGCCGTATCCGTCCGCTTCCACAGAGATATGGTATAATGGGCCGTCAGAATCTATCTTTAGTAGTATTTTCTGATCAGTTGCATGTTTAATTAAGGACGTGAGAAGCAAAGTTCCACATATCGCCCTTCCCACTGCAGCTGCTATTATGTGTGGGAACAAGTGGATTTCTTGAGCTTTTTTTACCGTATTGGTGGCTTTTAAAGCGTACATTCTCACAGGCTCTTTTTCCGGTACGGCTATTACCATATAATCTTTGTCTTTGAAGTAGTCTTTTAAATCCCTTTTTACCTCTTCTGTTATCTTTTTGCCGTAATCTTTTATGGACATGGCTTAACTATAACATTGTCTTTTGGCGTTTTCTATAATTGTCCGTGCAAGACTTATGGGAATACCACATCTTTGAGCAAGACTTTCAGGAGTTATGTTCTTCAGTTCCTCTAAAGAGGAAATGCTCTTTAGTATTTTTTCCTTTCTCTTTATCCCTATCCCTTCTATGGAATCCAAAAAAGAGCTGAAAGCCTCCTTCTTTCTCAAGTTTTTATGATAACTTATGGCAAATCTGTGGCTTTCATCCCTTACCCTCTGAATGAGAAATTTTACAGGATGATTGCTTTCTATGTTGATTTTTCCCTTTTCGCTCCATATTTCGTCTTCTTTTTCCCCCTTTGATATGGCTATTACATCCACGTTAATACCCAATTCTTTCATCACAGATAAAGCAGATTTCAGATGTCCAATTCCACCATCTATAACGATCAAATCAGGCATATCCCACTCTTTATGGGAGAATCTTCTTTTTAAAACTTCTCTTTGCATAGCGTAATCGTCTATCTGTCTAACGTGTTTTATTTTAAATCTTCTGTATTCCGATTTTTCCCTTTCACCATTTATGAAGACCACCATAGATCCCACAGCTTCTTTGCCGAAGATATTGGAGACATCATACCCTTCTATCCTTTTGGGAGCTCTTTTTAGGTTTAGAACTTCTTTAGCAGCTTCAAGCAAATCCTTAGTTCTTTTCTTTGAACTTACCCTCTCTTTAAGCTTTTCAAGAGCCTTTCTCTCAGCAAGGACACAAAGATCATAAAGCTGCTGATTAAAAGGCTCTCTTATCTCTATATGCGGCAGGATCCTCTTCCATACCTGAAAATTGCTTAAAGTCTCTTTTGTTATAATTGTGATAGGAGTTTTGCTTTCCAAATAATATTCCCTCATTATAGCCTCAAAGGCTTCCTCTTTATTTTCGGTGGGGAGTGCATGAATCTTTTCTCCTATAAGCATTCCCTTTCTAACAAAAAGAATAGCAAAGACTGTTTCACCTTCCAGGGTTTGTCCAGATATAATATCCGCATCCAGCTTTTCAGAAAGGAGCACTTTCTGTCTCTCCATAATCCTTTTTATACTGAATATCTGATCCCTTATTCTGGCAGCCTTTTCAAACTCCAAATTTTCCGATGCAAGAAGCATCTCTTTCTCCAGCTCCTTAATAAGCTCATCTCCCTTTCCTTCCAAAACGCTTATCACCTTGTCCACAAGCTTTCTGTATTCTTTCTGATCAACATTTCCCATACAGGGTCCAAGGCATCTTTTTATTTGAAAGTTGAGGCACGGCCTTTTGCTTTTAGATTTCAAAAGATCCTGCTTGCATCTTCTTATGGGAAAAGCCTGGGTTAGCGTCTTTAGGGTTTCCCTTACAGCCCAAGTAGGCACATAGGGGCCAAAATAGAGAGCCCCATCTTTTTCTACTTTTCTCACTATTTCAAGATAAGGATAAGGATCTTTGATGTTCACCCTTATGTAAGGGTAGTGCTTGTCGTCTTTCAAAAGAACATTGTAAGGAGGCTGAAAGGTTTTTATTAGATTGCTTTCCAAAATGAAAGCTTCTAGCTCAGAATCTGTGGTAATTATTTCCACGTTCTCTGTTTGTTCCAGCATCTTTTTGATTTTAATAGAGGTCTGCTCTGAAAGATACGCTTTTAATCTTTTATTTAGACTTTTTGCCTTTCCAACGTACAGGGCTCTGCCTTGCGTATCTTTAAACACATATACCCCTGGAAGATCTGGACTTCTTTTGAGCTTTTCTTTAAGAAATTCTCTCATGGCTCTTTAAATATAAATATTATCCGGTAAAAATAAAGCAAAAGGGGTGTAGCGTGGTTTCCGCTGTTGTTCTTGCTGCAGGCAAAGGAACAAGGATGAAATCGGATATTCCCAAGGTTCTGCATAAATTGGGGTCTAAAGCCCTTATTGAGCATGTGTTGGAAAAGGTTGTTCCCTTTTCTGATGAGATTATAGTTGTGGTGGGCTATAAAGGAGAGCTTGTGGAAGAGTTTTTGAAGGAAAAATATCCTGAAATAAAAACGGTCCTGCAAAAGATTCAAGCTGGCACTGCCCATGCAGTAAAGTGTGCCTTTCCCTTAATCTCTCAAGAGAAGGTGTTGATACTTCCAGGAGATATGCCCTTTATAAAGAAAGAGAGTATCAAAAAACTCCTTGACGTTCTGGAAAGGGAGAATGTAGCAGGGGCCCTTTTGGCTGCAGAGATTGACGATCCTCAAGGATACGGGAGGGTAATTGAGCATAATGGTTACGCGGTGAGGATTGTTGAGGAATCTGATGCAACCAATGAGGAAAGAAGCATCAAGACAGTGAATACAGGTGTTTATTGCTTCAGAAAGCCTATCCTGGCCAAAGCATTGGAGGGTATAAAACCTGATAATAAAAAGGGAGAGTATTATTTAACAGATGCAATAAAGATACTTTATGATTTAGGATACAAGGTTAAAACAGTTAAAGTTTCGTGGAGGGAAGGTATGGGCGTGAATGACAGAAGGCAGCTATCCGAAGCTTATAAAAGAAAGTGTTATGACAAAGCCCTTAAGCTTATGGAAAGTGGTGTGACTGTTCTTTGTCCAGAGTACACTTTTGTAGAAGATACTGTATCTGTGGGAAAAGATACTGTTATATATCCTTTTGTGTTCATAGAAGGAGACACAAAAATTGGATCTTGCTGTGAGATTAAGCCTTTTAGTGTAATTAGAGATAGCCTTATTGATGATAATGTGATTATAAATGAACACTGTGTTATTGAAAGAGCTGTAATAGAAAAGGAGGTTTCTGTGGGACCCTTTGCAAGGATAAGGCCTGATACAAGGTTGAAGAGGCGTTCCCGTGTGGGTAATTTCGTTGAGGTGAAAAAGTCTGTGATAGGGGAGAACTCTAAGGCCAATCATCTGGCTTATATAGGTGATGCAAAGGTGGGGAAAAATGTGAATATTGGGGCTGGAACCATAACCTGCAATTACGATGGAGTCAAGAAACACGAAACAGTGATAGAGGATGAGGTGTTCATAGGAAGCGATACCCAGCTTGTTGCCCCTGTGAAGGTGGGAAGGGGAGCTTTGATAGGGGCAGGGTCCACAGTTACCAGAGACGTTCCCGAGGATTCTCTGGTTATAACCCGTGCCCCTATGAAGATTTTGGAGGGGAGAGGTATTAAAAATTACAAAAAGAGAAAATATGGCATAGAGGATTAAACATGTGCGGTATTGTAGGTTATTTAGGAAAAAGGGATGCTGTTGAAGTGGTGCTGGACGCTTTGAAGAGATTGGAGTACAGAGGATACGATTCAGCAGGTATAGGTGTTATATCTAACGGAAAGCTTAAAGTTGTTAAAACCAAGGGAAAGATAAGAGATTTAGCCACTGTTGTTAAGGAGCATGATTTTAAATCCAACATAGCCATTGGGCATACAAGATGGGCAACTCACGGTAAACCCACCGATGTAAATGCACACCCTCATGTGTGTGAAGGTATAGCTGTGGTTCATAATGGGATAATTGAGAATTATATGGAGCTTAAAGAGTTTTTGGTAAATAAGGGTTATTCCTTTGAATCCCAAACTGACACAGAGGTGATAGCGGCTCTTATCAAAGATAATTATGAAGGCAGCCTCTTTGAAGCGGTTATAAATGCCTGTAAGAACCTTGTGGGTTCCTTTGCCATTGCAGTCATTTGTGAGATGGAGCCTGATGTTATCGTTGGCTATAGAAAAGAGAGTCCCTTGGTTTTAGGTGTGGGGGACAGTGAATATTTTCTGGCTTCAGATATTCCAGCACTTCTGCCTTATACCAATAAGATAGTTCCTTTGGAAGACGGCGATTGCCTTCTCATAACAAGGGAAGGATTTACTATCTCCAATAATGGAGATTTGGTTAATAGAGATATAATGACTATAAGCTGGTCTCCTGTTCTTGCTGAAAAGACAGGCTATAAGCACTTTATGCAAAAGGAGATATTTGAACAGCCCAGAGCAGTGGCAGATACCATCCATGGCATATATTCCTTTGACGAAAATAGATTTTATCTTGTGGAAAGCGAATTTGAAGAGAGATTAAAAGGTGTAAACAGAATAGTAGCTGTTGCTTGCGGTACCTCTTATCACGCTTGTCTTGTGGGAAGGTACTGGCTTGAAAGATATGCTCTTCTTCCCGTTGAGGTGGATATAGCTTCTGAGTTCAGGTATAGGGATATCTTCATAGATGATAAAACCCTTGCAATCTTTGTTTCTCAGTCTGGAGAAACAGCTGATACTTTAGCTGCTTTAAAGATGTCTAAGAAAAGAGGGGCTCTTACCCTTGCCATTTGTAACGTTATGGGAAGTTCCATAGCCAGAGAGGCCCATGATGTTATTTATACCCATGCCGGTCCGGAAATTGGAGTTGCTTCAACCAAAGCCTTCACCACGCAGATGGCTGTTCTTTACGCTTTTTCTCTCTATCTGGGCAGCTTAAAAGGACATCTGAATAATAAGGATGTCAGCTCTAGATTTACCGAACTTATGAAAACTCCCAGATTGATAGAGGAAGCCCTCGAGCTCGATAAGAAACTGTTAGAACTTGCTTTAAAATATCTGGACAAAAAAGACTTTTTGTACCTCGGTAGGTATCTTAGCTATCCTATAGCCTTAGAAGGGGCATTAAAACTTAAAGAGATCTCTTACATACATGCAGAAGGTTATCCTGCTGGAGAGATGAAACATGGTCCAATAGCCTTGATAGACAAGGAGATGCCAGTAGTCGTGGTTGCTCCTGTGGATAGGGTTTATGAAAAGGTTAAGGGCAATATAGAGGAGGTAAAAGCAAGGGATGGCATAGTTATAGCCTTTACCTCCGAAGGAAGCGAGGAGATATCAAAAAAGTGCGATCATACCTTTTATCTTCCTAAAACATACGAGGATCTCTCTCCTTTTGTGTATGTTGTTCCTTTACAGCTTTTTGCCTATCACGTAGCTGAAAGGAAGGGATTGGATGTTGATCAACCGAGGAACCTTGCGAAAGCTGTTACAGTTGAATAACAGTACAAGAGCGATTCCTATAAGACTTTCTGAAAGAGCTGCGTTAGTTTTTTTGGGCGTCGCAGTTGGAATCCTTGCAGCCTTGGGAAATGCTGCCTTCAGAACAGCCATGGACTTCTTTACAGACCTTTTCTTCCACCGTATAGGGGGAAAGCTTGGAATAGAGATGGGAAGGCGTCACGTTCTCATTTTTGTTCTGCCTGTTATGGGTTCAGCTATTGCAGGTATATTTGTATCCAGATTTAAGGAAGACGCCAAAGGATATGGTCTCCCCAGGGTGGTGAGAGCTATACTGAAAAGCGGTGGTCTTATAAAAAAGAGGGTGATTATTTTCAATATATTTCTTCCCACTATAGTGATAGGTTCTGGCGGTTCTGCTGGAAGGGAAGGACCTATAGCCTCTCTCGGAGCAGCCTTAGGATCTGCTTTTGGCCAGTATATAAAAGCCCATCCTGGAAGAATGAAAATGCTTGTTGCAGCTGGAGCAGGAGCAGCTATAGCAGCTGCCTTTGATGCACCTATAGCGGGTATGATGTTTGCCCTTGAGATTATACTTTTGGGAAACTTTGACATTGAGCATTTCCCTCCGCTTGTTGTTTCTGTGGGAACAGCTGTGGTTATAACAGAAGCTCTATACGGAAGGGAGGTTACCTTTCATATACCTCCATTCTCCATTCCCAGCCCTTGGGTGGAGATTCCCCTTTACGGCTTTCTTGGTGTCATCATTGGGCTGGCCTCTGTATTTTTTATAAAACTTTATTACTTCATAGAGGAGAAATTTGACAATCTGGACATACCCTTTTACACAAAACTTATCCTGGGAGGGCTGTTTACCGGTATTATAGGAATAGCCTTTCCTCAAGTGTTGGGAAATGGATATCCCTTTGTGGAAAAGGCTTTAAAAGGATATTATCCCTTTATTCTAATGGGAGCTTTTGGATTTGCCAAAATGCTCGCCACCTCTTTTACCATTGGATCTGGCAATCCTGGCGGTCTTTTTGCTCCGGGATTCTTTATAGGAGCCATGATAGCGGGTTTTTTTGGAGGCGTTCTTGCTCATATCCTTCCCATTCACGTGGGAGCTCCTGGAGCTTACGCTTCTGTGGGTATAGGAGCTTTTATAGCTGGGACTTACCATGCTCCTCTTACTGGAATATTTCTTCTTTTTGAGATGACAAAGGATTACACCATTATACTTCCTGCTCTATTTTCGTGTATCATAGCCAGTATGCTTGCCGAATGGCTCTTTCCCTATACCCTTGACACCTATGCCCTTTATAAACTGGGTATAGAGGTTCATCACGGCAGGGAGCCCGAAATACTGGATACCCTTTATGTGAGAGACGCTATGAGTCAGGATTATGACGCCATTTGGGAGGGAGCCAATCTTAGGCAATTAAAGGATTACTTTTCAAAACTGGCAAAGCATACGGATCTTTTTGTGGTTGACAAAGAGGGAAGACTTGTGGGGGTAATACCCTTTAACATATTAAGGGATGCCATATTTTCTGAAAGTGAGCTTGAAGACATTGTACTTGCTAAAGATTTGGCTGTTTCCTCTCCTGTGGTTAAGGACAGTGAAACTCTATCTTCAGCTGCAAGAAAGATTGGGACCAAAAGAATAGATCACCTTCCTGTGGTGGATTCTGAGGGGAAGGTGGTTGGTATGCTTTCAAGAAAGTGCATAATAGATGCCTATAACGAAGAGGCAAGAAAGCGTGCCCGTGAGAGGGGAGTTTAATTGAGGCTTTCCATAGATAGAATACTTTCTGGACTTACAGAGGCACAGAAAGAGGCTGTAACCACCGTTGATGGGCCTCTTCTCATTTTAGCAGGGGCAGGGTCTGGTAAGACCAAGGTTGTAACCCATAGAACAGCTTACTTAATAGAAACAGGAATAGAACCATTTAGAATTCTTGCTCTAACTTTCACGAACAAGGCTGCCGGTGAGATGAAAAGCAGAATCAGGGATCTTATAGGCTTTGGATCTAAAAGTTTTAATAGAAGAGAGGAGCCTTTTGTATCCACCTTTCATTCCTTTTGTTTGTGGGCTCTCAGGAGATTCGCGGACAGAATCGGATATTCTCTTGATTTTACTGTAGCGGATGAAACGGATCAGATGGGAATAATCAGAGAGATATTAAAGGAGCTTAACCTTGACGACAAACGATTTAGCCCTAAAGGGATACAAAATCTTATCTCAGATGCCAAAATCAGAATGATCCCTTTTAAAAGCTATTTTGATGGCTCTTCCCTTGGGGATCTTCTTTTGCTTGTTGCTGAGAGATATCAGGATTTTCTTTTTAAAAATAACCTCATGGATTTTGATGATCTTCTTATAAATGCCTTTCGCCTTCTTGAAGAAGATGAGATAGCTTCTTCTTTTTTGAAAGAGAGATTCTCCCATATTATGGTAGACGAGTATCAGGACACCAACAGACTCCAATACTTAATAGCCAAAAAATTATGTGAAGATCACAGAAACATCTGTGTTGTAGGAGATGATGATCAATCCATCTATTCTTGGAGAGGAGCTGATATAAGGAATATCTTGGATTTTGAGAAGGACTTCCCCGATGCCAAGGTTGTTAAGCTTGAGGAGAACTTCAGATCCACCTCTGTTATATTGGATGCAGCTTGGAATGTGGTAAGGCACAACTCTTTAAGAAGGGAAAAAAGATTGTATACCAGAAACGAACAGGGGGAGAGAATAAAGCTCTTTGTGGCAGAGGATGAAAGGAACGAAGCCTCATTCGTAGTTAACAAGATAGAAAGACTTTTTGACAAATACCGCTCATTTGCCGTTTTCTACAGAACAACGGCTCAGTCCAGACCCTTTGAAGAGGAGCTAAGTAGAAGAAATCTTCCTTATGTAATAGTGGGCAGTGTGAGGTTTTATGAGAGAAAGGAGATAAAAGATATAATAGCTTACCTTAAGTTTATAAAGAACCCCAACGATTTTCTCTCGTTCAAGCGCATTGTGAATGTGCCTACCAGGGGTATCGGTGAAAAGACTATAGAGAAGATAAGATCTCTTATGGAAAATACTGGATATTCTCTTTGGGAAACTCTTAAACTCATCATTGAAAACAATATGATAACCGGCAAAAGGTTTTCATACATCAAAAGATTCGTTGATCTTGTAAAAGAGCTGAGAACCCTTAAAGATGAACTTCCTGTTTCCCTTTTGATAGAGGAGATTTTGGAGAAAACAGGCTATCTTTCCATGCTTGAAGATGAGAACACGCCAGAGGCATGGGGCAGAATAGAGAACCTTAAAGAGCTCATAAGCGTTGCCACAGATTACGATGATGTAGAAAACGGTCTGGAGGCATTTTTGGACAGATCTTCTCTTTCAACTGCTGTGGATGAAGTTGATGATAACTGTAAGATCACCCTTATGACCCTTCATGCTGCAAAAGGGTTAGAATTTGACGTAGTTTTCATGGTGGGTATGGAAGAGGGCTTTCTTCCTCACTTTCGTTCCATGGAAGCACCTCACGAGATAGAGGAAGAAAGGAGGCTCTGTTATGTTGGTATAACAAGGGCAAAGAAGCTTTTGTATCTAACCAGAGCTCACAAAAGAAAGTATTACGGTGTATATAGAGCTTTTAAAGCTTCCCGCTTTCTTGGGGAAATTCCTGAATATCTTGTTGAAACCCTTAACAAGAAGGTAAAACCTGAAGCGTGTAGTTATGATGAATTAAAAAAAGGAGATATTGTTATTCACCCTAAATTTGGTAAGGGCCAAGTAGTTTCTATTTCTGGAAAAAAGGAGAACTTGAAGCTCAAGGTGAGATTTTATAAATATGGAGTAAAGCTTCTTGCTGCAAATGTTGCTGGCTTAAAAAAGGAGGAGTGAGATATGCCCATTTCTAAAGAAGAGGTAATTTACATTGCCAAACTTGCCAGATTGGAGTTCAGCGAGAAAGAGATAGAGGAGTTTACACATCAGCTTGGGAAGGTTCTTGATTACATAGAAAAACTGAAAGAGCTGGATATAGAAAACGTTGAGCCTACTTACCATCCTTTGAAAGATCTTGTATCTGTCATGAGGAAAGATGAGGTAAAACCTGGACTGACTCAAGAAGAGGCCCTCGCCAACGCTCCAGACAAGGCCAAGGGACATTTTAGAGTGCCTAAGATAATAGAGACAAGCTGATCATTTAAAAGAGTAGGGGAGGATTCATGTCACAGGTTATTCCCATAAGCATAGAAGAAGAGATGAAAAGCGCCTATCTTGATTACGCCATGAGCGTAATCATAGGAAGAGCCCTACCCGATGCTAAAGATGGCCTAAAACCTGTTCAAAGAAGAATACTTTACGGAATGGGGGAGCTGGGACTCTTCCACAACAAACCGTATAAAAAGAGTGCCCGAGTGGTTGGAGACGTTTTGGGTAAGTACCACCCCCATGGAGATGCTCCTGTTTATGAGGCTCTTGTGAGGATGGCGCAGGATTTCTCCATGAGATATCCCCTTATTGACGGTCAGGGTAATTTTGGCTCCATGGACGGAGATCCCCCCGCCGCTATGAGATATACAGAGGTGAGGCTTTCCAGAATTGCAGAGGAATTCTTGAAGGATATAGATAAAGAGACGGTGGATTTTGTGCCTAATTTTGATGGTTCATTTAAAGAGCCTGTGGTTTTACCCACCAGAGTTCCCAATTTACTGCTGAACGGCTCATCAGGTATAGCGGTTGGTATGGCTACCAATATCCCTCCTCACAACCTTGCCGAGGTGGTGGATGCTGTAATAGCACTTATAGAAAATCCAAATATAAGCGTTGACGAGCTTACCGACATTATCAAAGGACCCGATTTCCCCACAGGTGGAGCAATCATAGGAAGGGATGAGATTGTAAAGGCTTACAAAACGGGAAGGGGAAATATAAGGATAAGGGGAAAGGTTGAGGTTGAAGAAAAGGGAAGAAAGACAGCTTTAGTGATAACAGAGATACCGTATCAGGTAAATAAAGCCTCATTAGTGGAGAAAATCTCTCATCTTGCAGAAGAAGGGAGGCTGGGGGAGATTCAGGCTATAAGGGATGAGTCTAACAGAGAAGGTATAAGAATTGTTATAGAGCTCAAATACGGCGAAAGCCCTTCCATAGTTGAGAAAAAGCTTTACAGATACACTCCTCTTGAGACAGGCTTTGGTATAATACTTCTTGCCATACATGAAGGTGAGCCTAAGCTTTTGAATTTAAAGGATGCATTAAACATCTTTTTAGATCACAGAAAGGAAGTCATTACCAGAAGAACCGAGTATGACCTTAAGAAGGCAAGGGAAAGGGCTCACATTTTAGAGGGCTTGAAGATAGCTATAGAAAATCTTGATGAAGTTATAAAAATTATCAAATCTTCTTCTTCTCCTAAGGAAGCAAAGGATAGGCTTATCTTGGAGTTTGATTTCACAGAAGCACAGGCTCAGGCTATCCTTGATATGAAACTTCAGAGATTGACAGCCTTAGAGAGGGAAAAGATAGAAAAAGACCTCAAAGAAACCCTCTCTTTGATTGAGGATTTGGAAGATATCTTATCCAGAGAGGAGAGGTTGTTTTCAGAGATTAAAAAAGAGCTTCTTGAGATAAAGGAAAAATACGCCGATGCCAGAAGAACGGAGATTATAGAAGCTGTAGAGGAGTTTCTTCCTTTAGAGATCATAAAGGAAGAAGAGGTGGTAGTCACTATAACCCACAAGGGTTATATAAAGCGGGTTCCTTTAACAGAGTATAAAGGTCAGAGAAGGGGAGGAAGGGGCAGAAAGGCTGTTAATATGAAAGGCTCAGATTTTGTGGAACACATGTACATAGCTTCAACCCACGATGTTTTGGTGGTTTTCACCGATAAGGGAAAGGCGTACGGCATTAAAGTCTACGAGATACCTGAAGCTACCAGACAGGCAAGGGGAAAACCTTTAGAGCACCTTATAAAACTTGAGGAAAACGAAAAGGTAACGGCAATAGCCCACATAACCAAAGAGACGAAAGGCTCTTTTCTTATGGTTACTGAGAAGGGCATAATTAAAAAGACTCCCGTTTCTGCCTTTAGCAATGTGAGAAGAAATGGGATAATAGCTATAAACTTGGAGGAAGGGGATAGGTTAAAAGCGGTTTGCAATGTGGACGGTGAGGATCTTGTGGTGATAGGCACCAAAGAGGCTAAAGCCGTGGTGTTCCCAAGTGATAATGTGAGGGATATGGGAAGGAACGCCAGAGGAGTAAAGGGCGTTAAGCTTAAAGAAGGCGATTCTGTTGTGGGAATGGATGTTGCTGCATCTGGGAAGCAGATTCTAACAGTTACAGAAAGAGGATTTGGAAAAAGAACTCCTGTAGAGGAATTCAGGGTAACGGGAAGGGGAGCTCAGGGGGTTATAGCCCATAAACTGGTTGATAAGACAGGAAAACTTGTTGATCTCAAAGTGGTCTCAGATGATGACGAGATCATGCTTATCACTAAGGATGGTATGGCCATAAGGATTCCCATTAAGGAGATACCTGTTTATGGTAGAGCCACTTCGGGAGCAAAACTCATTCAGTCTGACTCTGAAGTTGTAGTGGTCTGTAGGGTGAAAGACACAGATTAAATGAATCCGAAGATTGCCTTTGATCTAAAATGTTCTCATGGCAAACCTCTTGTATGTGGTCTGGACGAAGCTGGCAGAGGCTGTTTAGCAGGTCCTGTGGTGGCAGCCTCTGTTGTTTTTGATTACAGAAAGAATTTTCCCTTTTGCGTCGATGATTCCAAAAGACTAAAACCTAAGGAGAGGAAGCGGCTTTTTCAGGAAATAATTTACTTTTGTGAGGACTGGGCAGTAGGTGTTGTGGGCTGGAAATCTATAGATAGGATGAACATCAGAAATGCTGCTATACTGGCTATAGAGCGTGCGTATAGCTTTCTTAAAATAAAGCCGGACATTATCCTTGTGGATGGGAATATGCCTTTGGATTTTTCAGTTAGAACTTTGAATATTATTTCTGGTGATTCAAAAAGCTTTGCTGTAGGGGCTGCTTCCATAATCGCAAAGGTTGTAAGGGACAAACTCATGGAAAGGTATCATAGACTCTATCCTGTTTATAATTTTCTGTCTAACAAGGGATATCCCACCCCAGAACACAAAAAAGCACTTTTATTTTATGGAGCTTCCCCTATACACAGGAGAACCTTTAAAGGTGTCAGTAAATAAAAGGAAAAAGGGATTAAAAGGAGAGAAGCTTGCGGTATCTTTTTTAGAAGATAAAGGCTTCAGAATTGTTGAGAGAAACTTTTATACCAAATGGGGCGAAATAGACATCATAGCCGAAAAAGACAATGCGCTTCACTTTATAGAAGTGAGAACACAAAAAGGACTTTTTGATCCCTCTTTTGGTATTACCAAAAAGAAAATCTCCAGTTTCACTAAAGCAATAGAAATTTACATTAAAAAGAGAGGCTGGAAGGGAAAATACAAGGCTCATCTGATAACTATTGTTTGGGACAAAGACAGACACAAAATAGAATTCATTGAAGACTTTCTTGTTTAAGAAAAATTTGCCTAATACACATCATCGTGGGATCCTATATCTATGAAAACAATTCCCTTTTCAGTAACTGCAAAGGTTATAATGATCCTATAGCTCATGGTTATATAAACCGAATACTTCCCTGCAAATTTTCCTTTCAACTTGTGAAGCCTAAGGGATGGGTGAGTTGGATTCAGTTCCAGTAATTTAAGAACCTTTTTATACCTTTCTAAAAGCTCCGGATGTTTTTCTAAAAACTTCTTTTCCTTTTTAAGATAGCTTTCAGGAAATATCAGTTTATATTTACTCAATCTTTCAGCCTTTTAATATGCTCTTCAGCTGTTTCTATTATGTACCTTCCCTCTTTCAAGTCTCTTTCTGCCTCTCGTATAGCATTCTCAAGTTCAAGCTCCTTGAGTTTCTCATAATCCTCCGCTTTTAGAATCACAAACTTTTTGCTGCCCCTCACAGTCACATAAACACTACCCCATTTGTCAAGCAGCTTGGATACAAAAGAGATCCCCCTTCTCTTTAGCTCGTTGGCAGTGATTACCATAACCTTCCTCCCTTATGTTAAAGAGCTCTTTTTAGTACTAAATTTAGCACTTTTAATAGTGCTTTTCAACCTTAAGGAGTTTTTCACGTTAAATGAGGCCCATTTTCCCAGGGTTGAATATGTTTTCTGGATCAAAAGCTTTCTTAATTCTTCTCCAAAGATGTAAGTCAGCCTTTTTCGTCTGAATAGGCAAAAATTTAGATTTTGTATATCCTATTCCATGTTCTCCGCTTAGCACTCCTCCCAGCTCAACGGTGGTTATAAAGATTTCTCTTACAGCAAGCTTTGCCTTTTCCATAAGGGTGCTATTTTTTTCATCCGTCATAACATTGACATGGATATTTCCGTCTCCAGCATGGCCAAAACAAACAACAGGAACTCCGTATTTCTTGCCAATCTCTAAAAATCTCTTTAAAGCCTTTGGTATTTCAGATACAGGAACGCACACATCCTCGTTTATCTTTGTGGGAGCTATGTGGAAGAGGGAAGGGGAAATTGCTCTTCTTATCTGCCATATATTCTCCCTTTCCTTTTCGTCCTTTGCCACTTTTACAGTAGCTTTGTTATTCCTGCAGATCTTTTTAACAATATTTGCCTCTTTTTTAACTTCTTCCTTTTTTCCATCAATTTCAATAATAAGAACGCCTTCCACAGATTTAGGTATATCAATGTTCTTAAACCTTCTCACACACTCAATAGAGGCTATATCCATTATCTCAATGGCAGAAGGCACAATACCCGAATTCATGATATCGACAACAGTTTGGCCTGCCTGGTATATATCTTTAAAAAATGAAAGTATAGTTATTCTTTCTTCTGGAAGGGGTATTAGCCTTAAAAGCACCCTGCTTATTACTCCTAAAGTCCCTTCAGATCCCACAAAAAGGGGAGTTATATTGTATCCAACCACATTTTTTTTTACTTTTCTGGTGGTGTCTATAATCTCAGTTGTGCCTATAACAGCCCTTATCCCCATAACATAATTTGCTGTAACTCCGTATTTTATGGCTTTGGGTCCCCCTGCGTTTTCTGCTACATTCCCCCCTATGGTGGAAAACTCAAGGCTTGACGGATCAGGGGGATAATAGAGATTAAAGCTTTCAGCGGATCTTTGTAAGTTGGCTGTAATAACGCCAGGTTCCACAACAGCCACCATATTTTTGGTATCTATATCTAAAATTTTATCCATTTTCTCCAAAGAAAGAATAATTCCACCCTTTACAGGAACGCATCCTGCGGTAAATCCAGAGCCTGCTCCTCTTGGTATAATGTTTTTTTTGTTTTTTATACAGTACTCAACCGCCTCTATTATGTCCTTTTCAGTTTCAGCGAATACAACACCTTCCGGCTCAAAGACTATCCCTGTAGCATCAAAGGAGTAGCATTTTGTAATGCTGGGTGATTTTTCTATTTTCATAGTTTCTTTTATATAGACACTCTCTTCAAATCACAATAAAATTAAGCCCCATGAAAAAAGAATGTGTCAAATGCGGAAAGTGTAAATCGGTGTGTCCCACATACAGAATCACAAAAACCGAGGACAAAAGCCCTCGTGGAAGGTGTCATATTGCTTCTCTTGTTAATAGCGGATTTTATCATGAAGGCTTCATTGAATCTCTTGGAAGTTGCCTACACTGTTTGGCCTGTGAAGAAGTTTGTCCACGGGGTGTGGATATAACCGATGAAATAATCAATGCCAGGGCAAAGCTGTTTTTAAGCGGAAAATATAAAAAGATACCGGACAGCATTGCTTCCTCTTCATTTTATCTTCA
>JALVKL010000062.1 GCA_027033775.1 bacterium | reverse complement strand
TTAGCATTAGTCCGTTTTTTACTGCTCTTTTGATTAGCTCAGATTTCATCTTCTCTGCAAACTCTTTGCCCTTCTCGTCGTTATCAAAAGCAAATACTACATCAAGTCTGTTTGTATCTTTTAGACGCGCCAATCTCTTGATTGTTTCATATACCGCATCTATGGTCCTATCTGAAATCTGCCCCTGTGTGCTAATTAGAAATAAATCATCTCTATCTTGAAGCTCCGCATAAGACAATAAGTCAACAGGGCTTTCTCCGATAACTACTTTACTGCTGTTTTTAGCTCTTACAAATGAAGCTGTATTAATCCATATACCTTTTTTACCAGTAATGTTTTTAAATCCATTCCTGCCATACCTTGCAAGCCCTATCAACTCCCCCTTCTCGTCGTGCATTACAAAGACTGCATTGTTCCTATCATCTGTGTATATGTAGTCGCTATTTTTTCTAACTACCTCACTGCTTATTTTTCTTTCCTCAGTCAGATAATTCCTTTCTGGCAGTGGCTCAAGTTTGGCAAACTCTTTCAATGCTTCTGTTTTCTTCTTATCTGTGTCTGTAGCTACTATCTCAAAATCTTCAATTTGCTCAAGCTCTCCAGACTTAACCTGTTCCAAATATTCTTTCAAAAATCTCCTGACCTGACCTAAGTCGCCAATCTTCCTGCGCTGTAGAAAATCTATAATAGTGCCATTATCCTGCTCGTTCCCTGCGCTAAAGTAAATCCAATGATTGTTAACGCTGTTTTTCTTGACTATTATCACATCACTATCTCTTTTCAATGTCTTGTAGTGTTTAGATGATTTTTTCTTGTCTATCCTGTATCCAAACTTTCTAACCGCAAGCTCAACTAAATTGATATGCTGTTTAGCATACTCTAAACTAATCATAACTTGCTCCCTCTCTTTTTCTAATTTCTCAAATTGTTTTTTCGCCTGCAAATGCTCTAAATACTGTTTCCTCGCCTCCTCATCATATCTTATTCTTACTCCAATATGCGCCCCTTTTTCCCTATCCTTTTTAATCTCATATCCCTTAGCAATAATGTAGTTCTGCAGTTCCTTGTGAAGCTGTCTAACCTTGCCCCTATCTCTACCAAGTGGAATAGCTTTACCTTCTCTATTTAGATTTAACAAAACTATATGCAAATGCTTATTCTTCTCCCCTGATATTCCTGTGCTATCGTGATAACCGATATATACCTGCTCCTTTTTCATACCATTGAAGTCCGCAAGTAGCTCCCTGATTTCTTCAATCCATTCTTTTACTTCTTCTTCCTCAAGGTCATTTGGTAAAGCAAAAACAAAACTGACTGCAACTCTTGAATTAGCTCTCTTATCTGCAATATCTACTCCCTCTAATATCAATTCTGCGTTTCCTGTTCCAAATTTGAAATCCTTAGATTGCTCTATATAGTTCAAATGATGATAAACCATTTCTTTTTTAGATGAGTATCTATCAGATGTTATTTTTCCAAACCATTTCAAATCCGATACATAGTAAATAGTTTGCATTTTTCCTGCTCTCTTTCGTTGGTTCGGTTTAGGCAATAGGGAAAAGATGTCTATTCTCAAGTTTAATTCTTGCTTTATAGTCTGTCAAGACTTTAAAGCAACGAAGCAAACGAAGTTTGCGGAGTTGCGCTTTTATCCTTTTAGCGTTAGAGTTGCCAAAAAGTTGACAACCTAAAATTGAGTGTTTAAATTAATGGTATACCACTGGTATACCACCTTAAATGTAGCTTTTGGGAGTGCAGATATGGAAATTACAAAGGCTAAAATCAAAGAGATATATCAAAAACACAAGCAAGG
>JALVKL010000061.1 GCA_027033775.1 bacterium | reverse complement strand
AACTCACCCAAGGTCTTACCTGACATGTAACTGGGAACTTTAAGTTCGTAAATTCCCATATGCTCAGAAAGATCAAGCTCATCAAGGATACTGGGTGACACCAAAGATTTCGCTATTCTGACACCCATTTCTTCCTCAGGGGAGACCACCCTGTCACATCCAATCTTTTTAAGAACCTTAGCGTGCAAAGGATTGGTAGCTTTTGAAACCACATAGGGGACCCCCAAATCTTTAAGAAGAAGGGATACCAGAATACTTGCCTCCATATTTTGGCCAATGGCTACTATAGCCCCATCAACATCCTTTATACCAACAGCCCTTAAAGCCCTTTCATCTGTGGCATCAAGCTGAACAGCCTGCGTCACTATACCTTCTATCTTTTTTATCTTTTCCTCGGAAAGATCTATAGCTAAAACTTGACACCCCATCTCTGAAAGGGTTTTTGCAACACTGAATCCGAATCTGCCAATGCCTATAACGGCGAAATACTTCATCAGGCCGCCTTGTTACTCAGAGCCTCCTTGGCCACATCAACGAGATACTTGAAAGTCTCAGGGTTATTTACGGCGAAATCGGCAAGCATCTTTCTATTAAGATCTATATTGGCAAGCTTCAAACCGTGTATAAACTCACTGTATTTGAGGCCATACTGCCTTGCAGCTGCATTTATTCTGAGTATCCAGAGCCTTCTAAATTCCCTCTTTCTATTTCTCCTGTCCCTATAGGAATAGGTAAGAGCTTTTATCACTGTCTGTTTAGCAATACTGTAACACTTGCTTTTAGCCCCCCAGTAACCTTTGGCCATCTTAAGCCACTTTTTCCTTCTCCATCTGGTACGAGGACCACCTTTAACTCTCATCCTTTAACCTCCAAGGCTGCTTGCTTCTTTAAGCGTAGGGTAAAAGCTTTTTTATTTTCTTTACCTCTTTTTCGCTCACAAGAGCTGGTCTTCTCAATCTCCTCTTTCTTTTTGATGGTTTTTCCTCGTTCAAATGGCTTTTATTAGCTCTTCTTCTTTTTATCTTGCCTTTTCCTGTAATTTTGAACCTTTTAGCAGCGCTTTTGTTTGTCTTCATCTTAGGCATAGAACACCTCCCTGCAATCTCAAGTGGCAAGGGTTAACACTTTTTAACCATTTAATCAAGTCCTCGTTGATATTTAAAAGTAGAAGTTGTAATAAGCCAAAATATGCTGATAGTCAAATTGATAAGACATGGAGAGTCTGTATTTAACAAACTGGGAATAGTTCAAGGACACACCAACTCTCCCCTAACTAATACAGGTGTTGAACAGGCAAAATTGACGGGAGAATGGCTTAAAAATACAGCAAATATATCCAGAATTTACACCAGCCCTTTAAAAAGAGCTTACCAAACAGCACAGATCATTGCCGAAATCTTAAAAGCAGAGATTGTAAAAGTGGAAGATTTCAAAGAGATAATGCTGGGGGAATGGGAAGGAAAAAGTATAGAAGAGATAAAAAGAAACGAACCCGAAATTTTAGAGCTGTGGTATACATCTCCCACTAAGGCTAAAATTAAAGGAGCTGAAAATCTCATCAATTTCCAAAACAGGGTGATCAAAGCATTTAAAGAATTAATAAAAGAACAAAAGGAAGGGGAGATAGCAGTTGTAGCCCACGGAGGCGTTATATCCGCCATAATAGCCTATGTTTTGAATTTAGATATGAACCACATATGGAGGATGAAACTGAATAATGCTTCTATTTCTGAAGTGACCTTTGGTTACAAAGTGCCTAAGGTTACCCTATTAAACAGCACCTTCCACCTTAATGGACTAACAGAAACTGGGGTGTCTATCTGGAAC
>JALVKL010000060.1 GCA_027033775.1 bacterium | reverse complement strand
AAGATAAGCAATTTAAGAGATCTCCTTCCTCTTCTTGAAGAAGTGGCAAGATCCGGTAAGCCTCTCCTTGTAATCGCTGAGGATGTGGAAGGAGAAGCACTTGCCACCCTTGTGGTAAACAAGCTGAGGGGAACCCTTACATCCTGTGCAGTAAAAGCTCCTGGATTTGGTGAAAGAAGAAAAGAGATGCTCAAAGATATAGCCATCCTTACAGGAGGACAGGTTATTTCTGAAGAGCTGGGTATTAAGCTTGAAAATGTTAGACTCCAGGATCTTGGTAGGGCTAAAAAGGTTATCGTCGATAAAGAGCACACCACCATTGTAGGTGGTATGGGAGATCCTAAAGCTATAGAGGGCAGAATCAAAGAGATAAAGGCCCAGATAGAAAAAACCACATCCGATTACGATAGGGAAAAACTTCAGGAGAGACTGGCAAAGCTTGTAGGTGGAGTGGCTGTAATAAAGGTTGGCGCTGCTACAGAAACTGAGATGAAAGAGAAGAAGGCCAGAGTGGAAGATGCTTTAAACGCCACAAAAGCCGCTGTGGAAGAAGGTATAGTGCCTGGAGGTGGTGTGGCACTCCTTAGATGTCAAAAGGTGCTTGATGATGTGGAAGTAAGCGATGAGGATGAAAGAATAGGCGTAAATATAGTGAGAAAAGCCTTAGAAGCTCCTATAAGACAAATTGCGGATAACGCGGGATTTGAAGGATCCCTTGTGGTAGAAGAGGTTAGAAAGAGCGATAATCCTAACTTTGGATTCAATGCTGCCACGCTGGAATACGGAGACATGTATGAATTTGGAATAATAGACCCTGTCAAAGTGGTGAGAACTGCTCTTCAGAACGCTGCAAGTGTTGCTGGTTTGATGATAACCACAGAGGCAGCAGTGGTAGAGATACCAGAAAAGGAAAAACCTGCCACACCTCCAATGCCTGAATATTAAAAAACTTAAGGGGAGGCTAAAGCCTCCCCTTTTATTTTGAAGCCTTCCATGGTGACTTTATCTAAATTTTCTAATCCATTTTTTACAACTGACACAAATTTATCCTTAGAGATCTTAAAGATGGAAAATGCCGAATATTTCTCTTTCATACACAGCTTTTCAGGAAACAGCACAGGATAAGCCCTACAAATAAAATCATAATCCTTAAAGTATCTTAAAACCTGTGAGAAAAATGCTATAAATGGATGGATTTTAAAAACCAAAGGTATGGTCTTTTTCAAAGTAATAACTGTCTTTTCAAAGTCTTCCCTCAAGTTCTGAGCTTTCATACCATAGGTCTTGAAAAACAGATCTTGAACTTTCAGGAAAATTTCATCTGGACAAGAGAAATTTAGCAAATGAAAGTCTTTCAGCAGCTTTAAAATATATCTTCCCAATCCCCATTCAATCCTTCTGTGCAATATATCGTCCTTTATCAACCCATTCCTAACTGAGATGAGTCTATGCGTCCACAAGGGATGTCCAACTTGATCCAATACTACGTGGCTTACAAAGCCCCAGAAAAAAGCAATTTCTTCGGGAACTTTTAATTGAAAACATAGCTTCTCAACAAATTTATGGGGTAAATTGTTATGAATAACATCGGAAAATGATTTATTTTTACCAAAATACCCAATATCAGGAAAAATTGAACCAGAAAACATATAAGGTTTTAAGGAAGCATCCAAAGAAAAGTGGCAGAATACATCAGTAGACACATAATCGGCAAAGAGAACATGTGTATAAGGATCCATTCAAGCCCTTTTATCTTGAAATTCTTTGATCATCCTCACAGCTTCAGACAAAGACTGTTTAAATTTATCATCCAATAGATGTCCTTTGCATTCAATGTAAAAGATATTTTTTTCAGGTGTAATGGCTAAATGAAAAAGATAAGGGAAAAGCATATTGGCAATGGGAAGAACCTCCTCTTTAAAGTCTTCTGTAAACTGATAATGCAATATAAAGCCATTTTCACTTTTACTCTTAAGCTTGTCGATGTTGTATATCTTGGGTTTTATCACACCTTTTCTTACAACATGAAACTCTTGGTTTACCATACCCTTTAAATAAAACAGAAGCTGAAGGGTATCTTTCCTGCCCGCTATAAGAGCAAAGGGAAGCCACAACAAGCTGTGCCTTGGGATAAGTCTAAAATTTGCATATATTTTTTTAAATCCTTTAACTTTGTAATCTGCAACAAAACCCATAACTCCCCCTAACCAGGTATAGGTTTTGTCCACAGGTTTAAATACATCTTCTAAAAGAGTGGCCATTTCCCTTGCCATTCTCATATTTTTCCTCATGCCAGCGTAAAAAACAGCCACTATGAAAAGGCTAAATACAAGCAGTCCCCAAAAAATTTTGGAGGAGATCATATCAGCCTCTCCGCCCAGCCTTCAGCAAGAAATAGAAGATCGTCTCTAGAAAGGGAAAACTTATGTTCCAAAAAGGGCAAAACTACCTTTTCCTTCCCATAAAAAACCCTATTAATTTCATCTTCTGTTATATTACAAAGTCCCCATTTGTTGATTAATATCAAATCCACATCCATTCCCAGTTCTCTTAAGGTGTTTAAGATCCTTTCGCTCTCTGAAAGGGAGAGTCTGTCTTGGTTAAGAACCAGTATCTTTTTGGTTAAAGCTCTGTTTGTAAAAATATCCTCCAAAAACCTCATCTTATCCAGATGAGATTCCAGCTCCTCTATAACCTTGTCATCTTGAGGGGTTAAGCTGGCATCTTCCAAATAATCCTCACCCTTCACATGAGCAACCATGCTTCTCCTATCCAGTATCTTCAACCTCCAATGCTTTAAGGCATTTATCCATTTGATATTTATATTGGGAAGAGCAAGTATCCTTAAGGTCAATCCAGTGGGAGGGGTATCAATAACCACATAATCAGATTCAACGGTTTTGAGTCTGTCATAAATGGCATAAAGTATAGCACTCTCCTCCATACCAGGTGAAAGCCTCATAATATCAAATATACTCTCCAAACCAGAAACCTTTAGATATTTATAAATACTTTTTATTTTAAACACTGTCTCTTCCAGAAAACTCTTAAGATAGGATTCAACATCAACTTCCTGAGCGTATAGATTTTTGTAAATATTTTTTGGTTGACTGAGATCCTTCACTCCTACAATGTCGGAGATGTTATGAGCAGGATCCACAGAAAACCAAAATACCTTCTCGCCCCTTTCAGCAAGCCAGAAAGATAAAGAAGCGGAAGATGTTGTCTTTCCAACTCCTCCCTTGCCTAAAAATATGAAGACCCTCTTCATATATCCGCTATCTCAAACCAATAAGAAGCAAAATCGTCAAGCATTTTAGATCTTGAAAGCATTGTAATGATTTCCCTTTCTATATAGGGCAGCAAAGAGACACCTACAAAGGAAGAAAAAATTGGCATTCCTATAAGAGAACCAAAAAGGAGGAGGCCAAAAGCCCCCTCCATATCTTTAAGTTCAGCCTCTATAGTATCTATAGTTCTTGATTTTATACCTTCAGATATCCCGAAAAAGATGTCCTTAACAAATTCTATAAGCTTATTTAGGTTCATAGGCCTCCACTTCCTCTCCTTTTGAGGAAAAATAATCAAATAGCAGAATAAGATTCAAAAGAAGCATTATAACCACCACTATACCAAGTATGTAAGCTTGAAATGGGTTCTTCTTGATAAAGGTGGGAACAGCAACCACTAAATACCAGATAAGGGCAGCGGTAACGGTTACCCACAGAAAGAGAGCGGGTATAACAACCATGATTCCATGTTTTTTCTGAACCTTAACCACCCAAGCAGCAGCTGTGAGTAAAGCTATAGAAGCCAGCATTTGGTTGGCTCCTCCAAAAGCAGGCCAAATCACATGCCATGCTCCAGTCCAAGCAAGGGCAATGCCTATGGCAGCAGGCACAGTGGAAGCAATCCATCTATTGGTAAAGAAATCAAACACTCCTGGCAAAGTATCCTTTATAGGTTCAAGCAACTCAGTTAAAGTGTATCTTGCTAAACGATTGGTGGTATCAAGGGTGGTCATGGCAAAGGCTGCAACCCACATAGTGGCCAAAATCACCATAAAATCTAAAGGAAGATGCAAAACGCTACTAACAGCTGCCCCATAAGATTTGGAGAAGAACCCAACAGGTCCCCCAACGCTTTTTTGGGCTTTTAGTATATTTGCCGCATAATTGGTCTTGAGAGCTGAAACCACATCAGGAGAAAGAATGGAATAAGCATAAGCAGCGATACAGGCAACCACAAGGGTGGAGAGGAAACCTTCAGCCAGCATGGAACCATAACCTACAAACAATCCCTCAATCTCTTTGGAAAGCTGCTTAGAAGATGTACCAGATGCAACAAGGGAATGAAAACCTGAAAGAGATCCACAGGCTATAATCAAAACCACAACGGGCCAGAAAGGAGAAGGCTGTCCAGCCACTATTTTTGGAGAAAAGGAAGCAAAAGCTGGAATAAGCACAGGTTTAAAGGAAAAGACAATGGCAACTCCTCCAAGAACTAATCCTCCCACAAGAAGCCATGCGTTCATATAATCTCTAGGCTGAAGCAAAACATGAACAGGAATAGATGCAGCCACAATAATGTAAATGAAGAAAACAATCATCCAAGTCTGATAAGAAGCCTTTATGGGATAAAATTTCCCTAAGAATATGGACATTATAAGCCAGCCTATGGCAAATATGGTGGCTAACCCAAGGTGAAGCCTCATCTTATATATGAGAGCTCCCAGTATAAAAGCTCCTATTATTTTTATAAGATATGCAGTGGGAACAGCAGGCTGTTTTATAAAAACCTTACCCAGAACAGAGGCAAAGGCTGCCACCACCAAAACAAGGACAAAGAATATAAATAGAGCGAATATGTAGCCTGTCCTCTTTTTTATCACCCTTCCCGCAATCCATTGAACAGAATGACCATCGTAGCGAACAGAACTCATAAGAGACAGATAATCATGAACAGCTCCTATAAAGATGTTTCCCAACCACACCCATAAAAGGGCAGGCAGCCATCCCCAAGCAATTCCAATGGCAGGACCAACAATAGGACCAGCTCCCGCTATGGAGGCAAAATGATGTCCAAAAAGGACATATTTGTTAGCGGGAACATAGTCAACTCCATCGTAAAGTCTGACAGCAGGAGTAGGCTCATCGGAAACACCAACTACATCCTTTGAGAGATACCCACCGTAAAGTCTGTAAAGCAGAAAATAAAGAATCAACCCAACTATAACCAACAGACTAACCGGCATAACCCACCTCCCAAATGAGGTTAAGACCAAATTTAATACATCTGTAAAACCATTGTCAAACAGAAATGGCTTCCTTTAGAGCTTCCACCACTTTTATCTGCTCTTCTATAGTAATATAAGGAGAAAATGGCAGACTTAAAACCTGCTCAGAAAGCTTTTCAGATACCGGGAAATCGCCCCACTTATACCCCAGAAACTTTAGAGCCTCCTGATAAGGCAAAGGAATAGGATAATGAACAGCGGTAGGAATCCCGTTTTTATTCAAGAAATTCGCTATTTTGTCTCTATTTTCAAGTTTTACAGTATATTGCGCATAAACGGAAAGATTATAAGGCTCAATATAAGGCGGATCAATTCCTATCTCCCTCAA
>JALVKL010000059.1 GCA_027033775.1 bacterium | reverse complement strand
TATAAGAGAAGCTAACATAGAAGGAAGAAATGAGGTTGTTGTTGATTTAGCTGGGACAGTTTATAAAACAATCTCAGAAGATTTGGGATTACTAAGAAGATTATACTTCTTTAATTATCTTGATATATTAGGAGGTAATTTAATTTCAGATAATCCAGTTCCTGGATTTATTCATATGAAGGGGACTGCTTCAGCAGGAAGTAGAGTTCAGAAAAAGTGGGGAGTTCTGACTGATAAGTATGTTGCACCTGAGATTTATAGAGTTGCTAAATATTTTCTTGGATTAGAGGGATACACTCCAAAGTTAAAAGTGATGGCTCAGATGAATAGAATTTTTAAAAACACTTATTTAACTTTAAATTTTAAGTCTTATTTGAATGCGTTCTTGGGGAATATAGTTTTAAGTTTTGTTAATGGGATTGACCCTTTATCCGTGTTATGGGAGTATAGCAAGGCTATAGGAAAAGAAGATGACTTGATGCTTGAGGCTATTAAGCATGGTGTTTTCAGGAAAGAGTGGGAATTTGATGAGAGGATGATTAGGGATAGGAATAAGATGATTTCTATCCTTCAGGATAAAAAAGAGCCTTTTATTAAAAGGTTGTTTAATGCGGCTGATGAGATATCTGCAAAATGGCTTTCTAAGACTTATGGGAAGATAGATAATGTGTTCAGGTATGGGACTTATAGACTGTTAAGAGAACGGGGATATGATTCTTGGAAAGCCGCAAGGTTGGCTGTTGATGCCTATGGATATTATGGGGATATGCCAGTGTTTGTAAGAGGGCTTAGAGATACTATAATGCCTTTTATTTCTTTCCAGTGGAGAATATTTCCTCAGTTATTTAAAGCAGCTTATCAACATCCAGAGAGATTTGCTATGGCAGCTCTTTTCATTGAAGGAATTCAGAGGGCTGCGTTTAAAGAGGCTTATGGCGAGAATTGGCGTGAAGGGATGGAGTATGAGAAGCTTGTCAATCAAGCTTATATGAGACCAAGAATTGCTGGAATGATGGCTGACTTTATCAGAGTTCCATCGATTGGAGAGATTCCAGGTGGGTATATGTATATTGGATTCCTGCCTTGGAATATACCTTTATCTATACCTCATGCTCAGACTGATATTGGATACTTAGGATATCTTCCTACTATGTTGATTCAGAATCCTCTTGTTAGACTTATTGGTGGAGCTATATGGGGAGTTGACCCTTCGACTGGAAGAGAGATTTATAAGATGGCTGGCCCTGGAAGAGTCCTTCCATCTCTGTTACAAACAGCATTAAGAACAGTTGCTCCGTCTCCAGGAGTTAATCATTATCTTGGAGAGTTTTTAGCTAAAGAAGGATGGTTAGACCCAATTGTTAGCTGGTTTAATTATTATGGAACTTATCCTGATGGTACACCAGTTTCAAGTGTTCATATGCTTTATAATACAATTGCTCCTTCTATATTAAAATATGACCCTGAATTCTCTCTTGAAATGGGCTTGAGAAGATTGAAACAAGTGGAAGAGGATTATAGAAGAACGTTCTATAAATCTGTTTATAGGAATGCTCCAATAGCTGTTCTTGTTGATAGACTTGAGGATTTGGATAGAGCTTATGAGAAGAACTTTGAGCAGAAAGTTAAGTATATAGAAAGCTTTATGAAAGCTTATGGAATTAAGTCAAGATAAGAGGAGGGAAAGATGGGATTAGGTTTTAATTGTAGGATGAGGGCTAAGAAGACTATATTTACTCCTCCTGCTAATTGTCCTAAAGAAACTTCTATTTCTGGAGACCATACTATTGTATTTACACAGGATAATTATTATGCTGTTAATCCTAATGACTTATTTGTCTGGGAAATTAGAGATGTGCTAAGTGAATCTCCTTTGACAATAAAGGTGGATAAAGGTTGGTATACACCTGGAGTAGACTGTTATTTTGATGAAGGAAGAAGGAGAAGAGGTGTATATCATGCTGCAGGTAATGAAGCAGTTACAGGAGAATATAATATGCTATCATTTAGAAGCTGGGATTCTAATTATGTTATGGAAGCTTTAATAAGTAAATTAGGGATGACTGGACATTGGAAGGCTGGTTGGAATATGGACTTTATAGAACCAACATTTTACGGAGTTGATTTTTATAAAGCATTATATTGTTACTCTGGACAGAATGTAAAATTGGCTGATGTTGATACAGGTAAGTTTGTTAAAGAATACTCCGTGTCTTGGGATTATATTAGTAGTATACTTCCTGTTGGCAATTTCACTCTCTTGCGAGTTGGAAGTGAAATACTTTTATATAGGAAAAGTACCCAGGATTTAATTTCTCTTGGAAATATTGATATTAGAGGGATATACTGTATAGATGGCAACACCTTATGGCTTGCTGTTTATACTAACGGAGTCACTGATATTGTTCTATTAGATTTAACCAAAGCTTCAGTTACTACTCCTTCAGGACTTACAATAAATATAATCTTTATACAAGATACAACTATTACGCAAAATCTTGATTATGTGGACTTTTCTTATGAGTGGGATGCTACGTATAACTACACTCCAGACAAAACTCCAACTGTAGAATTAAGTTGTAAATAAATGCTGGGAACTATGTTCCCAGCAACCCATCAAGCTCATTCCAACTTAACTCATATCCAAATGATGAGGCATCTTTAACGAACTCATGAGCCTGAGGTAATTTCCCAATCACCCTATCATTGACTTTGTCAAAGACAATTACACCTAAGGAGCTTAATGATTCTAATAAAGTTCTTATTTTTAATGCTGAAGCATCAGTTGAGAATCTTCTACATATTTGACTGGCAGGGATTATTGGACTGGCTGTATTATTCTTCTTTCCTTCTTTTATTATATACTTCACCACTTGAACCTCTAACCAGGCGTCAATATTCTCTCCTGTCAATCTAAAAGTAATTTTAACACTTTGCTTGGCAAAGTGTAATATGAACCAAGCGAATGATAAATCATCTGGAGTTATTCTTATTCTATTATCAGATAGAGCTGATAAACCTGCTATTTTAATTACAAAGATTCCTTGTCTGGATAGCCATGAACGGAGTTCATAATCATCTACATTCTCCATTCCTCCATCTGTATCTTCATACCATTCCATAAATTGGCGTTCTGCTTCTGGAGTCCAATTTATATAACCTGTAACTTCAGATAACTTTAAATAACTTAAAACACATTCTTCAACTCTACGAGCCATATCTGGAGAGCTTTGTGGAAAAGCTTTCCTTTTAAACTGTTCGCTGTAAGCGAATAAGAATCTGTTTAAGAACCCACCTTGTCTTGCACCTTGTGGTAATCTGGCCGTTAACCATTCTGGCGTGGTGCATACAAGAAGAACTGGATAAGGTTGGGAGACATAGAACTCTCCTCCTGTTATAGTTTTATAACTGAACTGAGATGAGATTACAGCTCCATCAAACAGGTTTGTTAACATTGTTACCATGTCTTTATCGTTTGTTCTTATGAATGAAGCGAATTCAGATGAAGGGATGAATATTGGAGTATAAGAATAAGTTTCACTATCCTTCTGGATAGTAACCATTCTCCCTTCATCCGCAGCATACTTCAACAAACCAACATTTGAGGCTATGTCAGGAACAGGTTCTCTTAATAAAGGACTCTGTCTTAATGCTTCATTATAAACCTTCATTCCTAATCTTAAGGCTTCACTTTTTCTATAACCAGAAGGGGCTATAAGCCCGATATATAAGTTTAATGTTACAGGCTTCATAGCCCCATAATTAACTCTGGTGAATCCAGCTCCAATCGATGTTAACCCTAAGCAGACAAATAAGTGATGCAAAGGAGAAGGTTCTGTCTCCCTAACATATCTAAAATATTTCTTGAAGAAATTAGGTAAAAATTTAGGTTTAGGCGCTTGTTTCTGTTTTGTCCATTCAATTCCAAATTCAATGTAATCAGACATCCTTTCCATCCTCCACTATAATATTTTCTCTAAGACTGAATCAATTTCCTCCTCACTATCAAACTCTATCATATCTCCCCAGTTAAGTCCTATTTTAAATTCAATAGGTAGAACCAAAGGTTCTACTTTGTCTGTTGACAAGTCAACAATTGGAATCTCTATTAGCATAGCTTTCTTAATCCTTTCCATCGCTTCAAGGATTTTATCATTTTCCTTCTTAACTATTAATACAATCTCATCGTGAATTTGAAACTGAAGAGCGACCCAATTCAAAGGTTTAGACCATTCCCAAAGCTCTAAGAGAGCTTTATTCAAAGTATGTGTGCAGGTAGATTGAGGATAGAAAGCGTAAGCTTCTCTAAATGCTTTATCATCTAATCTTCCTGTGAAGATTCTTGGTAATCCCCAAGCATCCGTGAGCATCTTTGTTCTTCTTATTATCTCTTGAGTTTTTAAATGGAAGACTTGTCTTACGTTTGGATAAGCCCTATGATATCTCTCAAGAAGTTCTCGAGCTTCAGCCCATGAAATCTCCATCAATTCCGCCAGCTTTCTCCAACTCATATTATAATTACTTGCGTGCCTTATCCTCTTCCCAATATTCCTTAACTCTTTAGTTACTTCCTCCTCTCTAACTCCAAACATCATTGAAGCTGTAAGTTTGTGGATATCTTTCCCTTCCAAAAAAGCCTTTTTACAAATATCATCTCCACATCTCCAAGCTACTATTCTTGCCTCAGCACCACTATAATCCGCCCCAAGAAAGACCCAATCATCAAATCTTGGGATATAAATATCCCTAAAAGGTTTACTTCTATTCTGGAAGTTAGTTCCACCTCCCCATAATGGAGCTGAAGAACTCCATCTCGCTCCTTCTGTTCCTGCTATGTTATAGCTGGTGTTTACAACACCTGTAAAAGGGCAAGGTTCGACCTTTAATTCTTTACTCAAGATAGAAGATAGGTTCTTCCACTTTAAATACTTCTTAATCCATTCTTTATATTGTTCTTCACTTTTCGGAATCTTCTTCATTACTGTTTTAAGAACATCCTCATTAACAGATACTTTCCCTTTCAATTTGCCAGTTGGCAAATGCCACCTATTATAAAGTAACTCTTTAAGTTGCTTTGGACTATTAAGATTTAGATAGCCAGAGAGCTCATAGAGCTCTTCTGCAATCTCTTGCATCTCTTCTTCAACTTTTATTCTATGTTCTTGAAGCTTTTCAACATCCAACCTTAGTCCTAAATAGCCCATAAATTGAGCAGGCAACAGCTCTTTTCTTTTCTGATTATAATACACATCCCAGAATCCCATAGTCTCCAACTCTTTCTTTAATACAAAGAATAATTCGTGAGTATAAATACAATCTAAAAGATTGTATATCCACTTTGTCTCATCATGAGCCCATCTCATCTCTTTCCAGCTCGGAACATTCAGATAAATAGAGACACAATATTCCAGACTCTTAGGCTGGTCACATAAAAGAACATGGTGCATAACCATAGTATCATATGGAGCAGAGCTCCACTCAATACCAAACTCCCCATATAACCAAGTCAAATCAAACATAGCATTATGAAAAATAGCCTTATCACCAACCGCTTTGACTGTTTCCTTCAAAGCCTCTACGGCGTCAGGGGTTGGCATTGTATTAACTGCAGTATTGCCTGTAGCAATACCTATACAATTACATCTCCAAGCAGGTTTCTGTTGGCACTCAATATCAATTGAGAAAAACAACTGTTTTTCTCTTATTTCTTCCAGAAGTTCTATGAACTTCTCTTTATTATTAGGGAACATGTCCATCAAAGGTTGTTTAAACAACCTTGAATCAAATCCTTTAAGATAAATATCAACAGCTTTCTTAATATCCAACTTAAAACTAAAGTCTAAACTCATATTCCTGATTACAGCCGCTGGATGCCAAGTAGCTACTACAGGAATCCCATTCCATTCCATAATATAACCTCGAGAAGAACTTATATTCTTCTCTGGAAATAGAAGCTTTAAAGCTTCTGAGCCTAACGCTAATATAACCTTTGGTTTGGAGGATAAAATATCCTCTTTTGTTTTCATACAATAATCAGACCATAACGGACTCTTCTTTGCAATGGAAATATTATTTCCTGGAGGTCTTCTCCAGAACACATTCGCCACTCTACAACTTTTCCTTTGAATCCCATTACTCATAAGAGTCTTAAAGAGCAAGTTACCACTTGCTCCAACAAAAGCCATTCCTATCCTGTCCTCATTTTGTCCAGGAGCTTCCCCAAGTATGTAAAACTGCCCTTCTCCTCTTGGTGGGATTTCTCTTCCGAACATTCTTCTTTTACCTCCTCTTTTTTATCTTCTTTTATTTCTTCTGGTTGTTCATGCTGGGAACTCGGTTCCCAGACAATTGTTAATTCTTCTCCATTATTTACTATATAGATTAAAGGTTTATTCCATCTTGAGGCGAGAGATATTTCTCTTCTAACTCCTTCAGATAAAAATGTTTTATCTGATAAGATAATAGCGACATAGTCGCTCACTGAGATTAGAGGTTTTTCTAAAGGAGTCCAGAAGTCTGGTATTGAATCTTCATCTAAATCTTGGATTATTCCTAAAGAATGGCATATTGGACTTATAGGATAATATCCTCTGGAGATTAATAATAGAGCAGCTGCTCTATGGATTCTCCATCCATAATCTTTACCATAAGAGCTATATGCTCCTGATATATAAACTATTCTTCCTCTTTCCATACCACACCTCCTTCTTCAGCATTAAACATTTTCTCTGCTATTAAAGCTGCTGTTAGCACTAAATATGCTATAGCATCTCCAAACTTCTCCATTAAAAGTCCCCATGTTGGTTCTAAAGAACCATTGATTAAATCCTCTATTGAAGTTAAATGTTTTGTGAACCAGTCTAAAGCTACATCCTCAGGTTTTCTATTTCTTATTCTTCCTCCTCTTTTGAACTGGATTAATCTATCCTCTCCAGTTGGAGAATACTCCCTCCCTTTAATTTGAAGGTTTTGTTCTACTCTTTTCAATAAAGCCTCTTTAAAGCTTTCAAATGTTTTGAAGTTCATATCATTACCTCCTTCAATCTATTCAAGGCTTTCTTATAGATGACTTCATTTAATTCTACTCCATAAATGGACTTTAGTCCAGCTTCTTTCGCAGCTATTAAGCAAGAGGCTGAGCCAGCAAATGGGTCTATTATTTTATAATCTGGGAAGCAGGTATATTCAATCAATCTTCTAAATAAAGCCACTGGCTTTTGTGTAGGATGTATTCTTTCTTTAGAAAGTTCTCTGGGGATGTTAATCCAGTCTGCAAATCCAGGTTTTGGAATGTAAACATTATCTCCTCTTGAAGCGAATATAAAGAATTCTGTGCAGGTTGAAGGTTGAACATTAGCTTTAAATGGTTGACCAGCAGATGCTTTAATCCAGACCAAAGGTCTTGGGTAGAATAGATTAAAGCCGTAGGCTTTACTCCAGTTCTTATGTAAAAAGAATTGTTCTATAGAACAAAATGCTATTACAATAGCTTTCTCTTTATCTGTGACTAAGTCACAGAATTTCCAGAACTCTTCAACAAAGTCTGAAGATGCTTTATCCAGATTGTCGTCAAACTTTAATCCTTCTTTTCTTAATTCTGCGGCTTTTCCTGAAGCGGATTCTGTTAAAAAGTCTATTCCGTATGGAGGGTCTGTTACTACAGCATTAAACTTTCCAACTGGAAAATCATTTGATTTTAGAAGGTCGATGTCAAAGCAGTTCCCATTAATAAACTTTATAGTTTGAATGGCTTCCTCTTTAATTGATTCTTGAACAGCATTAATAACTCTCTGAGTTCTTTCTGAAAAACTCGACAACTGCCTTAAATCCTTCATAGAAAAGTTTTTGACTTTTTCAGCGTCTATAATCCCAGCCTCTTCTGCTCTTGCCACTCTTAATAATTCTTGTCCATATTTCCTTGAAATTCCCAAAAGGGAAGCTGTTTTCTCAACAGTCCACTCTTTATCCCTCTCTTTTAATTTTTCATGGAGTTCTTTAAAAGCTAAAGCTTTCTCCAGAGGACTGAAGTCCTCTCTAACAGCATTCTCTATGAACTCAAATATCTTGCCTCTTAGAGCATCTGGTTTCTTATCAAAAACAATAGCTCTGACGTTTCTTTTAAGCCTCTTACAGGCTTCCAGCCTTCTATGTCCATATAAAAGGACATATTGTCCTTCATTATTAACATAGACTCCTATTGGTTGCAACTGTCCATGCATCTCAATTGAGTTTATCAGGTGGTTCAATTCCGAACTTTTTAAAGATTTCCTGAACCTCTCTCCAATTAATATCGTCTCTGGATTTAGACTTACTACCTTTGGACTTGCCATTTAAAGCCTCCTTTTTCTTTATCTCTTTCTTTTTATTCTGTTGAATAACTTGATTCATTAGATTGAATAGAGGTAAATCAGAGATTCTCATCTTCTTGTCCTCCTATGATAGCTGGTGCTTCTTCTGGTTTAATAGGTTCTGCATATTCATAATAAGCTCCGTAAGTCACTAAAAAAGGATGGACTCGTTCTTTATCATAACCTATTACAATAGCCATTCTCTTCCGAAATCCTCTATCCCATACCCAACATAGAACACCATTCGGAAACTTCTTCTTGAAGTCTCCTTCATACCAGTCTTCTTTTACAAAATAATCATCTGCAAAGTAATCTTCAATATTTGGAGTCCAGTTAATTGCTCCTACTGCAGACACATACACAATCCTATCATTATTCACAAGCATCCAGTACATATGACAAGGTCTTTTAAATGGCTTCCCGCTTTTAATCGCTTCCTGAAGAGTCATTTCCCTTCCCTCCTTTCTTTTTCTTCTTATCTTCTTTAACAATCCAATCAGTTGCCAACACATCCTCTATAGTTACTCTAACAGGAATCTTAGATTCTTCTAACATTAAGGAAAATAATTCTTTATCCTTTAAGATAACCCAGAACTCCCACTTCTCTCTTTTAAAAGGTTTACCTTCTTTAAGAACTTCTTGGATTAACATTTTAAATCACCTCCATTTCTAAAGAAATAAATATAACCATAAGCCTACTATGGCTATTAACAATATTATTAATATAGCTATAAGCTGTTCCATAACGCACTCCTTTCTAATAAGAAATAAAAGAAGCTGGGAACTGAGTTCCCAGCATTGAATCATTAAGAGATTTTAGCGACTCTGTCATATAGAGTCCCATCATCAGAAGTGTAATTTGAGATTGATACTACAACTTTTGAGTTTCTGCAAGCATCCAATGCTTCTTCAAATGAATTGTAATCTTCAGGATTTACTCCACAGACTTTGAAAAGTCTTTTTAATTTCCTGATTGAAACATCATAAAGAGAGCCCCTTCCAAATTTAGCTGGAACATTCTTATCTGCATCATTTGGGAGAAAGATAGAGTATTCAACATTCTGTCCATCAACAGGAGCACTATTATCAGATAAATAAACTCCAGGATTCTCTTGTAAGGTTATCACTAACCTTAATACTTCCCTTTCCCCATCTTGAGTCTCAACGGTATCAATCTGCCATCCCTGAACTAATCCGTTATAATCTCCAGCAGGGATTACTGGAACCTCTTCTGCTGCTTGTTTCACATCATCAAAGATGTCGTTTAATACTGACATGGTCTACCTCCTTTTAAAGTTTTATTTATTTTGCAAATTGCCCTGAGGGCTTTTTGCCTTAAAGAACTTCTCAAGTTCTTTATAGGAATTAGGGATTTGGTCAGGGAGATTAAACAAGGTTTTCAACCTTGACCTTGCTCGTTTAAATCCCTTTGGGCTTATGTTTAGTATATATTGTCTTCCATCTTTTGTTTGAAGGACTTCAGCGAAATACACTTCATCAAATAGAGCAGGGATATAAGTTTTAAGGTTTCCAGTGATAGCTGGAGTTGCTATTATTTCTCCTGTGATGTCGTTCTTATCATAAGAGACATGCCCAATAACTATAATATTCATACTTAGTCTTTTGAACTTATCTAAGAGTCTATCCATATAAACTTTGACCATAGGATAATGGACGTTCCAAACTGGTGGGCTATCTGGAGTTAATGGTCTTTTCTCAATAGCCATATCCATAGCATATTTAGTGGCTGTTGTTAGACTATCTAACACTAAGGTTCTAAAAGAACCTTCTGGATGCTTATCTTCAATTAATAAATCTATCTCTTGTTCTATTCTATTCCAAAGAATAGTTGGTTTTAACACTTCGTTGAAGCAGTCTGGAACATAAACCTGTTTATTGGCATAGCCAATTGCTCCTTTATCAAAGTCTAATAAGAATATTGGTTCTGGGCAGGTTGAGGCAAAGTAACTTTTGCCTGTCCCATAATCCCCCAGCAATAAAATTTTTATTTTATTCATATGTGCTTCTGGTTTTATCCAGCCCATTCTTAAACCTCCTCTCCATATCCGCCTTATGGCGGAAATCTCTAAAGTTTTCTTGGTATAAATCTATATCTTTACAGCAGAGTGATATAATCACTCTTTCACCTGTTCTAACAGGTTCATCAAATAAGGGTCACCAATCCCCGCATCTCTTCTTATTATCCTTCCAGCAATACATCTTCCTCCACATCCCACTTCTTCTCCTAAGGATAAATCCTTCAGATGATATTATCAACCTAACACCTTTAAATTTTCTTTTTACTTTCTTCATTTTAATAACCTCTTTTGAGTTTAATACTCAAATGGATTCCATTCCTCTTGTCTATATCCTAAGGATAAAGCCACTTCTAAAAGTTCTGGTTCAATCTCTTTAAGGTCAATTCCATTATATCTCCAGTATCTCTCACATAAAGGATGAAACTGACAAACTCCTGAAAGGCGTTGGCACTGACTCCACACAGGTTCAAAGAGATACAATCTCTCCCTTCCTAAAATTTTTAAACAGGCTCTTTCTATTCTCTTCAACATCCTCTCCTTATAATCTTCTGTTACAGCTATTGGAAATAAAGCCGACTTTAAAGTCGGTTTATTTGACCAAGCTCCAGAGCTTAACCTTCTCCTATTAGTTTGGACTACGAGGTAAGCTCCACTATGAACCTTAAGGTTCATCTTATCTAATGTTAAAGCATATGAATGTAACTGACAATCAACAGTAGCTTTCTCAGCCCAAGATTCCATCTTCCAACCTGTTGTTTTTATATCAACAAGCATATTAGTCCCAGCCATTGTTCTAAGAACAATATCCGCCTTCCCTCTAAACTCAAATGTTCCTAAAACATTAAATGTTAATTCCATCTCTGTAGCCAAAACCTCTTCCGTAAGAGATAACATCTCTTTTCCTGCCCCATTCATAAATAGCTCAGTAAGAGCTAATATTCCTGTGGAAGGTTCTAACCTATAATCTTCATAATCAACCTCTAAGCCCATCTCTGTAATATACTTTAATAGAACTTGTTCCCATACTGCAGAGCAGTATTTAATAGCATCCTTAACATTCTTATGCTCTTTTAGAGCATTTTCTATCACTTCATGCATTGCTTTGCCAAAGGCAATTGCTGAGGAAGGGACTTCCCTTGTCAGATGTAGTCCATATCTTAGATAAAACTCTCTTGGGCATCTTTCTAAACATCCAATCTTTGAATTATCAATCCACCTTCTAATTTCCACCTTTATCAATCCTCCTTCCCGTAAAGACTAAAATGGAACTGGGAACTCTGTTCCCAGTCCGTTTCTCTGAGGGAGACAATAAGCCAAGAGGCTTATTGATAGTCTTCAGGTTTAATATCGAGTTTCTTTAAAACTCCTGTTGCTTCTAAAGACTTAATAAGAGCATCTCTTGTTTTAGAGCCAGCCGCTCTTAGCTGAGAAATAATAAATTGTCTCTGGATTTCTTTCTTTGAAGTTCTTTCAACTGGAGAACTCCACTTCCCTTCTTTCAAGTTGTTTACCAACTTGGATACTGCTTCATAAGATTTAGCATCATCTTTTCCGATACCTGCTGTAGCTCTTTGGCATTTTACCCCCAAGCCGTAAAGAGCTAATTTCTTAACGATTTCTTCGTTTAAGTCTCCCAAAGAGACTTCAATAGAGCCCGCTTCTCCGAACTCCATTGTTGCAGTTAACTCATCATAATTTTTGTTGAGTTTCATACCTCATACCTCCTTTTAGATTTAGTTTTATTATAAGCCTAAAGGCTTATAAGCTTATCCACTTTTTCTTTTGCTTGCTCGTAGTTCCCAGCATTCTCATCATACCAGTCCACAAGCATAGCTTTCATTACATTAGCTTCTCTGACCTTAAGGTCAGATGCCAGTTTTCTTACGAAAGCCCACAATCCGCCTTTCATATAAAGAGTTACTCTTGAATAATCTGTCTTTGTTCTGTTCATTTTATTCCTCCTATTATTTGAAACTTTTCTATTACCTTTAATTCACCTTTTTCTTCATCAGTCTCTACGATTTGTGCCTCCATTGGAGGGTAAACATTGACTACTAAAGTAGATAATCCTGAAGGATTATTCATGACTTTTATGTCATAATCTAATGACAGAAGTCCTTCGGCTTGTTTCTGATAGATAAAATCCATCAAAGCTCTTTTGAGCTTCTTAGCCCTCTCAGGCTGTAATGATAATACTAAAGATTGTCCAGCTCTCATCTTAAATAATGCTTCCTCTAAAGCCATTGGTAGCTTCATTCTTTCCTCCATCCTTAAAAGGATTGACCTGAGTCAATCCCATTGTTATCAATTTATTTGCAAATAAATAACATTTTTTAATAAAAATGTCAAATTAAAATTTATTAATTTTCTTGTGATTAAAATCACTTATCTTTAACAAATATCCCTTCTTTTACAACACCTGTTCTCTGTTCTATCTCCGATAGAACATCATCCATAATCTCCCCAAGATTATATCCAAGCTGACAACTTAATACTGTTAAGACCACTATGCAATCTCCAATTGCATCCTTAATATCAGAATGATTATGCTCTTGAAAAGCTTTTGAAAGCTCTCCAATCTCTTCTATCAGTTTGATAAACTGATTTCTTATTTGGTCTTTGTGGAAGACTGGAATCAAGCCTCTCTCAGAAGCCCAATGCTCTATAGCATTGAAGATGGAATCTTCAATAGAGACCCATTTAATCAATCTTCTCATATCAGTAAATTTAACTTCGTTAGGATATAAATTATCATATTCATATAAAGCTTTGCTTATTTTCTGATTTAAAACTTTTTCCAAAAGTTTACTTTTCATTTTAATCCTCCTTCCCAAGATACATCATAAATACATTTATCCAATGTAATTCTTCTGCCCTTACATACAACCTTAAATCATCTTTTACTCTATCTCCAGCTTCTTTAGTCATTCTCACCAATTTCTTATAAACAGACCTATCTTCTCTACAAATCCCTTTAACTTTACCATAAGGGCAAACCATACAATTGTCTCTGTAATAGAGACAAAAAGGACAATCTGCAGAACATAAAGCATCCGTTGCTCTTGGAAGAACAACCATTAAAGCATAAAGCATCTCCCTTAATTCTACCAAACAAAGATTCTCAAGAATCTTCTTATCTTCAGACGTCCAATATCCTACATCAAAATCATAGTGCTCTATAGCACTATTCTTTTTAGTCAGATAAAGATGGAGAGCTTCTACAAGCTCTTCTTTATCCAACCTTTCTAATCTCCTTCTTAGTTTAAGAAGAGTCATCTTTAATCCTCCATTTTATACTCTCTATCAAAATCGTTCTGGGAACAGAGTTCCCAGCTCACTTGATATCCTTCGTTATAAAAGTCTTCATTTGAATCTAAATCTTCTTCAAGTCGCCAATAGCAGTCTATTGGCGGAGTCCCATTACAGACCCCTGTTACGGGGTCTTGATATGGACAAGTTCCTTTTGGTAGATAGCACATATCAAACCTCCCTTTAATTCTTTTCTTCAAATGAATTCTGGTAGAATTCATATAAGATGTCTTTGAAAGATACTTCTTTTCCAGTAGTTTCTTTTAGAGCTTCATCTAACCCAAGTTCAAATTCAATCAGCCAAAAAGAGTCCAGCCTCAAGCTGACCATTTCCTTTAGAAATGTCTTTTACTACCTGCTGAGCTCTATCAAGAGCCTTTGAAATTAAAAGTCTTTTAAATTCTTCTTTTGATAACATTTTCTTAGTCCTCCTTTCTTTTAGTTTTAAAATTAAAAGACCTTATAATATAGTTTACTACTGGAATTGATTCTTTTGGGAATCCTTCTTCTACCATAACAATTTTAAGATTCTCTTCAGAATCAAGTTTAATCTCCATAGAATAGATTTCTGAAGTATAGGTTTCAGAGAAGCAGATTGATAAAGTATTGGTATGGTCATGATAACAAGAATAGTAGCCCCATCCAAGCTTTTCTCTTAAAGCTTCATCTAAAGCATCTACAAACGCTCTTCTAAAAAGGTTCTCTTTTTTGGTTCTGATTAAGAAATCTTTGATTTTCATTTTAATTCCTCCTTTCTTATAATCTTCTTTGTAAAGCTTGTAATACACTTCTTCTCCAGTCTATTTCTTCATTCTTAATGTCATCTTCAAAGTCATATCCATATGACTCTGCAGCGTTCTGGATTCTTCTAAATACGGAATCATTCGCAGGAAAGGTGCAAAATCCTTTTTCTCTGGCATAAGGACACTCAAGGCAAACACTTCCTTCTAATAAACAGAAAGGGCAATCAGAAACTCCCAAAGCCTTCCCTAAGTGAACTGTATGAAGCATTATAAAGATAACGTCTACAAGCTCTTCTTTTGAATACTTATCCAAAAGTTTAATGTCTCCGTCAAGCCAATAGCTCCTAATCTTTAAATGCTTTTCAATAGCTTTAGACTTCCTTTTCATAAGGTTATCAATGATGACCTTTAATTCACTCTTTTTAAGCTCTTTCAGAGCTTTTCTTACTTCAGTTGGTCTCATTTCCTTTTACCTCCTGTTTTAAAGCTTCTCACATATTTACTTTTTGTATCCAAGTGAGTACAAGGTCTCTCCATTCTTCCTCCACAACTTTAATCTCTCCTACAACACCATCCCCAAGAATCTTTCGAGCTTCCCTTATCCTTCCATACACAGAATCTTTTCTCCAGCAGATACCCTTTTCTCTCCCATAAGGACATTCTGGACAATTAATTGACTCTAAAATGCAGAAAGGGCTTCTGCTGTTTGTAATGAATAGAGCATAATAGTAATTGTCTCTACAAGCTCTTCTTTACGATACTTCTTGAATAAGACTTCATCCTCCTCTTCCCAAAATCCTTCAACCAAAAGCCTCTTTCTTATAACAGTCCCTTTCCTATCTAACAAGTAAGATAAAAGATGCCTTAATCTTGCTCTCTTCATCCTCTTTAAACCTTCTCTAATCTCGAGTGGCTTCATTTTTACATACCTCCGTTATAAAGTGCATTGTTTGGTGACACCAATCTAACTCTGCTTGTCTAAGTTCTTTATAGAACAACTCCACATCGTCGTCTGGCTTATTATCCAGAACATCACATAAGATAGAATAAACGCTATCTCTTTCAAAGCATTTCCCCTTAACCTCTCCGTATCTGCAACTTGTGCAGTCTGAGTAATGAAATATACAAAACGGACAATCAAATGCACTAAATAAATCAGCATCTGTATAACTCACTCCTCTTAATATCGTTAATAATATATAAAGCATCTTACTAAGCTCTCTCTTCTTATAAGAAGATAAAATCTTCTTATAATCCTTATCAGTCCAGTAATCATATGATTTACAAGAATTAATGTAAGTCTTTATAACACTTTGCTTCTTCCACATAAATCTATCTAAGAGCCATATAATATCACTCTTTTGAAGATTGTTAATATTACTTCTTAAATCTAAAGCATCCAGTTTAAACCTCCTTTGTAATGGTCTGGGAACAGAGTTCCCAGCACTAAACAAATTTTGATAAGAAGCTCCAATCAGTCTCTATAATTTTAGCTTTTATCATGTTAAGAGCATTTTCCCAATCCTCTTCAATATATCTTTTCCTTCCCCATATCGAAGTTATGGACTTTGTTAATATTGCTTTCTTTAGAAGATAATCCTTTATGCTGTAAGCATCAGATGTTTCAAGAATCAACGATTCTAAGTCTTTTAGACTTTCAGCTTGCTGTCGGCGGATTTCAACAGCCTCTTTTAGAGGCTTAAAAATAGAACCCATAAATTTCTTAGCGAAAGGCTCTATTAAACTCCCTGAGTTTAAATCATATTCCTGATAACTGAATCCGATAGGAATTAAATAAGGATTGAATACCGTAGCCACATTCAAAGCCTCTGATTCGTCTTTATCTGGACATTCTTCTAATAAATCCATATACAAAAGGTAAATCTTTTGTCCCTTATCTTTAAGGTCATCCTTCTCTTCTAAGTTAAAGTGAAGAGGAATATTCTTGAAATGTTCTGGAACGATAAGAACAGGAATCTTAACCGCATCTTCAGTCTTTCCAAGCTTTTCTTTTAAAAAACTTTTTAAAGCCTCAACCCGATGCTGTCCATCAATTACTTCATAGTAATCTCCTGCGGAGATTACAATTGGAACAGACCAAAATCCAGTGAATTCAATACTTGATTCTAATCTTTTAAGATTAGTAGGTCTAAGTCTTCTCTGTTGAGAAGGAATTTCGAGGTTGCTTAGAGCAACCTCTTTGATTTCAAGGTGGAAACCTTTGATTGGTTCTTTGAATTTTAAGCTCATGATATAGCCTCCTTTTCATATAAGAATTGGATTACTCTGGCATGCCATCTTTCATAAAAATTTCTAAGGTCGTCGTGTAGGCTCTCATTTAAGCAGTATGCATCTATTTCTTCCGTGATATAATCAAACTCTGAACCAGAATCAGAACATAATCCTTTCTTTTGTCCATAAGGACAAACATAACATTCTTTATTAAGAATTATGCAGAAAGGGCAGTCGATACAGGTGAAAGGTTTTATTACATAAGGAAAGCCAGTAACAACTATGATGCACTTTAAACCTTCTCTTAAAGTCACTTTGTCAAATCTTTTTAAAAGATTAGTGTCGTCATTAATCCAGTAAGAACAGTTTTTAACAAGATTCTCAATAATCCTTTGCTTCCCAGACATAAATGAATCAAGGAGCTCTATAAGCTCTTCCTTTCTAAGCTTCTTTAAAGCTTTGTCTAATTCTTTTAGGTTCATGTTAAACCTCCTTTCTTATTAAGATTTTATTCGTGTGAGTAAACATATCAGGCTTAAATTCAATTCTTAACAAGAATGGACATTCTTTTAAAGAATCAAGTTTGTAAACCTTAGCTCTAAGCCTATAATAAGAGCCATCGAAAGAGATTCTCATGAATGGACTACCCTGAAGATAGTCCATTATTCTCTTGATTTCCTTGAAATCATCAGTTTTAAATATCAGTCTCATGATTAATCCTCCTCAATAATTCTCCTCTTAGCACCTCTCTCAGATAACAGGCTACGGTGAACATGTTTTGTAGCCTCCTATCCCGCTCTTCTGTAAGAGGCCAGTTTGAAACAATCTCCCAGAAATGGCACTTTTTCTCAACAGATGCTTCAAATAGAGATAAGAGCTCTAAAAAGCTCTTTTTATGAAGATTAGGAAAACAGACCTTTTTCAAACGGAGCTCTGTTCCCAAAGAGACAGGGTCAATTTCAGAATTGAACTTAATCTGCTCCAAATCCTTAACCATTTCTACAAACACTTTGTCTGGGAAAATCCAGAGATAAAGCCCTGTAGGAAGAGTGCTTCCTGGCGAAAGACTTAGCACTTTGTCTCTACAGTAAATGTAGAGACCGTCATCAGAAACCCAAGTATGCCTACCAAGTTTTTGGCAAGCATACTTTCCTTCAATATAATACTTTAAATCAGACCTCATTGCAATCCTCCTTTCCAAGTGCTTTTAGCACTTCCCTAAAATCTCTCTAAACTTCCATAAAAGGCTCTCACAAGCCTTTATCCTCTTTTTAATAAAGATTTTCTTTGTTCTGGAAGCTTATAGTTTTCTAATAACCTATTTGCATTAGCAAATCTCTGATGCACCTTGTAGACATAAAAGAACACATTGTTCCAAGTAATCTCTTTCTTGATATTCATCTTAAATTCCTCCTTTATACAGATTTTAATAAAAATCTGGGAACACTGTTCCCAGTCTCCCAAAAGCCTCTGGCTTAAAGCCATTTAATGAGACCTTTAGGAGAAATAACTTTAGGGCAGGGATTATATCCCTGCCTTTTCCTTGATTGCCTTTCTAAGGTCTTCTGGTAAGGCATTTAATAGTTCTTCAATTGCTTTTTTCTTAATATCTGTGATGCTTTGTCGAGTCCTTGTCCATTGTCCATTTAGCATTGCTTGTAATCGTTCTGACGCAACATTGAGCTTGTCCGAATCATCCTTTAGACCTGCGCACTCTCTTTGTAAGATTACATTGACCGCATACATGATTAAATCATCACAAAAATTCCTTTTCAATGTGGTGATAACGGCAATCGGGTTAGTGTTGCAATTTTCTAAAACTTTTTGTGTAAATTTTGTTGGTCTAACATTTTTCATGGTATTACCTCACTGTTTTTATTTCCAACGGTCATTTGACCGTTTGGATGCAACGATTATAAAAATCCACGATTTTTATCTATTATAGATATACACAAGTTTTTTAAACTTGTCAAGTATTTTTTGCCTAAAAAATATGATTTTTTGATACATTAATAAAATTTAATTTGATTGTGAATTATATCATTAAAAATGCCGTAAGGTATTGAAAATATAGAGTAAACGGCATCTATATCAATAATGGCAATATATTGCCATACAACGAAGTTGTATTACAACTTCAAAATATATATATATTATAGATATACTAAAAATAATAATAATTATTAATATTAATAAAAAATAAAAAGTGGTGTGTCAATATGAACGCAGTTCATAGCTTAAAAAAGTTGTAGTTTTTTAACGTATTGATTTTATTAGTGTTTACATGTAAAACACTGTTCTAGTGCATATAAAATATTATGCGAAGTAAAAATTTTTCAATGATTTCAAATATTTAGAATGGCAATTTTCGGGCAAAAATCGTGCCATTTACAAAATGTAAATTTTGAATTTTAATGAATTTTTGCAATTGTATTACAAAACTTGATGTTTTGTAAATACTTGATTTTATTAAAATTCTATCGAATTTCGTTAGATTGTTCCGAATGGAACAATCTTGTTAAATTTTGTTAATTAATTTTCTTGTGAAAATTTTCACTGTGTTTTTTGAGTTAGAGGTCATAACTAATTGAAATTATTCAATTTGAAAAATCGTTGCACATTGTATACAATATGGCTCTAATGAGCCATTTCTATCGGTCAAAGACCGATTCCATCGGTATATATAAACGAATAATATTAACGGCTCTTATGAGCCGTTAGAATAATAAACGGATAATTGCTTTTAGCCATGACTTTAGTCATTAGTAATAATGAATATTATTCATGGTTTGGGATTTAGTAATGATAACGATAATCATTCCGAAGGAATAGGGGTATGACCCCCAGCGGTTTACTTTCGGTTGAGGAAACATCTATCTTGCACCATCCCATCTATCTCACTACATTATTATAATTATATCATATAATCCCACCATATCGCCATATTTGGAACAAAGTTCCATTTTGAATGATTTACCATTACGATTTAAAAATTGTTTGAATTTCGCTTTATTTTCCCTCTTAAAATTGAAAATCAATTTTAACCCCAAAAATCTGGCGATTTTTGCATTGTAATTATATTATAATGGTTTACCATTATAATTGATAAAATCATGCGAAATTTTACGGCTCATTGCCGTATACGGCAATTTTATTTAATAATAGAATTATAATTCTATTATGGATTAAGATTGTTCCAAATGGAACAAATTCATTAACAAATTTTAATAAAAATTTTCTTGACAAAACTTTTGTTTTGTGATATAATACATCACGGGATTAAAAGAAATTAATCCAAATTTCTACCTTAGACGGATAAAGGATTTAAAATGAATAACGGATTTCTAAAGAATTTAATTCAAGACAGAGATAAAAAGGTGATACCTTTAGAGGATGCCACCACTATTGCCGCATTAAAATCAAGTCCTACAGACTTATGCTTAAATAATAAATGGCTTAGCCATCTATCTGAACTAACTGGCTTACCAGACGAAGAAATAGAAGATTTAGTAAAATCAGGAGAAATTGATAAATTTCTCTCTAAAGGGTTTTACACCCTTTCTTTAATCGCTCTCCAGAGCGTAATAGATTCTATAGAATCTGGAGAACTCCCTCCAGAAAAAGTTCCAGATGTTTCATTTAAAGCTGCAGAGATAGCTCAAAAGCTATCTGGAAGAGATATTAAAAAGCACTTAGTGCTTAGTGCTGATTTATGGCAAAAGGAAGCTGAAGATGCTGTAAAAGAAACAATTGATATAGACTGTGAACAAAGTTCACAGAACGATTGATAGAGGTGAGATAATGGCTGAAGATAAGAAATGGGCTCAGAGAGTAAATAAAGAGATTGAGAGGAAAGGGACTAAAGGGAAGTTTAGAGAGTGGTGTAGACAGCATGGATTCAGTAAAGTCACTATGGGATGTATTGAGATGGGATTAAAGAGTAAAAATAAAACAGTAAAGAAAGAAGCAGTATTAGCTAAGAATTTTGCTGAGATGAGAAAAAGAAAGAAGAAAGGATAGGGCAAATGATATCTGTAAAGATAGATACAGATAGTTTGATTAAGTCTATATTGGGGGCTAAAAATAATCCTCCTAAAGAGGATTATGATAAGAATCCACAGGATTCTGGATTTCAGGGATTAGTTCCTCCTTCTGATTACAATGCTGGAAATCAGAATAATCAAGGATTGCCAAGCAATCCTTTGGATAAGATATTAGAGGAAGAGAATTACGACCCTAATACTGTAACTGGAAGGGCTCTTATGGAGAATTTAGAGGGGAGTAAGAAATTCGCAGAATCAGAGTGGAATAAAATATTGGAGCTCTTGAAATAAGATGGATATTAATCCTGAGATTAAGAATCATATAAAAGAGTGGATTTATAATCCTGCTAAAGCAGTTTGGGATTTGTTTGGTGTTGAGCCAACTGCTCAACAGAAAGAGTTATTAGATTCTTTTGGAAGGAGGGATAGTAATTCTTATGCTGTGAGGAGTGGTCATGGCTGTGGTAAGTCAGCGGTTTTGGCTTGGCTTGCCATTATATTTCTATTAACCAGACCAATGTCAAAGGTTGTGGCGACTGCTCCTACCAAAAGGCAGATTAAAGATATATTATGGAGTGAAATTTCATTCTGGGTAGGAAAAGGGAAACTTTTTGTTAGGCAGCTCATTGACATTCATGCTGAGAGGATTAAAGTTGGTGGTAGGGAGGATTGGTGGGCAAGGGCTGTAAGTATTAACTTACAGGCTACGCCTGAAGAACAAGCTGAGACATTGGCTGGAATCCATGCTAAGCACCTTTTGGTGCTTGTAGATGAGGCAAGTGGTGTTCCTGAACCAGTCTTTCTCCCAATTGAAGGTTATTTAACTAATCCTGATAACTATGTTATCTTAACAGGAAACCCTACCAGAACTACAGGATACTTTTGGAAAGTATTTAATGTTCCAACCTTTGGGAAAGGTTGGAAGTTAGTTCACTGGAATTCTGAAGATAGTCCTCTTGTTTCTAAACAGTGGCTTAATAGAATGAGGGATAGGTATGGTAGGGATAGTGATACTTATAGAATCAGGGTTTTAGGAGAGTTCCCAAGAGGAGGAAAACACGAACTTATTCCTAAAGAATGGATAGATAGAAACCTTGTTTCTAAAGATGAGATATTCATATCTCATCCTATAATTTGGGGAATTGACCCTGCTGGAATGGGAGGAGATGAAATTGGCTTTGCCAAAAGAACACCAATGTTCTTATTTGATATAAAAGGGAAACCTTTTCTTGAGCAAGATGAAATCTTAGATTGGGTTATAGAGGAATATAATAAGGATGATAAAGAGGGGAATTATCCTGATTATGTGATTATAGATATATCTGGTGGATATGGTTCTGGATTAGCCGAAAGGTTAAGAAGTTATTTTGATAGTAAAAAGACTAAGGTCTTTGGAGTTCATTTTGGTTGGTCTGCACATAATAAGGATAGTTTCTCTCTTTTAAGAGATGAGTTGTGGTGGAGATTAAGGGAGCAGTTTGAGTTTAATATGCTTAAAATAATTAAAGATGAGATTTTGATTAATCAGTTAACAATGGTTAAGTATTTAGATAGTGAAACTGGAAGAGTTAAAATTATGAGTAAGAAGAAGATGCCTGAGAGTCCAGATAGAGCTGAAGCTCTTGTTTTAACAACATTCATAACTCCGTCGCATGCTGGAATTCGCCCTTATTCTAAACCTAAAAGGAAGAAAAGAACAAGAAGAAGTCTTGGATGGAAGGTAGCATAGATGAATTTAGCAGAAATTCTAAAGAATTTCTTAGATAAATTTTATGGTGATTCTGAAGAATCCACAGAGGAGAAAGTAATTTCTTCAACACAAAGGGCTAAATTGATGTATAAAGACACCAAATTGAATAGGTTAATGGGAGAGGTTGCTTCTAAGATTAAAGAGCATGAGGGATTTAGAGCTTATCCTTATGAGGATTCTGTTTATAAAAAGGTAACAATTGGTTATGGAAGGAACCTTGATGATGTTCCTTTAGACAAAGAAGAGTATAAAGTCATTATAGAAGGTAATCCTTATAGGAAAGCTTTGAGGGATAAAGGATTAAGTGTTGTAGAGATATTAAAGAAGATTACTTTATCTGGAACAGAAGCTGATTTTCTTTTTAGAAAGGACTTATTAAGAGCAAAGAAGACTTTAGATAGAATCTTTAAGAGAAGGGGAATAAAAGATGTTCCTGATGATATTTATAAAGTATTCTGGAATATGGCTTATAATTTAGGTTATAAATTAGATAAGTTTGATGATACATTAAAAGCATTAAAAAGGAAGGATTATAAGGCTGTTGCCAGAGGAATGTATAATTCTCTGTGGAGAAAACAGACTGGAAATAGAGCAAAAGAGCTTATTAATATAGTTCTTGCTAAAGCAAACTCAAGGAAACTGTGAACAGAGTTCACAGAACATTTAAAAGGAGATAAGAGATGCCTGGAAGAGGAAGGGATGTTCCTGAGATTGTAGAACATACAGTTGCGGCTTTAATTAAGAAAGGGATTAGTAGGAAAAGGGCGTGGGCTATAGCTGTAGGGCATCTTCAGGATGTTGGCATTCTTAAGAAGAATAAGATGGATTTGACTGAGAAAGGGAAGAAGTATAATACTAAGCATTTAAAAGAACCATCTTCTATTGGAAGAGCTAAAATACTTTTGGCAAAGGGTGATTAGATGGCAAGAAAACCTAAAGTCTTAGAGAAAGATAATAATGTTTATCTTTGGATAGAGTCTGCTGCTGAGAGTTGGAATGAGTGGATGAGTAGAGCTAAGCTCTTTAGAGCTTACTTTGAGAATAGACAATGGACAGCTGAGGAAGTTGCTAAATTGAAAGAGGTTGGGCAACCTGTTATTACTGTGAATCATATCTGGAGTAGAGTTAATAATTTAACTGGTAGATTATTGCAACAAAGACCAACGATAAAGTTTTTTCCAAGAGGAAAAAACGATGCTACACTAAGTTCTGTTGCTACTAAAGTTATAAGATATATCTTTGAAATAAATAAGGTTAGAAGGAAATATGCTGAAGTGTTGACTGATTTAGCTACCGTAGGAGTTGGATGGATTGAAGCAAGGGCTTCGGCTGATTTAACAAGAGACCCTATTGTAATGGATTATATCCCCTGGGATGAGATTATGTTTGACCCAGAATCTAAACAACCTGATTTGTCTGATTCAAGGTTCTTGATTAGAGGGAAGTGGGTAGATTTGGATGTTTTTAAACAGTTTTATCCTGAGGTTGAGAAGATTTATAAAGATACTTTTGTTGGAGGGATATTGTTAAATATTCCAGGAACTGATTTGAAATGGTTTGACCAGAGAAGGAAGAGAGTGTTTGTTATTGAAGTGCAATATAAGAATTATGAAGAAAGGGATTGTTTTTGGGATGGATATCAGGCGGTTAGATATATACCTGAGATTCATGGGAGTGCTATTAGTAATGGCTTAGGGAAATTGATAAGAGCTAAGATTTATATTGTAAGAAGGATGATTATTTGTGGAGGGTTTATACTTGAAGATAAGGAGCTTCCTTATCTTTTTGGAGATTTTACTTATACTCCATTTATAGCATTTAGGGATTCTGATGGGAATCCTATGGGGATTGTTGAATTGTTGAAAGATATGCAAGATGAAATAAATAAGAGAAGGAGCAAAGTGCTCCATTATTTAAGTAGTAAGAGAGTTCTGGCAGAGGCAGGAGCAATTGATGACCCTGATGAGTTTATGGAAGAGTTAGCCCGACCAGATGCTTATTTGGAGTATAATAAGGGCTATGATGTAAAGATTGAAAGTGAACTTGAGTTAGGTGCTCAGCATTTTCAGCTGATGCAAGAAGCCGCTCAAGAGATGTCATCAATATCAGGGATATATCCAGATTTCTTTGGAATGCCTACTAATGCCAGAAATGCAGCTGCTATTAGGCAGAGGGTTTTACAATCACAAACTCCAATTCAGAAATTTTATTTAGCCTTCGAAGAAGGCTTAACGAGTTTAGCTGAAAAAGCTCTTTGCTTGGCAATTCAATATTACACTGGAGAAAGATTGATTCAGTTAAGTGATGAGCCTGAAGCTATCGTAATTAATCAATCTGTAAGGCTTGAAGATGGAACTATTCAATTAAGGAATAGTTTAAATGAGTTGAGAGGAGATGTGGTTGTATCTGTAGTTGGTGGTGGAATTACAGAGCGTCAAGAGCAGTTAACACAGCTCATCGAGCTGTTGAAGCCATTACCACCACAGCTTGTAATGATGTCTTTAGACATCTTAATTGACGCTTTTGATATTCCTCAGAAGAGTGAGTTGAAGAGAAGATTTGGAGCTCTGCTCCAACAAATGGTTGCTCAGCAACCACCTGAAGGAGGAAACCAACAAGGAGGTAAATGATGGAAGGTGTAGTTAATAATGTGAAAGATGCTGATGTACCTAAAGGTCAAGAGGATACAGCTTCTAATAATGCTGTTAAAAAGATACTTCTTGCTATGACTCCTGAGCAAAGAGCTCAGTGGGCACAAGAGCAAGGGGCTCCTGGAATATTAGCTTTGATGGAGCTTCAAGGAGAACTCCTTGAACAGAAATTTGCAGAGTTAAGTATGCAACAGAAACAAGAGGTTCTCGATAGTTTGACTATGGAATGGCTTAAGGATAATGAAGAGCTATTTAAGGATGAGGATATTAGTAAAGTGGCTGAGGGAGTTGATTTGGCTCTTTTGAAAGAGAAAGGTTATAATAGTTATGTTGAGATGAGTCCAGCTGAGCTTAAGAAACATCTTGAAGAGGTTAAAGGGTTTGTGGAGAAGATTATGAGTAAAGGTAAAAAAGATGATGCTGGTAAAGATGATAGTGGAAAGAAAAAAGATGATAAGGTTAGGGATACTGATGTATCTCTATCTGATTTAGGTGGTGGTGGTTCTCTTAATAGAACTGGAAGTTTGACAGTTGAAGCTTTATCTAATAAAGCTTATGAAGACCCTTTTGAATTTGAACAGAGCGTAGCTCAGATGGATGATAATACTTTAATGAAATTAATGAAAGAGGCGGAAGGACAAATATAAAAACTTAAAAATAAGGAGGTTTTGAAATGGCTAATACAGTAATTCCTGCAAACACTGGTAATCCACAGTTAGTCCCAAGAATTTTCTCTGCTCAATTGATGAAGAGAAGTATTGGAGAGAGTTTCTTCTTAGGAAGGTTTGCTCTTCAAGAATTCATTAGAAGCGGGGATGGTTCTTTAGTTGGGACTGACCCAAACAAACCAATACAAATCCTTAGAGATTTGGAGAGGACAAGTGGAGATACGATTCAGTATGATTTAATTGCTGATGTTAAAGGGGATGGAGTCTATGGAGATGATATTTTAAGAGGGAAAGAAGCTAAGTTAAGTTTCTTATTAGACCAAGTTCATATTGACCAAGTGAGAAAAGGTGTTGATGCTGGCGGTAAAATGACAAGGAAGAGAACAAAACATGACTTAAGACTTGTAGCAAGGAATGCCCTCACAAGATGGTTTGCTCGATTCTTTGATGAAGCTATTACCTGCTATATAGCTGGAATTAGAGGTGAAGGAACAGCACAATGGGTATTACCTACAAGTTGGAACGGTTTTGCTGGTAATCCATTGCAGATTAATGATGATGCTCATGAGTTTACAATTGATTCTGGTGGTAATTATTCAGCTAATCCTTCAAATGCTACAACATTAAAATTAAGCTGGTTTAATAAATTAGAAACTTTCTTGACTTTAATGGATTATCCATTAAACCCAGTGTATGTTGATGGAGAACCATGTTATGTTGTGGTATTACATCCAACTGCTGTTGAACAGTTAAAAGAGGATGCATCAGCTAACAGCTGGTTAGAAATCCAGAAACATGCTAACGTTAGAGGAAAGGATAATCCTTTATTCAAAGATTCTCTTGGTAAGTATGGAAGATTTATTTTACATTCATTCTCAAAAGTTCCATATAAAACTTATGGAAGTAAGAAGGTGGCTCATTGTATGGTGCTTGGTGCTCAAGCTTGTGTATTGGCTTTTGGTGATGCTGGTGGTAAATTCAGCTTTAGCTGGCATGAAGAGTTAGAAGATAGAGGTAATAGACTTGTGGTTGATGCAGCAACTATTCTTGGTATTAAGAAATGTACTTTTGATGACCAAGCATTCGGCACAATAACTTTATATGTAGATATAACATAAGATTAGATAAAGGAGGTTTATAATGGCTGAATATATTAGTGCTCAGGCAAATGAATTTGTTGCTCCTCTTACATCAGACGCAGGGAATTTGTTCTGTGTCTATGGGGAGTATACATTACCTTCAGTTCAATCTGGAGATGTGGTAAGGTTAGTTAACATTCCAGCTAATTGTATGATTGTAGGATTAAAGATTGGAACTGATGGAAACACATCAGGGGGAACTGTTAAAGTTGGAGTAAGTTCTGATGATGATTTATTTGGAACTGGAGTAAGTTTGGATGGTTCTGAGAAAGAATTAATTTCTGTTCCTGTAGAAGGTAATTTTGATGATGACGAAGTCATTCAAGCGACTTTTACTACGGCTGGAACTGCAGCATCTGGCAAGAAACTTTATGTTAAAGTGTTTTACACTTTAACTAATATTTTATAGTATGATGTAGGGGCTGGGAACTCTGTTCCCAGCCCTTTATATTTGGAGGTCTGATATGGCTTTAAGTTGGGGCTGTCCACCGACTGAAGAGTATTTAAAGATAGAAGAGAAACCAGAAAGTTTTGTTCCTTTAACTGAAGAAGGATATCTTAAGATAGTTGGGTTTGAGAATAAAGAGATAAAGGTTTTTTGGGATGATAGTTCTGATTATATTATAAAAAGGAAGGATTTTGAGCTTGAAGCGTTAAATGATATAGTTAGTTTTAAAATGCTTGCTGTTGATAATAACGGGAAGGCTATTTATGCAGATAAGGATGATAATCCTTTTTGTATAGGGATGTCTATTACAGGTGTTAATGCTGGTAATAATGTTAAGATTGTTAAAGAGGGGATTGTAAGGAATCCTGGATGGGGATTAACTGTAGGTAGTAGATACTTTTTAGGAGATGATGGAGCTATCATGACGACAGTTCCAACTTCAGGCTATATTGTAGAAGTAGGAATTGCTATAAGTAGCGATGAGCTACTTTTGGGAATAAAACCACCAATTAAACTTTTATAGGAGGTCTACATAATGGCAGATAAGTATTTATATCAGGATGGTGGAGTTCTAAAAGAGAAAGAGGCTATTACGCAATCTACAGGAGCTGCAGATGCTGGTAAGATACCTGCATTGGATTCTACAGGTAAATTAGATAGTAGTATGCTTCCAACAGGAAGTGGAGAAGATACAAAAGTAGTTCCTGCTTATGAGGATTTGAATGCAGGTGATTTTGTGAATTTCTTTGATGACTCTGGAACTGTGAAAGTTAGAAAGGCAGATGCTTCTACTCAAGGAAAAACAGCCGATGGATTTGTGTTGGCTGCTGTGACTGCAGGGAATAATGCTACTGTTTATTTATCAGGAACTAATACTCAGTTGAGTGGATTATCAGGTGGAAGTTATTATTACCTATCAGCTACAACTCCAGGCGGAGTTAGTGCCACAGCACCTACAGGTTCTGGGCAGGTTGTTCAGAGATTAGGGAAAGCTGTTAGTGATACTGAGATATCATTTCATCCTGGTGAGCCTATTGTATTGGCTTAATACTTTAAGGAGGACTTTTTGATATGGCTATAAAGAAGCCATTGGTTTTGGATGGTGGAAATATAAGACAGCTTGCTGAAGATGAGTATCTATACACTCCTTCTATATTTAAGAGGAAGATGCCTGAGTGCGTGTTCTCTGCTAACTTTAATGCTTGTAATGGATGGGATTTGCCTAATAGAGTAGGTAGTGGGTTTACTTATTTTAATAAAGCTGTTACTGTTAATGTAGATGGTAGCATTACCCTTGATGGGACTATGTATGCCTTCTGTAAATATGTTAGATTTCCTGTAGAAAAAGCTACCTATCACTTTAAATTTAAAACTTCTTATAATTCAGGAAACCAGAAGTTCTTTGCTATGGGTAAAGGAGACGATACAGATACTCCACAGAGTAATAACTTTGATATTGGGTTAGATTCAACTGGAAAGTTATATTTCTTCACTGAGAGAGGGGCTGGGGACAATTATTCTACTTATGTAGATACAGGAGTTATTCTGAATGATGGTAATAAGCACGATGTTGTTATTACTATAGATGGAAGTGTTCTTAATGTTTGGGTTGATGGAGTTAAGACTAATACTGATGAGAGTTGGACTTCCCCTGAGGCGGCTATATGGGAGACATTATGTTTGTTTAGTAATGCTTTGACAGGAGGGTCTACTTACTTTACGGGAGATTTCTTTGACTTTGATGTGTTTAACGGAATTTTGGAAGAAGAACAAATAATAGAATTATATAAGAATGGGTATAGCAATATTGGTTTTGGTGTTATTAATATTGATACTTTTAGAGGAGCTCTTGTAAAACAAAGCTCAAAATTCAATCTTCCTGCAGCAACATGGACTAAAATTACAAGTTGGGATACTGCTGAGTATGATACAGATGGCTTCCTTCAAGGAGGGGAATTGGTTGTTCCTGAAGGAGTTAAGAGGGTTAGAGTATCTTGTTTATTAAACATTGAAAATAATAATGAAAAGAAAGCATTTGAGATAAGGCTCAATGATAATAAAGTTGTTGGTTATGCCAGACAGGAGGTCGGATACCCTTCTGGATGGTATTACACTTCAACGATAAATTCAGCTGTTATAGAAGTGCAACCTGGTGATAAATTCTCTGTGTATGCTTTGTGTGATGCAGCTTGCACTATTGGACTTGGTTCATGGTTTTCTATTGAAGTTATTCAGGATATTCCTGCTAAGTCTGTTCATCTTGCAGATATGCCCAAAGATTTGACAGGGAAAGATAATCAGATATTGTGTGTCCTTAATGAGGAATATACGCTTAAGAGCAGTAGAGAATTACGGTCTTTATTGGCTTATAATACTGTATATGTAGATGCAGTTAATGGGGATGATAGTAACGATGGCAGTGAAGTAAGTCCTGTTAAAACAGTAAAGCAAGCTTGTTACATTTTAGGTGATAGCTTTCATGGAAGGATTTTTCTAAAATCAGATTGTTCTATAACTGAGGATATTTATGTTTTTCTTAGAAGGTTAGTTATAGACTTGAATGGGTTTACTTTAAGTTTTACTGTTAACTCTACATCACAAATTTTTGGGTTTTATGCGGAGGCTTGCTTCATTCATTTCTACTCAAAAGTTTCTGGAGGTAAAATACGACTCCCTTCTCCTGCAGCCGACACTTCTGACCTAAATAATCACCCATGTGCTGTAAAGGGAGGTGTTCAGGGCGGAGATTTTGTAGGACTGACTGTAAATTATGGAGCAGAAGTTGAAGTTAATTCTGATAAGTATTATCTTATTGAGGCTACTAATAGAGGAATTTGCTATAATGTGTATGGAACTGTTATAGACAATACCGGAACGGGAATTGGGTGGGAAGATTTAGTTTATAACATTATACGAGATAGTAATGGAGTTCCTCGTAATGTTATAAGTAATGTAATTTTGTAGCTAATAAGGAGGAGTATTTCTATGAAACTGAAGGTTATCAAGATTGGTAATGTAGTGTATTCCAATGTAAATACATCTGATGATGGAAGAGATTTGATTCCTGCAGATGTATATGGTTTGAAGAAGGTTGTGATTGACACTCTGAATTGGGTTATAGGAAAGCGTATTTTAGACACAGTTGGGAACTTTAACAAACTTGTTGCTGCTAACTCAAAAGGAATTGTGTTGCTTGCAAAGATATTAAGGAACAGCGGTATTACACCTACGGGATTAACAGATAAAGAAAAAGAAGCATTGTCAGGAATTTATGAGTTAGCTGATGCTGGTTATGCTGATTCTGAATTATTGAATAATACAATACACAGCTTGGCTGATTTGTTAAAGAGTATGAGTAGTTTGCTTAATAAGGCAGAAACATGTTCGTCAAGGGAAGAACTTTTAGACATTCTTAGAAGCTTGGAGTAAGAGATGCGTATACTGTACTATGCAGTATTTATAGTACTTTCTACAGTTATTCTAAAAGCATCTTGCGTTTGTTATTACATGAACTATAATCCTGATACTGCCAAAGTATTCTTTAGAACAACCTGTCAGCAATATGCTGATTTTATGAAGAGTGTTTTTCATGAAGATTGTGAACTAAGACCTTTTAGTGGTTATCTGGTATTACCTTTTAAAACAGTAGATTATTTGTTTATTGTTGGAGAAGGTTGTCCTAAAGGACTTTTTCTTACACATTCTGATAATACATCAGAAGGTTGGGAGACTCAGGTTATTTATGACTGGGAAGACTTAGCTGAAGAGTTGGATGCTAAAGTGGCTGTGATTGATGCCTGCTATGCTGGTTATATATTTGACTATGAGATTAAGAATGTTGGGTGGCTGATATCAACGAGTTATAAGGAAAATAGCTGGAATATTTTGAATAACGAGAATAAGAATGTTAGTTCCTTCTCAGAAGCGTTGAGATGTAAGTATGAAAATAATTATAACTGTTTCGTTGCTAATTTTATTAGCAATCCTTGTAAAGAGGCTAATATCAATAAATGTCAGGGCTGGATAATTTTGAAAGCCATCAACAGATGGGGCTGGGATGTGTATTGGTATGATTGGGAGTATCCCTCAATGGGAACTTGTTATGTCAATGGACATCCTTGTTTATGGAGATAAACGATGATTAAGAACTTAGTTCTTATGCTTATAGCATTTATTTTAGTAGTAACTTTGTCACCTATAGTGTTTATTGTGAATCTGTTTAGATATAATCTTAAAGAGTATTTTTATACAGTGGCTATTGGATTAGACCAGCTTGGTGGCTCTATCTTGTATAATGAAGAGGACTGGACTGTTTCAAGTTACACTTATATGCTTGCGTGTGAAGGGAATAGAAGAGCTGAGCTCTTCATGAAGTTTATAGATTTTATTTTTGGGGATGGACATTGTGAAAAGTCCTTCTTCAAAGAATTCTTTAAGGAAGGGGGTATGAGAGGATGAAACTTGATTTATTCACCATCTTAACAATTCTTGGTGCAGTTAATATGAAACTTCAGGATGTATTAAAAGACAAGAGTGTTACAGTTAAAGAGGTTATGGAGTTGCTTGAGACTGTTATTGACAGTTTGGGCATTGGGGACAAAGTCATATTTCATAAGGATTAGAGGGACTGATGTCCCTCTTTATTCTGAATTTAGAGGTTGTTAAAGATGGAGAACTACAAAGAATTAGAAGAAAGAATCAGGATTCTTGAAACAAAAGGATATGTAATGAATGGCTTTATGGAAGAAGTTAAGTCAGAGTTTCATACTATAAACAAAAAGCTGGATACTTTATTAGAACACAAAGTTGCTTCCTCTGTAGAACAAGAGGGATTGGAGAGGAGAGTCTCTTCTCTCGAAAAGAATCAGAAGTGGTTTATCGGAACTGTCATATTACTTTTAGGTGGATTTTTAATAGACATTGTAAAGATAATTATTAGGAAACTGTGAACAGAGTTCACAGGTAAATGGTGGAGGTAAAGCTATGAGCTTTTTATCTTACATCCCTTTTATTGGGAAAGTGGTTGATAGAGTGTTTGGGATTGTAGACCAAGTTGTGGAAGATAAGGATAAGGCGAATTATTTGAAAGCTGAGATTGAAAAAGAACTTCTTATTAATAGTAAAGAGGAATTAGTAACAGAATTTGAAGAGGTTACAGAGAGATGGAAATCTGATAATGAACACTTAATAACAAGATTAATAAGACCTTTGTCTTATGGATTTGTTCTTATTGTTTTTACTGTGATAATGTTCTTAGATGGGAATGTTGCAGGATTTAAGATTGATAAATCTTATTTGCCTATAATACAATCTTTGTTAATAACAATGACAGTGGCTTATTTTGGTGGTAGAACTGGAGAGAAAATTGTTAAGCACTTTAAGAATAAAAGGAGTTAGATGATGCCTACATATCATTATCTAATTCAGGATATAGCAGAAGAAGCTGGAGATAGTGTTAAAAAGGTCAGGATTCCTGAATTAATTAGAGGAGTTGAAAGAGAGTTATGGGCTTTATTGAGCTTTTTGTGGCAGGAAAGTATTGAGCCTATTAGTATTCCTGCGGAGCAGTATTCCGTTACTGTTGACACAACAGATTGGATGATGATTAAAAAAGCTTATACTGAAAAAGGTGAGGTGGAGAGAGTTCCAGAATGGAAGCTTGAATTTATGAGAAGTGCTTCTAATGGGAATGGTTATGTTAATTACTTTAGTGTGGATAAGATTAAAGTGAGTAATTCTACAGTTAAGGTGCATTACGCACCTTATGAAGATACCATATTGAATCTGGTTGTTAAGAAGAGAGAATCAGAGTTGACTGATGAAGATGATGAGACTACAAAGTGGTTTCTTGGTGAAGGATATTATTTGATTAAGTATGGAGTATTAAGTAAAAGAGTATTTAATCCTGATAAGTGGCCTGCTTGGAAACAGGAATTTGATAGAATTATAAGAGATATAAGGATAATGGCTAATAAGGAGAAAAAGACCTATAGGTCTTGTGATAGGAGGTTCTTCTAATGGCTACTGTAAATAGTATAATAGATGAGTTGGTTTCAGCTTATGGGCAATTAGCTGGGAAGAGGGATTTTGTTAAGACTATAATGAAAGATTTATTATTGACTCTGGAAGTAGCCAATCCGCTTCCTTATCAGGAGTCTAAACAGACTCTTAATTATACTGGTGGAACTCTTGTTGAGTCTATTGAGGTTAGTGATGCTGTTGATATAAAAAGTGTTTTGATGGAGAGACAAGGGATTGGGAAGTATGGACTTATTAAAGTATCAAGGGAAGAGGGAGTTCTCTTTAGAGATTATGTTAAACCTAATACATTCTTTTATGTTGAGAGATATGATAAGGTTGGAGTTAAACTGATGTTTCCAGGAAGTGTGGTTGATGCTAATGATTATACTTTATATATAACAAAGTATTTAGCTACAGATTTAGCTGATGATGATATTGAATATCCTGCTTTGAATATTAGGTATATTGAGATTCTTGATTCACTGAGAGCTACACTCTCATATAACATGAGAGATTTGGATAGACTTTCAGTCTTAATTAAAAAGGGAGAATAGGATGAAGCCTTTAAAAGTTCCAACGGTTGGAGGATTAGTTGGACATATATCTACTGTTCCTGTTGGTAGAAGAGGGATTGTTGAGGCTGTTAATTGTATGCCCTGGAAGAAAGAAGGTGTCCTTCTTTGGAGACCAAGAGTTCAGCTTGGGACTGAGAATGAGGATTGGGCTACGATATTTAATCCTGATACTGAATCTTTATTAGATATGAACTGCTTCTATGACAAAGTAGGATTTTTAATAAAAACCAGTGACCATGTAGAGCTTAGAACTTGGAAACCTGGAGATACAGTTGAAACTGTAAATTTTAATTTCCCTCTTCCTCTGGATGGAGAAACAGGACAGATAGAGATGGTAGGGAGATTTGTGGCTGTAGCCATAGAAGGCTATGGTATTTATATAGTGAATAATGATGAAGTGTTTAGGATTGGAAGTGTTTGGGCTGGATTAAAAGGGAATAAAAGAGTTGCAAAGCAACCTTCTTCTAATGAAGAGTTGTTGTTGACGATAACTGGAAGTGATAAGATATTTATATCTTCTGTTACAATTCATGCTTTTAGAAATGTTTATAATACTGTTGAAAATTTTGAGTTTAAATTAAGGATTACGGATGGAGACTCTAATACATATGAATCTTTAGAGACTTATAATCAAGACATTATCCCAATGGGATTTAGTGATACTCCTGAAGTAGGTAAGATATATGCTCCAGTGGTTTTTACTTTTAATGCTCCAATGAAACCTCCTTTAGATATTAAACTTGTTAAAGTTTCTGGAACTTGGCAGATGGATATTGAAGCTGCTTCAGATGAGTATATAAAATATGGCTATGGAGTGAGTTATAGTGGAAATACTCCACATATCCATGTTAATGGCACTTTAGATGCAGATGGTGGTATTGTTGGAGCATCAAGAGGAAGAATCTGTGGAGTTAAAGATGATATATTTATAGAGATGGCGGCAGTTACTAACTTTGAGTTCTTAGAAGAGGTTGGAGCTGATTTCCCTATTATAAAGATTGTTAACTCAGAACAGGGAATGTTGGTTATTTCAAATAAGGCTGTTTATGCTGTTTCTGGCTGGAGTCATGGTGCAGTAAGCACAAAAAAGATAGCTGAAACAGGAATAGATAGTCACTTTGATGTAGCAAGGATAGATTCTGGAGTAATTGCATATTCTTGGGGAAGGTTGACTTATTATGGGATTGGTGGTGGCTTGAAGATGTTCGAGCTTCCTTTTGTTTACCAATTACCAGAGAATGCAAGAGTCTCCTTCTTACCTGAATGGAATCTGATTGTTGTAGGATTCCTTGAAGAGGAGTATTCTCTTGTTTATTCCTTGACAGAGAATTGGATTGTCTGGTGGAGATTTGATGAGATTGAGAAGGCTGTGCCTTTGAAGGTTTGCACTGGAGTTATGTGTTTTTCCAATGGAAGAGCTTATTTGTTTTCAGCACAGGATAATGTATCTTGGAATAATTATAAAGTTGAGTTAACTGTTAACACTGGATTAATTGAAGAGGATATTATGTTAACTGTTCATAAGATTAGAGCGAATGCTGGTGTTTGGGTGCAGAATGATGGAGAAGCTTCTATTAACATAAAAGCATGTAGTAGATATGGGATTCAAGAGAGTAGTATTAATGTTCCTGTTGTTGAGAGTCCTTCTGGTTATGAGGGATATGGAATATTCTATCAAGTTCCTACGAATGATTCTCCTTATCCAAGATTGGCTTATATCGTAAATCCACCTTTTGTTGAGGTGGATACTTATGTATCTGGAGCAGATAGTCCAGTCAAAGGATTCTTTCCAACAGGAAATAGTTTTATTATTAAGATGACTCTTGAAGAAGCCTGTTTAAAGCATCCTGGATGCTTATTAGAGGGATTTGAATTATATGTTGAGGAGGTAGGAAGTGGTCTGTAACAAAAGTTTAAACAAAGAGAATATCTCTTTTGAAGAACGAATATCAAGATTAGAGGAGCTGTTTGATTACCTCAAAGATTGTATCAACAATCTTTATAGATTGATAAGCATGAAGACGAGACCAGCTTCTATTGGAATAATAAAAAGAGATTGTGATAAAGCGTTGCTTTTAAAGGGAGATTCTGATAATAAAGCAATAATAGAGTCTGAAAGATTTGGAGTTGTGTTTGATGCTCCAGTGTTTCATGCTGTGGATGATGACAAAACCAAGAGGTTTTGTTCTTGGGGATATGATGATTCTTCAGAATCATTTAAAGTAGAGACTGTTGATGATTATGGGGAGTTCTTAGGTTTAGAGGTTAAAAGGAATCTGGTAAGGTTAAAAGGAGCTCTTAGAGAGATTACAACAAGTTATTCTGATTTGGTTATATCTGATGATGGAATCATCGGGATTCCAGCTTCATCAAAAGAAGCGAAAGAGAATATCAGACCACTTGATATAAATATCAAAGATATTTTAAAAGTAAAACCTGTAGTTTTCAATTGGAAGACTGATAAAACGAAAAGAGATATAGTGGGATTCTTAAATGAAGATTTGCAAGAGAATCTTGGAATTAAAGTTCATGAGTTAATATCATTAGTAGCTTTCTTATGGAAAGCTGTTTTAGATTTATATGAATACTGGGAACAGAGTTCCCAGAACGATGAGGAGGTTTGATTATGGGCTTATTTCATAGTATAGGGAAGGCTGTTAAAGGATTGGTTAAAGGGGGAAGTAAGCTTGTTAAATCTGCATTAAATCCTAAAACTTTATTAAGTGCTGGTATTGGTTTAGTTACTGGTAATTGGGCTCCTCTTTTAACAGCGGGATTATCTGTTTTAGGAACAGAATTTGCTCCAACAGCTAAAGCTGTGGCAGCTCATAGATACATGAAGTTACCAACAGGGACTTATGGTGGGTCTGAGTTTGTATCATTACCTGCTTTAAAAGCTCATATGGCTGAGGTTGATGCACTTGAGAATTCTATTGATACTTATGTTAATCAAGCTTTGAAAAAGAAAGAGTTAAATATAAGGGAGAAGGATTTGAATTGGAGGATGAGTAGATATGACACTTTCTTAAAATCTTTAGAGAAGATTATAGGATGGGATTCGAGTGATATAAGTAAAGCTGTTGAAACAGGTGGGGATGATAGTCAAGGTGGATTCTATGGTGGTGGAGATTTTGGTTGGCTTAATTCTGGTTCTGGTGGTAAAAAAGAGGGGAGTGTTTTTGGATGGAACTGGGATATGTCCCCAAATAACTTTTAATATTGGAGGTTAGAGGATGCCTTTATATTATTATGATTTGAATACAAAGAAGGTTGTTGAAGGAACTAATAATACTTATGATGACAGCTACGACCCATTGAATACTCCAAGTAATCTTATCATGCTTGGAGAGTTTGGGAATAAGGGTGAGGCTGAGAATAGAGCAAGACAAGTTGGGTATATGGTAGTGGCTGACCAGAATACCCAAGCTTCTGAAAGCAGTCAGCCATCTGGTTTAGAGGGAGTTGATATAGATTATCTTAGAAAGATGATTACTTCAGGGCAATTGAAGACTCCTGAAGATGTTAGAGAGTTTTTAGCTCCTTATAGTGAATCTCAAAGAAGGGCAATCTATGATTGGTATAAACAAGAGTTTAATATTAAGGATGCTCCTTCTTATGAAGAGGTTGCACAATGGGCTGGATTAGGGACTGGTGCAACTGTTCCAGTTGGAAGTCAGTATAATCCTACTGATATGACTCCGGGAGAAAAAGAGTATTGGCAGAAGAATGTTCCTCTTGAAGCTGGTGTGAATAAGAGCTTATGGGAATTCATGTCTAAGATGGCTCCTGAATATGCTGATATGTTTAAGAAAGGGTATGAGGACTGGAAAGCTGGAACTGAGGGCTTAGCTAAATGGATTGATTATAGGACGAAGCAAGGGGAATCTGGAATTGTTGAAGGATTAAAGCAGATTCAAAGTGCGAAGGGAGAAGGATTACAGCAGTTAAAAGAAGGACTCCAGAGGATGTATGGAACTGCCCTTGGAGCTTTAGGGCAGGCCTTTATGAAACAGAATGAAGGGATAAATAGATTAGCTATATCAGGATTAGCAAGTGAAGGAGCGGCTGAGAAAGTAGCTTCTGATGTGGCAGGGAAGTATGCTCAAGGGGCTCTTGGAGCTTTAAGTGGAGCAATGCAATCTTACACCTCTGGTGTAACTGGATTGGAGTCACAATATATGTCTGGAGTTGAGGGATTAGCTCAGACTTGGGGTAATCTCCAAACAGGAGAGTCGAAGGCTTTAGCTGCGGCTTATGCTCCTTATACCAGTATGTATGAAAACGTGCAGAATCTTTTAAATTTATATAATCCTATGGATTGGTTCTTGAGATATAATCAAGGTATGTATTATCATGCTCAATATGCTCCACCAGATAAAAAGAAATAGTAGGAGGTTATAGGATGCCTATTAATATTAACACTAATATAAGTCCCAAAGATTTAGCTGTGATAATGGCAGAAGAGCCAAGAATAGCTTCTTTTGTTCTTGATGAGATGGAAAAGCAGAGGAAGAGAGAGACTCTCAGAAGATTGTCTGATATGATTGATTTATCTCAGCCTTCTTTTAAGGGCATTAAAGCCCTTATGACTGCTGATTTGATTACTCCAGAACAAGCGTTTAGAATGTCTACTGTTTTAAGACAGTATCAGGCTAACATTTATAATATGATATATCAGATGAACAAAACTCTGTTTGATATGAAGAGTCAGAAGCTTAGGAATCAACTTGATAAGATGAGAACAGAGGCTTATATTAAATCTCAACAAGCTTTACAACAGGGGAATGAGCAGGATGCTTTATTCAAAGGTATTACCTTCGTAAGAAAATCAATAGATACTTATCTAAAACCTTATGAGGATAATATTGCAAGGCAATATGAGACTATAAACACAGAGATTATGAGAGATATTCAGCTTGAAGGAATAGCTACGAGAGATATAATGTCAAGAGTTAGAGAGAAGTTGGCTGGAGTTAAGGATGAGAAAGAGAGGGCGAGGTTAACAGCTGATTTACTTCTTCAGGATTCTTCTAAAGAACTTAAAGAGAAGTATTATCCAAAGCTTGCAGCTTTAGCACATATGGAGAATATTATTAATAGGGCGAAGGTTGAAGCTTATGAAGCAGGAGATAAATTATATCAGAAGATTGGAGCGGATGCTATTTATAAAATCCCTGAGATTATAGCTCAGAGTTTTACATCTGGAGTTGAGACTGCTAATGCAGTTGGTGCTGCGATAAATAGACAATTATCAGTAGACTCTAATAACAAAGGACATATTGATAATGCAGATAGATTTGGCAAAGAATTTGCCATTAAAGTGTTTGGGGCAGACTTAGGAAGAATAATTGCTAATGCAATGGAGGGAGATAAGAAAGTTTATGGAGATAGTCCTGTATCATTAGCTCCAGTTGATGTTAATGATGCTGTTAAAAAGGTGGATGAGGAGTATGAACAAGAGTCTAAGAATTATTTTGACTTGATTAAGAATACAGCTAAAGGAGCTGCTCCAGTTGCAGGACTTGTTGGAATGCACTATACTTATAAATGGTGGAAAAACAGAAAAGGAGATACACCTTTCGAGAAGAAAGTTAAGGAAGAAGCTGCTAAAGCAGCTGGAATAAACCCCAAAGAAGCAGAAAAGGTCAAAGACCTTACTAAAGACTTAGAGAAAGGAGTTAAGAAAGCTGAGACAATGACTAAAACAGCAGAGAAAAAAGCATTTAAAACTTCCATTTTAGAGGCTGCGGAGAAAGGTAATTATAGAAAACTAATAGGTAAGATGGGTAAATTTGGAACAGGTGCTCTTGCTATCTTGTCCATTATGGATGAATTAGCTAATCCTGAAGAATTGAATGCTGAAGAGATTGGAGCGTTGAAGAAAGCTCTTAACAAAGGAGGGAAATGATGCCTGGTTGGGATGAACTTCCTTATGCAGTAGAATATGGTGCGGCTTTAGGTGGAGCGTTTGGTGGGATTCCTGGAGCTATTGCAGGTGGATTAGGTGGAGCACTCTCTGTTTTAGCTGGGATGGGTGCTACCAAAATGGCTAAAGGATTAGGGTTTGATGAGAAGAGTAGTGAGACTATTGGTAGAGTCGTTGAAATGATTACTCCTATGGGAGGGATTAGTAGAGCCACTGGACTTGGAGCTGATTTATTGAAAATCGCAGAGAAAGCCCCTAATATATTAAAACTTGGTTTTAAAGCTGGAATGACTGGAATGGCTGTTGGATATATAGCTGAACCTTATACTAATGAAGAAGGAAAAGAAGGAGTTGATTTGGGAGTTGCAGGATTAGCTGGTGCAACATGGTTATTAGCCAGAAAGTTTAGACCTCTTGGAGTATGGGCTTTATATGGAATGAGAAGAAAGTTGGCTGAAGCCACAAAAGGTAAATATGTTCCAGATGTTCTCTATGACCCTGACTTCAAACCGATTAGGGTACTGGGAACAGAGTTCCCAGCATTAGAGAAGAAACCTGATTTTACATCTTCTTTGATTAATCCTTTTAAGGAGTTAGCAGTTGAAGTTAAAGCAACAGACCCATTCGACCCGTTCTTACAAATATCTAAACTTCAGACGGCTGAGTTAGAGTATAGACTCCATAGAGTTGTGGAGAGTTTTGAGAAGGCTGGAGTTAAGTTGGGGAGTAAAGAGAGTAAGAATCTTGGTAAAGTGTTATGGCATGAGTTTAAAGAAGGAGAGCAGATTGCAGATAGGTTGAGACAAGCTGGGATAAAGGATGAATTTATAGAGGAATTATCTAATAACATATTAGATATGGTTGAAGTGCAGAATAGGATTAAATCTGAGTTTATTAAATATGGCGGGACTGGAGAATCTTACTTAGATTTATTTGGGAATGAGAAGAGAATTTATCAGCACGTATTTCCAAGATTTCCTAAAAAGGAGAATCCAACTGTTGAATTGATGAAAGTGGCTGGAGAGATTAAAACTGTTGAAGGAGAAGGGATTCTTAAAGGTGAAGCTTCTACTTATAGAAGAGGTGAGACTATTGTTGGAGAAGAAAGGAAGGCTGTGTTTGATAAATTTAGAGCTAAGTTTGGAAGGGAGATGAGAGAAGGAGATAGGTTTACTGATGATAATGGAGATATTTATGCTTTTGTTAGAGTTAGAGAAGATAGTAAGAGACCTGTTCTTATAAG